>NZ_JAVRHK010000002.1:0-528286 GCF_031846585.1 Autumnicola musiva
CAATACTCTTAGCATTTCATCTCTTTCCTGGGTTTGTACTTTGTTTCATGCTTAAGATAATGTATAAACCACCCTAAATAATTTTCGTCTATCTCCTGAAAAAGGAATTTTTTTCTTTGCATTCCAATCCTCTCGCCCGCACAAAAAGCTCTTCAGGAATGAAGGGCTTTTTTATTTTTATTATATTTTAGTTGAAACCGATCTTGTTTTTATCATAACCTTGATCCGAGAAAGCTGGAAGACCAGGAGATAAGGACTGTGTATTGTAAATAATTTGTGGAAATAGATTGGCAAACGCCTTTAAATTAACCTTTTCATAAAATCAAATTGCACTTCATAATTTTCATTAAACATTTGTTGTAAAACAGATTTATAATTTAGTTGAAAATTGTATGAATTGACTTTCAAAACCTTATTGATAAACCATATCCTTCTACCTTTACAAAATAAAGAAGGTGTTTCCTGCTTTTATATTGCAAAGAAAATAAGGATAAATAACCTGCATGTAATTCATACTGAATTCTGTGAGTTGTTACCGGAAGAAAGGGAACGCATAAAATTAGGCCATTTTGAGCATATTGAAAAAGCGCTTATCGCGGGACAGGAAAAGTTTAAGTATGTAAGGCTTTGTAAACATTGCTGTAAGTTTTAGCGAATGTAAGATATATAATAATCGATAATTGCCGTATTTAGCTAATTGACAGATAAGAAATTTCTTAACGTATGCGAGCGTTTCTTAATGAAAGAACACCTGTATATAAACCTCATCGGTACTATTTTTAGTTTTAGAGAAATTTTAAACACGTATTAACCAGTATTTAACGAAGATTGCTGCATTTTAAATCTAACTTCAGGCTTTATTTAAAATGAGAAGCTATGAAAATAAATTTAATCCCGTTCATATTTTTAATTGTGGGAACAATTAATTGTATTTCCCAGGAAAAAGGGGTGATTTCCGAAGAGAAAATTGGGCATATTTATAAGCCTGAAAAAGTTAACCCCACGGAAGATAAGCTCAGTTCCCTTGAAATGCCGGAAGGATTCAAGATTCAGAAATTTGCTGAAAACCTGGAAAAACCCAGGATGATGGCGGTAAGCGAATCCGGAGATGTTTATGTTACCCGCCGCCAGGGAGATGTAGTGCTTTTGAAGGATGAAAATGGGGACGGAAAGGCAGACATCCAAAATACTGTGGTAACAAAAGAGGGTGCACATGGTGTGGCTATAAAGGGTAATACTTTTTATCTCATTACCGTTAATGATATTTTTAAAGCTGAGATTAATAACGATGGTTCTATAGGAGAGCTGGAAAAATTTGTTAAAAATCTACCAGATGGAGGTCAGCATCCAAATCGTACTATAGAATTTGGGCCAGATGGGATGTTGTATGTATCCGTAGGAAGCACCTGTAATGCCTGCGCAGAGACCAGGGAGGAAAATGCGACTATTTTGAAAGTAAATCCTGAAACGGGGGAACGAACAATTTTTGCTACAGGGCTTCGTAATACCATTGGTTTTCAATGGCATCCTGAAACCGGAGCATTGTATGGTATGGATCATGGTATTGACTGGCTGGGAGATGATGATCAAAAAGAAGAGTTAAATAGGATCGAAGAAGGTAATAATTATGGCTGGCCATATATATACGCTGATGGAAAATTTAATAAAGCCGATGAACCTCCAAAAACAACATGGGAGGAATATGCTAAAAAAACTACTTATCCTGAACTGCTCTTCACCGCACATAGTGCACCTATGGATATGATTTTTTATAAGGGAAATATGTTTCCCGAGGAATATGAAAACTCAGCTATAGTTTCTTTTCACGGTTCGTGGAACAGGAAACCTGCTTCAGGTTATAAGTTAATGAAAGTTAGCTTTGCAGATGGTAAAGCTGCAAAAGCTGAAGATTTCGTCACCGGATTTTTAAGCAAAGATGGATCTTCCCAATTTGGCAGGCCTGTGGGATTAGTTGAGCTTCAGGATGGGTCGGTATTAATTGCAGATGATGAGACCGGTATTATCTACAGGCTTAGTTATCAGGAATAAATCAAAAATACGATCTGTAAAGGAAGAATTAATTTATAAAACAAAATAGAAGCCCTGGAATTGTAGTTAAATGTAAAGATAAAGTTGAGCTAAACTAAATTCAGTTTAATCCATTTTTCCTAATTTGGACCTTTATTTCAAAATCTTCATCCGCTTTTTAATATGGAAATATTCTTACAGCCCGATACCTGGGTAGCTCTGCTCACACTAACATTTTTGGAAATAGTTCTTGGGATTGATAATATAATTTTTATATCACTTGTAGCTGGAAGACTGCCTGAAAATCAGCAGAAAAAAGCCCGCCTGGGTGGACTCTCTCTGGCCCTTATCACACGTATTCTTCTGCTTCTAAGTATAACCTGGATTATTGGATTAACAGAGCCTGTAATGACAATAAGCAGCTTTGATCTTAGTTGGAGGGATCTTATTTTAATTGCCGGTGGTATTTTCCTGCTCGTTAAAAGTACACTTGAAATTCATCATAAAGTAGAAGGTCAGGAAGGCGAGCAATCGGTAAGAAAGGTAAGTTCCTTTAGCTCGGCTATTGCCCAAATTGTATTACTGGATCTTGTTTTTTCTTTTGACTCCATACTAACAGCAGTAGGACTTACTGAAGAAATAATCTTAATGGTAATAGCTGTGATAATAGCAATAATTGTAATGATGATATTCGCTAAACCTGTAGGTGAATTTGTGAATAATCACCCCACAATTCAGATTTTGGCGCTCTCATTTTTAATATTAATTGGTGTAATGCTCATTGTGGAAGGAGCACACTATCATGTTCCCAAAGGTTATATTTACTTTGCCGTATTCTTCTCGCTTACCATTGAAATGTTGAATATGCGGTACCGTAAGAAAAATGTTTAATCTATAACCTCGTAGTGGATGGGCTTAAAACTGCCATTGTTGCTGTCTTCGGCAGAGCAGGCGGTTAAGCCTACTATCAAATCCATCCGTGCTTCAAAAAGAACAAAATCCCCTGCTTTACTTAGTGGGGGATCAACGCTTAATTTCCCGTTTTTATCAAATTGTACATTCATAAATATGTTAAATGCTGTGGGGATATCATCAGGTTCAATGTCAAATTTTTTGAGGTTGGTATGAAGATTTTCAAAACAGCTGGGGTGATATTCAGAATTATTGTACATAATTTGAAAAGTTTCAGGGCTGCAGGGAGCCAGGAGGAAATCATTACGCCCGTTCGTGTCTTCAAGTATTTTCATCATTTTCTGGCTTCGATTGCTCCAGAGAAAGTTTCCGCGGCTTATAAGGATGCTCTCCTCAAAATCCAGGGTTTTTCCGCTGGAAATTTTTTCCCTTTTGTCTTCAGCATTAAATAATACCAAATCGCTTACCTGCTGGCCTTTGGGATCGGTTACTTTTAACTTTTGTCCTTTTTTTATTCTGAAAGCTGCGCCTGTTTGCTTCTCGATTACCTGTGTCATTCTGTGTTTTTTATTCTTTAATAATTTTCTCAAATGCCGTTTTGGCAGCATCCAAAGTAGTTGCTAAATTTTCTATGTTCTTCCATGGATCTTCTTTTCTTCCCATTCTACGAAAAATATTCTTTATATTATATTTTTGAGCAGTATCCAGGGTAGATAATTCCTGCCAATCTATAGGTGTTGCTATAGGTGCACCGGGTATTGGCCTTATTGAGTAGGGTGCCACTGTGGTTTGCCCCATGCCGTTCCTGGCCACATCCAGGTAAAGCTTATTTTCACGCTTATTTTTTCTTGTGGCCGTGGTAAATTTCTCTGGATGTTGTTTTTCAAGGTAGATGGTAATCTCCTGGGCAAAACCTCTTACTTCATCAAAGTTCTTTTGCGGTCTTAATGGTATTGCCAAATGGAGGCCCCGGGAACCAGTGTTCATAAGGAAAACTGGTAAATTCAGTTTCTCAGTAAGAAATTTTTTAAAAATAAGTGCGGCAGATTTTACTTCAGCAAAATTATCTTCGGAAGGATCCAGGTCAAAAATCATCCTGTCGGGATAATCCGGCTCGTCTTTTTTGCTTAGCCAGATATGGGGCGTTATACAAGCCTGATTGGCTAAATAAATCAGAGTGGGTTTGTTGTTGCAAAGAACATAGCAGGTAGAGCCGCCATCCTGCTTTTCAATTTTTATGGTGTTGATCCAGTCCGGAAAATAATCGGGTTCGTCTTTCTGAAAAAACCTTTTGTTTTCAATCCCATTAGGAAATCGTAACATGGTAATTGGCCTGTTTTCCAGGTGCGGAAGCATGACTTCGGCTATTTTTTCATAATATTCAATCAGGTCACCTTTTGTATAACCTTCCCCGGGAAAAAACACTTTTTCCTGTTTGGTGATTTCGAACTCGAATTTCCCCTTATACTTTTCAGTTGCCATCTTTTTCTGAAGCTTTTTTAATCTGGTCAATCGTTCTGCCGGTGAGCACTGATTTATTTTCTGTACTTACCGGGTTTTTTCTTGCATCAGCTTTATCATCATCAGATTTTTTGAGGAGCCATTGTTCATCTTCACCTTGTTTTATCCTGATAAGACTGTAACCTCCCTGCATTTTTTTCCCGTTCAGGACAAAACTTGCTCTGCCATTTTTCAGCTGGTTTTCTAAGGGAATTAGATTTCCTTCTTTGTCTTTTTTCTTAATTTTATATGTGCCGGTATCCCAAACCATTACGGTTCCGCCGCCGTATTGGTTTTTAGGAATAACCCCTTCAAAATCGGCATATTCAACAGGATGATCTTCTGTTGCAATTGCCAGGCGCTTATCTTTTGGGTTTGTTGAAGGTATAGCCCAGCTTTTTAAAACTCCGTCTACCAAAAGCCTGAAATCATAATGCAGGTTAGAGGCATCATGTTTTTGAATAACAAAAATATCCTTTTTACCTTTTGCGATTTCAGGGTCTCCAAAAGGTTCGGAAGAAATATCAAAATTTCGTTTTTCCTGATATTTTTTCAATAAGCTTTTTGCCGCCATAGTCTAAACTATTTACATATTATTCTCCTTCTCAATATCCTGCTTTAATTTCTGGCTATGGCTGTTTTCCTTTTGTTGTAAATGCCGGGTTACCGACTCCAGATCTTCTTTCTCAAATCCCTGATGTAATTTTGCAATAGCTTCCGTTTTTACGGGTTCACACCAAAATCCTGTAATGAGTGGTAAATGTTCTTTCAACATATCTTCAGGAAGATCTTTATAATAAATGGGGTTTTTCTGATCTTTTTCAAAATGTTCCACCAACTCATTAAGTGATTGTTCCAATTCTTCCCTGCTTTGCAGTTTTAACCTCACATTTACATGAACTGCGGAATAATCCCATGTGCTTATATCTTTTTCCTTATACCATGAAGATGAAACATAGTCATGAGCTCCATGGAAAATAAGCAGGGCTTCAATGCCATCTTTTAAATATTGATACTGCTCACTGTTATAGGCAATATGGCCGTACAAAATATAATTATCAGGGCTTCCTTTTGTAAGCATAGGGATATGAGTTGCAAGCAGCCGATTCCCCTGTAATACAAAAGTGGCAAATGGGTGGTTGTTTATAAAATCAAAGATATAATTCTTATCGGTCTTTTGATATTTACCCCTTTTATACATTTTTACAATTTCCCGTTAAGAAAAGGACATTTCCATTCTTCTCCAACTTTTCTGCCGCTATACTGTCTCGCTTCACTGTTTTTTCCAAAATCTTCCAGCATAGGATTAATATTTCCCTGTAATTGTGTGTCCCTTTCCCTTATTTTATTTCGTACAGTTTGATAGGTGCCCATTTCCCTTAACTTTTCAAATTGCCAGTGCAGGTTAAAAGCAATGGTTGGAAACGGACTTTGCCTGGCTTTTCTTGAACTTTTAGGATGTAGCCCTACAATATAAAAAGCCCTTCCGCCAAGGCTAAAACTAAATTTATTGCTCTCGGGATCTTTGCTTACATTAGGATCCCATGGTGTATCATCAACTTCGTGAAGAAACTGGAGCTGTTTCCATAGTAATTGTTCAAATTGCTCTTCGCTGAAATTTTTACGGCCTTTAAAAGCAGCCATAAAAGTGAAAAAGACATTTGACTCAAAATCATAATTTTCTATATATTTTTTTAAATCTGCGAGTATTTCCTGAGCTGCCTTTTTGGAACCAAAACTTTCATAGGTATGAAAGTCTACGTGATCCATACTAAAAACAGTTTGTGCCATTACACAGGGATGATTGTCTTTTATAATAAAATTCTGAAAAATTTCTTTCATCTCTTTTCCAGTTTTATCAACGGAAAGCTTTACTTTTTGCGATTTTACTTCTTTTGTGATCATTTATAGAAAGGGTTTTTGCTAAATTTAAAATCTTGGAGCCTTTTGTTGAAAGACTTTAAGAATATCTTAATGCTATTTTTAGTGAAGATTAACTAGAGTAAGGCATTAGTGTTAAGTTCCTTCCTATTCGGGTTAAATCTTGTAGATATGTGATATATTTAAGCTACTAAAAAATTGAATATGAATTTTTATGTGATACTATTTGCAAGTGTTATTTCCACATCTGTGATGACAATTTTTACATATATATGTGCCGCAGTAAAGCGTGGGCAGTTTCGGCCGCCGGAGTTGCTAAACATGTTAATTAGTAGGAGTAGCATCTTTCCTGTTGAAGTTGGAAAAACCAGTTTTGCAGGATGGATAATTCACTATTCAATAGGCTTCTTTTTTGTTGTTATTTTTAGCTTACTCTGGAATTTTTTTTCTGTAGAAATTTCGCTTCTTAGCGGAATTATTTTCGGTTTTGGTGCCGGCCTTATTGGAATTGGTGGCTGGAAAATAATGTTTGTTCTTAATGAAAACCCTCCTGAAATAGAGTTGAAATCCTATTTTCTTCAGTTACTTTTGGCACATATTCTTTTTGGGATTAGTGCAAGCTTGGTGTTCATGTATGGCTATTAAAAATATTGAAATCCAGAAATCTGTTAGAATTAATCTTCATCATGAATGTCAGTAATTATTTCTTCTTTCTGAATCTTACCATAAGGTAAAGCATAAAGGAATTCAAGGCCAGGGAAGCCCCGTTAGTGGTAATTATAGGAATATCATTTTGAGTAATTCCGTAGATAACCCAAAGGAATACACCAAGCATTAAAATCCCGAACATAAAAGGAGAAACATCATCCACTTTTTTAGTTTTCCAGGCTTTTCTAATCTGTGGTATTACTGAAACCGTTGTGCAAATTCCCGCAACTATTCCCAATATATCTGTCCAGCTCAGCATTATATCAGCGTTTTACATCTTTTATAAGCCATTCCTCTAATTCCTCATTTTCATCATTACTGTGTAAAACCGAAATATCTCCCGTAGTTTCAAATATTACCGCTCTTACCTGGGATAAATTCAGCACATTGGCCTCCCTTAATTTTGACCGCACATCTCCTTCAGTCACCCGGGCTTTTTTCAGGTTATCCCTAAGGATTTCTGTCCTGTCCATGAGGAGCAAAGGAGAATTATCCACATGATCGCTTATAATTTTAAACCGTCTTAAAAAGGCAATAGAAATCTGTAGCATGTAAATTACCCCCAGGCCCACAATACCTTGTATTAAAGTAACAGAAGCCGTTAAAAGGGTGGAGGCGATAATGGACCCCACGGCCACTGTCATGGCAAAATCGAAACTGGACATTTTGGAAAAACTGCGTTTCCCGGTAATTCGGGTAAAGATAATTACTGCTGCATAGATGCCGATTCCCGTTATACATATTGCAGCCAGGGATTCCCAGGAGCTACCAAACCATTTATCCATAAATACTATTTAAAAAATCTCTTTTGGTGTAATTTACAACAAAATGAAGGTTTAACCTCCAATTTGTTCCCCGCCATTTATATGAATTACCTGCCCTGTAATATAGCTACTGTCTTCACTGGCCAGAAATACATAAGCAGGTGCAACTTCCGAAGGTTGTCCAGCCCTTCCCATAGGAACTTTTTTTCCAAAATCTTTAATATCACCAAAAGTAGATGGAATTAAAGGAGTCCAGATTGGGCCGGGAGCAACAGCATTTACTCTTATCTTTTTACTAACCAGCATTTTTGAAAGAGATCTGGTAAAAGTAGTGATGGCCCCTTTAGTGCTGGAGTAATCAAGCAAATGGGAGCTGCCCCGGTAGGAAGTGACAGAGGTGGTGTTAATTATGCAGCTGTCTTCTTTCAGGTGTTTAAGTGCCTCCTTTACAAGAAAGAAATAAGGATAAATATTTGTCTCGAAAGTTTCCTTCATTTGGTCTGTGGTGATATCTTCAATGTTTTCCTGCGGAAACTGAACGGCGGCATTGTTCACTAGGATATCAATTTTGCCAAATTCAGAGATGCTTTTTTGAATGGCCTCTTTGCTAAATTCCTCTTTCTTTAAATCCCCTTCAATAATAAGACATTTTCTGCCTTCCTGTTCTACCATTTTTTTGGTTTGTAGAGCATCATCGTCTTCTTCAAGATAAATAATTGCCACATCGGCTCCTTCCCGGGCAAAATGCACGGCCACACTACGGCCAATTCCGCTGTCACCACCTGTTATAAAAGCAGTTTTTCCTTCAAGTTTATTGCTGCCTTTATAATTTTCCCTGATGATTTTTGGCTCGGGATTCATCTGGTTTTGATCGCCCGGCTGACTCTGGTCCTGCTGCGGAAAATTTTTTGACTGTGTCATAGCTTCAGATTTTATACGATTTGTAGTTAATTGTACCCTTCATAATCTTTTAGTGCTGAAGGTAAAATTGATCTAAAATTAGGAAGGCCTGTATCAAATAAAATGTTAAGTGATATTAAGTCTTTCTAAAATCGATTTTAGTAGGCAGAAAGGAAATGCTTTTCAGCTAAATAAATACATTTGTCATATGAATTCGATTACAAAAATTGGCCATCGGGGAGCAAAAGGTCATCTTGCTGAAAATACGCTGGAAAGTATTGAAAAAGCGATTGCTTTTGGAGTGGAGATGATAGAAATTGATGTGCACCGATGTGCTTCAGGAGAAATTGTGGTAATCCATGATTTTACTTTAGACCGAACCACCAATGGCAGTGGCGAAATTGCCAAAAAGGACTGGGAACTTCTGAAGATTTTACAAGTAGAAGGAAAATACAAGATTCCGCTGCTTACTGAAGTTTTGGAACTTATAGAAGAAAAATGCGCAATTAATATTGAGCTGAAGGGCTTAAATACTGCAGAAGCCGTTTGCAAAATAGTGCAGGAACATATCAAAAAGGGCAAATGGGACTATGAAGACTTTATCCTTTCCAGTTTTCAGAAGAATGAACTTTTTGAAGTAAGAAAACAGGATAATAATATTCCAATTGGGGTTTTAAGTAAAGCCAGTTTAACCGAAGCCATACACCTGGGGAGAGATCTCCGCGCATCAGCTATTCATCCTTCCGTGGGTATTGTTACCAGGGATAATGTGAAGCAGGCTCAGGCCGAAGGTTTTAATGTGAATGTATGGACGGTAAACGAACCTGATGCAATTGCCAGAATGAAAGAGTTTGGTGTGAACGGAATTATTTCAGACTTTCCGGACAGACTGTAATTTGGTGTAAAAGTACGAGGTTAGAGGTTAGAAGTGGGAAAAGTGAAGAGTGAGATTTGAGTTAAAAGTTTTTCAAAACTATTAACAGACAACAGACAACAGACAACAGACAACAAACAACAAACAATTGAGATACGACATTATAATAATTGGTGGCGGAGCAGCCGGGTTTTTTACCGCTATAAATGCTGCGGAAATGACTCCGGGAGCAAAAATCCTTATTCTTGAACGTGGGAAAGAAGTTCTTACCAAAGTTCGAATTTCAGGTGGAGGACGCTGTAATGTTACACACGCCGAATTTATTCCGAAGGAATTGGTTAAAAATTATCCAAGAGGAGAAAAGGAGCTGCGCGGGCCGTTTCATCAGTTTATGACCGGCGACACCATTGCCTGGTTTGAAGAACGCGGTGTGGATCTAAAAACTGAAGAAGACGGAAGAATGTTCCCGGTTTCAGATACTTCAGAAACCATTATAAACTGTTTTCTTTCCGAAGCAGAAAGGCTAAAAATTGAGATAAAGAAAAGTGAAACGCTTAAATCTATACGGGAAGCAGGTGAATGCTGGGAATTAAAAACTTCAAAAACGGTTTATTCCGCAGAAAAAATAGTAATGGCGACGGGCAGTAATCCTAAAATATGGAATTTGCTGCAAAAGCTGGGACATAATGTTAATACTGCCGTCCCTTCGCTATTCACCTTTAATATTAGTGACGAACGGATTAAGAGTCTTCCCGGGATTTCAACTTATGCTGAAGTAAAAGTGCAGGGAGAGAAACTTCAGGATGAAGGGCCGCTGTTAATTACCCACTGGGGGTTAAGCGGCCCCGCTATTTTAAAATTATCGGCCTGGGGTGCAAGAAAATTACACCAAAGAAGTTACCAGTTTCAAATACTGGTGAATTGGCTGCCCGGCTTTTCTTCCGAAGAAATTCTGGAAAACTTGAAAAGGTTAAAGTTTGATCTTGCTAAACAGCAGGTACTTAAAAATGCCCAATTTGACCTGCCAAAACGTTTATGGCAAAACCTGGTAGCGGCTTCGGGTATAGCGGAAAAAGATATTTGGGCCAATATTAATAAAACTCAGCTCCTGGCTTTGTCTGCCCAGTTAACTGAAGCTAAATTTAAGGTAAACGGGAAAAGCACATTTAAAGAAGAATTTGTTACTTGCGGCGGAGTGGACCTTAAAGAGGTGAATTTCAAGTCTTTTGAAAGCAAACTTCATGAAAATTTGTTTTTTGCAGGTGAAGTTTTAAATATTGATGCAGTTACCGGGGGATATAATTTTCAAAATGCCTGGACCGGTGGCTTTATTGCTGCAAAAGCAATGGCTGCTAAAGGGAATTAAGACGCCACACTTCAAAATTTACCACCGCAATAAAAAGTACCCAAATTGCATAGGGGATCATTAGATATATGGCTTTGCTGCTAATTATCCTGAACCATTTAATAGTGATAAGAACAAGAATAAAAAGGGTGGCGATATCCAGTAAGGCCCATAACGGGCGGTGGAGTCCAAAAAATAATACCGACCAAAAAGCACTAAGCAGCAGTTGAAACCCAAAATGATAAAGTGCCACTTTTACCCATTTGTGATAGAAGCCTTTGTGCCACACCAATCCTGCGGCAATTCCCATTAAAAAATACATGATGAGCCACGCGGGATTAAAGATCCAGGCCGGCGGATGAAACCGTGGCTTCTCGAGCTCTGTATACCATTGCGAGATTCCGGCTTCTGTAGCTATCCCGGTAAGAAAGCCGAAAAGCAGGCAGACAGCTACGGCAATAGTGCTGCGTATGAGTAGTTTATTGCTCATTATGGTTGGTTTTCCATACTAATTTAAAAATTTATTTGAATTTCTCCTTTAGAATTCAACAGCATAAAAGTTTACCTTTGTTGAAATTTTTGAAATGATCGTAGAGGAGTTTGTTCCAAAGAAATATTTACAACCTGTTGAAAGTGGTAGCTTTAAATGGCAGTCTCCAAGCAACATTGCGCTGGTGAAATACTGGGGCAAAAAGAAGCATCAAATTCCAGCCAATCCATCGGTGAGTTTTACGCTGGATCATTGTAAAACGCTCACACAGCTCGATTTTCAAAAGAAAAAGCCGGGGTCTGATTTTGACTTTGATATTTTCTTTGAAGGCAGTAAAAAAGAAGATTTTAAACCTAAGATTAATACTTTTTTTAAGCGAATTGAAAGATACTGTCCTTTTCTGAAGGAGTATTCTTTACAAATTCATTCTGAAAATACCTTTCCACACAGTAGCGGGATTGCTTCTTCGGCCAGTGGGATGAGCGCTTTGGCTCTTTGTTTAATGAGTATTGAAAAAAAACTGAACCCCAACATTTCTGCGGAATTTTTCATAAAAAAAGCATCTTTTTTATCCCGTTTGGGTTCAGGAAGTGCCTGCCGCAGTATTGAAGGAGAACTTGTAGTTTGGGGGAAACATCAGGAAATTAAAGGCAGCAGTGATTTTTTTGGGATTCCTTATCCCAATCATGTTCATACAAATTTCAAAAATTATCAGGATACTATTTTATTGGTTGATAAGGGCAGGAAAGAAGTGAGTAGCAGTGTTGGCCATAATTTAATGCATGGCCATCCTTTTGCGGAAGCCCGGTTTAAGCAAGCCGGGAGAAATCTTGCTGATTTAAATTCGGTTTTGGCAGAAGGTAACCTGGAGGAATTCATCAAAATTGTGGAAAACGAAGCCCTTTCCCTGCATTCCATGATGATGAGCAGTATGCCTTATTTTATACTGATGAAGCCAGATACGCTTGAAATAATCAATAAAATCTGGGATTTCAGGAGGCAGAGTAGTCTGCCGGTATGTTTCACCTTAGATGCAGGGGCAAATGTGCATGTGCTTTATCCTGAAAAGGATAAATATGAAATTTTTGAATTCATTAAGAATGAGTTAGTTGCCTATTGTGAAAATGGGCAGTATATTTGCGACCAAGTGGGAAGCGGAGCAATACAGTTGCCAATGGATAATTGATAATGTACAATGGAGAGGGAAAATGTTATCAAAACAAAAAGCTTTTTATTCTCCGCAAAGGTTGTTAATTTATAAAAGAAAAGAAAAGTATCTGGATTCGCAGAGAGACATTCAGGAAATTTTGAAATTATTGATTGCTATTATTAAAACAGCAAAGCAAATATAATTATCAATTGTCCATTAACAATTCTCAATTTAAAATTTATGAAAGGACCTTTATTTTATTCAAAAATTCTTCTTTTCGGGGAGTACGGGATTATTAAAGATTCCAAGGGCTTATCTATCCCTTATAATTTTTATAACGGGGCTTTGAAAGTTTCGGAGGATCCTTCAGAAGAGGCAAAAAGATCTAATATAAATTTGCAGCGGTTCGCAAATCATTTAAAGGAACTGCAGCAAAAAAATCCGGAATTAGTGCATTTCGATATTGAAAACCTGAATGCAGATATTGCCAAAGGCATGTATTTTGATTCCAGTATTCCGCAAGGCTATGGAGTGGGGAGCAGCGGTGCACTTGTGGCGGCTATCTATGATAAATATGCCACAGATAAAATTACTGTTCTTGAAAATCTTACCCGGGACAAATTGCTTAAGCTGAAAAAAATCTTTGGCGAAATGGAATCTTTCTTCCATGGGAAGTCTTCGGGACTTGATCCGCTCAACTCCTATTTAAGTATTCCCATCCTTATTAATTCCGGGAACAATATAGAGCCTGCAGGAATTCCTTCCCAAACTGAAAAAGGAACAGGGGCGGTATTTTTGATCGATAGCGGAATAACCGGGGAAACCGGCCCAATGGTCAACATTTTTATGGAGAATATGAAACAGGAGCCTTTCCGCAAAATGCTAAAGGACCAGTTTGTTAAACATACCGATGCCTGTGTGGAAGATTTTTTAAAAGGTGATGTAAAATCTCTGTTTAAAAATGTAAAAAGTCTTTCTCATGTGGTGCTGGATAATTTTAAACCTATGATTCCGGCGAAATTCCATAAGATCTGGAAACACGGGATTGATACCAACGATTATTACCTGAAACTTTGTGGTTCCGGCGGCGGTGGATATATTTTAGGTTTTACAGAGGATATAGAAAAAGCTAAAAAAGCACTTAAAGGCTATAATTTAGAAGTAGTCTATAACTTTTAGAACTTCAGGGTTAACATGGCGGCTTTAATGAACAAACGCTTTTTGCTTAAGTTGCTTAGTTTATTTTCTGTGGTTCGTGGTTACAACATCCTAATTGTAATCATTGCACAATATCTAACTTCAGCCTTTATTCTGGCTCATGATTTGCCCTTAAGGGCTGTTATTTTTGATGATAACCTGTTTTTTTTGATACTTTCCACCGCAACAGTTATTGCGTCGGGATACATTATCAACAATTTTTACGATAGTGAAAAAGACCTTATAAACCGGCCAAAGAAGACTATGCTGGACCGAATAGTGAGTCAGCGTACAAAACTTTCTGTCTACTTTATTCTGAATTTTGCCGCGATTTTTTTTGCCAGTTATGTTTCATTTCGTGCGGTGGTCTTTTTCTCCCTGTACATTTTTGTGATCTGGTTTTATTCCCACCGGCTCAAAAAAATCCTTTTTCTTGGCAACCTGGTAGCTTCCATCCTAACAATAAGTCCGTTTTTTGCAATATTTATCTACTACAGAAATTTTGAAACTGTTATTTTTATTCATGCTACATTTCTTTATTTAATGATTGTAATGCGGGAGTTAGTGAAAGATCTTGAAAATATGCAGGGTGATCTGGTGCAAAATTATCAAACCATTCCCCTGGTTTATGGTGAAAAATGGAGCAAATTTTTTCTTTCGGCGCTTTCGGTTATTGCGGTGGTGCCGCTTATGCTGCTTAGCACGAGGTTTGAAATAGGTTATATGGAATATTATTTTTATGTTTCACTGGGATTGTTGGTGTTTTTCCTGTTGTTTCTTTACTTCAGCAAAGCAAAATGGCAGTATTTGGTGCTTCATAATATTTTGAAACTAATCATTGTTGCAGGAGTCTTCAGCATTTTACTTATTGATCCGGATGAGGTACTGAACCGGGTGTTTTAATTCTCATTGAAGGTTTATTTCTTAAGACTTATCTCGAAATTTTAGGATGGTTTGCGATTCAAGCTTCGCGCGCTTGTCCTAATATATTTAGTTTTTATTCCTTCGGAAGAATCTTTCGGCTTAGAAGCAACAGAACATTGATTTTGATTAATTTTGAACCCTCAATTGAAGGATCAACCGTTCAGAAAAAATTGTCACCTAAAGTTAGCCCGGGCGTCAGACGGGATTAGTTGAGAGGTTCAGAAGAAAATAGAAGCGATTGTAAATTTTGTTAAATGAAAAAAACTCATGAAGATTTCCTGAAGCAGGCCATAGCGCTTGCTGAAAAAGGAATGGATGAAGGCGCCGGCGGCCCGTTTGGTGCGGTAATAGTAAAAGATAATGAAATAATAGCTGAAGCATACAACAGAGTGACTTCTACCAAAGATCCTACAGCCCATGCTGAAGTGGTGGCGATTAGAAAAGCCTGCGAAAAATTAAATGATTTCCAGTTGGATGGCTGTATTTTATATACTTCCTGCGAGCCCTGCCCTATGTGCCTGGGTGCAATTTACTGGGCCAGGCCAGATGAGGTTTATTATGCTTTGGATCGCGATGATGCCGCTGAAATTGGTTTTGACGATCAATTCATTTATGATGAAATTGAAAAAGATATGGGATCGCGTCGTATTAAATTTGTAAAAATGGCCAGGGAAGAAGGGCTGCATGTATTTCAAAAATGGCAGCAAAAGGCCAACCGAATAGAATATTAGAGTCTGAAATTATATCTTTTGAAACTGTGGGGATCCAATCTCCACTAAATCTTTTTACAAATTTTATTCAACTCGGAATCTATCGAGTATCTTTGCAAAAAATATCAATATGGGCAGTAGAAACGACAAATCCTCAAAAGGAAGTATGAGTGGACGGCAGCATGACGGAGAGCGAAAGAAATCTTATTCTCGTGGGAACGCTCCTGTTAACAAGAACTCCGGCCCACGGGCAGGACAAAAATCTAAATCAGAAGCAGGTGGGATTCGCCTGAATAAATATATTGCCAATGGCGGAGTTTGCTCAAGAAGGGATGCTGATATTTTCATTTCAGCCGGAAACGTTACTGTAAACGGCAAAACGGTTACTGAAATGGGTTATAAGGTGCAGTTGAATGATGAAGTGAAATTTGACGGCCGAAGTATAAGCCCGGACAAACCTGAATATTTTCTGCTCAATAAACCTAAAGGTTTTTTTACTACGGGAAGTATAGAGAAGGGCGGCCGCACGGTTATGGATATTATGGGCAAAGCATCAAAATCCAAACTTGATCCTGTTGGGAAGTTGGATACCCAGGCTACCGGCCTTCTGCTTTTTACTAATGATGGGGCGCTGGCAAAAAGCCTGGCAAAACCAAAAAATGGTATCCGCCAGATTTATCATGTGGAATTGAATAAAAACCTTTCGCAGGAGGACCTTGAGAAGATAAGAGAGGGGCTTTATATTGAAAAAAGTAAACTTACCGTCCAGGACGTAAGTTATGTATCAGATCGGCCGAAGAATGAAATTGGACTGGAAATAAAAAGTATAAAGCCACATATTGTTCAGAAACTTTTTAAAAGTCTTGGATACGAGGTGGTAAAGCTGGACCGGGTGGTATTTGGCGGCCTTACCAAAAAAGATCTGCCACGAAGCCGGTTTCGTACCCTTACCAATCAGGAAATAATCAATCTTCGTAATCTTTAATTCCCAGGGGGCAGAGTTTCTGTTCTTGCTGCAAAGCGGGAATTTTCTGATGATAGTTTTACACTTCTAAAGTATCTATTCAGAAAATTTCTTCGGAAAGTATTTGAGATATTTTTATACATTTATACTCCAATCAGAAAAGGTTAAAACTGTTGATGATAAAGATTTCAAAAAAGTGATAATTTCTTTTCTCTTCAAACCAAGGACGCTCAGCGCAAAGTATTGCTTTGCATACAAAAAGTTGGAGCAGGGTTGGGTGCTACCGGAATTTTCTTAACAAGAATTTACCATCCATATTTTTTGGTACTATAAATTAATATCTGATTTTTACCTTTTAAAATTAAACTAATCCATTGAATACCAAGTATAGCGATCTCATAGACCAGACTTATTATTTCCCTCAGGAAGAATTTACACTTCAAGAAAACAGCCTGCATTTTCACGATATCGATTTGATGAAGCTGGTAGAAAAATATGGTGCTCCGCTAAAGTTCACCTATTTGCCCAGAATTTCTGAAAATATAAATCGTGCGAAGAAGTGGTTTCAACAGGCTATTGAAAAACATGATTATCCGGGTAATTACAATTATTGCTATTGTACAAAAAGTTCCCATTTTGAGCATGTGCTAAATGAAGCGCTTAAAAATGATATACATATTGAAACTTCCTCTGCTTTTGATATTAATATCGTGGAGAAATTAAAAGCTTCAGGGAAAATTACCGATGAAACTTTTGTAATCTGCAATGGTTTTAAAAGAGACCAGTACGTAGCCAATATTTCCCGCTTACTAAATGAAGGCCATAAGAATTGTATTCCTATAATTGACAATTATGAGGAAATAGATTTGCTGGGTGATAAAATAAACGATGATTTTGAAGTAGGCATTCGAATAGCTTCGGAAGAAGAACCAAAATTCGAATTTTACACCTCAAGGCTGGGCATTGGGTATAAGGATATTGTTCCTTTTTATAATCAGAAGATAAAGAATAATGACAAGGTGAACCTCAGGATGCTTCATTTTTTTATCAATACCGGCATCCGGGATACAGCGTACTACTGGAACGAGCTGAACAAATGTTTAAAGGTTTACATTAACCTGAAAAAGATTTGTCCCAGTCTGGATAGTTTAAATATTGGTGGTGGATTTCCTATAAAAAATTCGCTTGCTTTTGATTATGACTACGCCTATATGGTAGATGAAATTATTAATCAGATCAAGTTGGCATGTGAGGAAGCAGATGTGGACGTGCCGCATATTTTCACAGAATTTGGTAGTTTTACTGTAGGCGAAAGCGGTGGTGCCATTTATGAAATCCTTTATCAGAAGCAACAAAATGACCGTGAAAAATGGAATATGATCAATTCTTCCTTTATCACCACTTTACCAGATACCTGGGCTATCAGCAAAAAATTTGTAATGCTTGCTGTAAACCGCTGGAACGAGGAATATGAAAGGGTGCTGCTGGGTGGATTAACCTGTGACAGCGACGATTATTATAATTCTGAACAAAATACTAACGCCATTTATCTTCCAAAGTTTAAAAGAGATAAACCACTTTATATCGGTTTCTTCAATACCGGGGCTTATCAGGAAACTATTGGTGGCTTTGGCGGATTACAGCATTGCCTTATTCCGCAGCCAAAACATATTTTAATAGATAGAGATAAAGAAGGCAATATAAGTACCGAAGTCTTTAGCCAGCAACAAGATGTAGAAGATATGCTGAATATATTAGGTTATGGTTCAGGCAAATAAAAATTTTATAACTTTAGTTCATATAAAACATTCAGTTTAAAACAATCAACAACTAGCAATGAGCAAAAAGAATTACGCAGGGATACCAGATAAATACGCCCGTATAGATGATGCAAAGGTGGTATTGATTCCTGTCCCTTACGACGGAACCAGCACGTGGCAGAAAGGAGCAGATAAGGGTCCTGATGCATTTTTGGAAGCTTCGGAAAACATGGAGCTTTATGATATTGAAACACGAAGCGAGGTTTATAAGAAAGGAATATACCTGGCACCGCCCGTAACTGAAAATGCTTCTCCAGAAAAAATGGTGGAGGCGGTTTATAAAACGACAAAGAATTATATAAAACAGGAGAAATTCGTGACGCTTTTTGGGGGCGAGCACTCTGTTTCCATAGGTTCTGTACGTGCTTTTAATGAAGCTTTTGAAGACCTTACCGTGGTGCAGATTGACGCCCATGCAGATCTAAGGCCGGAATATGATGGTTCTAAATGTAACCATGCCTGTGCAATGCATGAAGCCAGTAAAAACACTAATTTGGTGCAGGTGGGAATCCGTTCTATGGATATTTCTGAAAAAGACTATATGGATGAAAATCAGGTTTATTTTGCCCATGATCTTTATGAAGACTGGCAGGATGATGCTATTGGACAAATGACGCCAAACGTATTTATTACCATAGATCTTGATGCTTTTGATCCTTCTATTATGCCATCTACAGGGACTCCTGAACCAGGTGGATTATTCTGGTATGAGACACTGGAATTCCTGAAAATGATGTTTAAGAAGAAAAATGTAGTCGGTTTTGATATTGTGGAGCTATGCCCGAATAAGAATGAAAAATCTTCAGATTTTCTAGCAGCCAAACTTTATTATAAAATGCTGAGTTACAAATTCAAATATTCAAATTATAACGAAGACGACGAAGATGAGTAAAGGTGCAATCTCGCAATTTATTGAAAAGTATTACTTACATTTTAATTCTGCAGCCCTGGTAGATGCAGCAAAAGATTATGAAAAGCAGCTGAACAAAGGTTCAAAAATGCTGGTTTCGCTGGCTGGTGCCATGAGTACGGCAGAATTGGGGAAAATATTTGCTGAAATGATCCGTCAGGATAAAGTGCAAATCATTTCCTGTACCGGCGCTAATTTGGAGGAAGATGTAATGAATCTTGTTGCTCATTCACATTACAAACGCGTGCCTAATTATCGTGATCTTACTCCCAAAGAAGAATGGGATTTGCTCGAGCAGGGCCTGAACCGTGTGACCGATACCTGTATTCCTGAAGAAGAAGCTTTCCGCAGGATTCAGCAGCATATTGTGAAAATCTGGAAAGAAGCTGAAGAAAAAGGTGAGCGGTATTTTCCGCATGAGTATATATACAAGTTATTGCTTTCCGGGGTTTTGGAAGAGCATTACGAAATTGACCTGAAGGATTCCTGGATGTATGCCGCTGCAGAGAAAAATCTGCCGATAGTGGTGCCGGGCTGGGAAGACAGTACTTTGGGTAATATTTTCGCTTCCTATTGTTTAAAAGATGAGTTAAAACCCTCTACCATGAAATCCGGGATAGAGTATATGACCTTCCTTGCCGACTGGTATACTGAAAACAGTAAAAGCGGGATTGGTTTCTTTCAGATTGGAGGTGGAATTGCCGGAGATTTCCCAATTTGCGTGGTGCCAATGCTTTATCAGGATATGGAAAGAACAGATACTCCTTTCTGGAGCTATTTCTGCCAGATTTCAGATTCAACAACCAGTTATGGGTCATATTCCGGAGCAGTTCCCAATGAAAAAATTACCTGGGGAAAACTGGATATAGATACTCCAAAACATATTATAGAAAGTGATGCCACCATTGTGGCGCCGCTTGTATTTGCTTATTTGTTGGATATGTAATACAACGTTTATTATAAACAAAGGCTGTTCAATATCGCTTTTAATATATTGAACAGCTTTTTTCATTGGCCTACCCGGCCGCTTATAAATATTTCCCGAATGAATCAATGGATAACTTTTGCAATTGGCTTTATGGCCCAGCTTTTATTCTCTGCCAGGCTTGTTTCCCAATGGTTTCTTTCTGAAAAAGCCAAAAAAGTTGAAACTCCGGTAATGTTCTGGAAACTTAGTCTTCTTGCGTCTATCCTTTTATTTACCTACGGGTATTTGAGAGAAGACCTGGCCATTATGCTGGGACAGTTTTTAATTTATGGTGTCTACTGGAGGAACCTGAGTATTCAAAACGAATGGAAAAACCGCCGTTTTATCTTTAAACTGCTTGTTGTGCTCTTTCCAATTCTTATCATTTCCTATATAGCTATCTTCGGAAGGCTGGACTGGAAAGACCTTGTTAAAGGAGATAATATCGCTCCCTGGATGATCGCTTTAGGAATATTTGGACAGTTGGTTTACACCTGCAGATTTTTCTACCAGTGGTATTATGCCGAGAAATTTCATAAATCAACTTTGCCGAAAGGTTTTTGGATTCTGAGTCTTATGGGTTCCTCACTATTGTTTACCTACGGAATTTTCAGAAAAGATCCGGTTCTAATCTCCGCGCATTTTTTTGGCGGAATAATTTATACACGAGATCTTTACCTATCTAAGAGAACGGAAGCTAAAGCCAGTAATTAAATTTTCTTGGCGCAAAACTTCAAATATAAAAACGCCAATGACACTGAGATATTCCGCAGCAATAAGCCAGGAATTTTCCTGAAATTGAGGATTACTATATGCGGAGTAGCTTAATATAACCATAAAAGACCATAAAATTACATATCGGTAAGTGGTGAAGACTGAAAGCAACAGGGGAGTGGCTATATACCAGGGATGAACGGTGGTGCTTAAAAAAAAATATGCGCTAATCCCGAAGAGAAAAGTAGTGAGGAACGACTGAAAAGTTATTCTTTTTTTGCCAAATGCCAGTGCAGTTAGAATTAATAGTGTAATTAAAGGTAATATTTTCCCCACATAAACAATAACATTATAACCGGTAAACTGAAAACCAATCCAGCGGATGATATAAAATACACTGGCGTTGAATTCGAATTTGCCAAACCACAGGCCAATGCTTTGAAAAAAGTTCCGCAGAATTTCTTCAGAGAAAAATGGCACAAATGTAAGAACAACCATAGATATTATAATGGCGTAGAATGCAATCAGTTTTGGGAGATCAATATTTCCTAAAGAGGGAATTTCTTTTCTATTATTTCTTCGGAAGAACTTCAAAAATAAAGGCAGAAGTATAAGTGGTAATAGCTTAACAGAAATGGAAAGGCCTAAGAGCAAAGCTGCCCATATCCATTTCTTTCGATATAATAAATAGAATGACCAGATTAGGAAAAACAGCATTACTCCTTCAAAATGCAGATTTCCGGTAAATTCTATGATGATAAAGGGATTGAGAATATACCAGAAAATCCTGTGTTCTGGCAGTTTTAAAGCTGTAAGAAGTTTTCTTCCGAAGTACAATATCCCTAAATCTGCTGCGATAGTTATTACCCGCATCACCACCACGGCACCCGATATGCTTTTCCCTGATAAAAAAGCGGCAACGGTAAAAAAGAACTGGTTTAGCGGCGGATAATTAGTGAAATTTGCAGCACTTAATGTTCCCATTTCCTGAATCAGCTCTGCCTGCCCTTGAATTTTTGGCTGTTCACCGGCCCATTCTACGGGCAAATGTAAAAATGGATTAAAGCCTTCAACTATTAATCTTCCATCCCAGATAAAGCGGTAAAAGTCCTGGGATAGATTCGGCAGGGCAAAAAGGAATAAA
This sequence comes from Autumnicola musiva, assembly GCF_031846585.1. NCBI lineage: Bacteria > Pseudomonadati > Bacteroidota > Flavobacteriia > Flavobacteriales > Flavobacteriaceae > Autumnicola > Autumnicola musiva. Next base: position 21,903 of record NZ_JAVRHK010000002.1, read on the forward strand.
AGCCGGAAAAAAATGGCTGCTCCTGCCAGGAACCAAAAATTAGGTTTTTCTAATTGAACAAGTTTAAAACTGATAAAAAACAAGCCGGCATAAAGGCTTATGAGCTTCATGAAATCTTCCCTCGCCAGGTCATAACCAAATGAATAGTAGAAAGCCGCTGCGGCAAGCAACATTAAAATGGAAAACTTGTGATATTTTATGAATTCCAGGTTCATTTATTTTCCGGCCTGGCAGATTTTTGAAACCTCCATGGCCAGTTATTTATATTTTTACAGATCTAAAAATCACAAAACCGAAGCCTGCGAAGAGCATCAGGTGAAAAATGATCAGGCTAAAGTCGTTTAGTAAAAAGGCACTGTAAATTGCAAAGCCAAAATATAAGAAACACAAAATTTCAAGGATTGTGTTTCCTGAAATATTCCGTGAAATATATTTATTGTCTTTCCAGGAGGTCTTTAACGAATCAATATTAAATTTTGGTGTACGTACAAAAGCAGATTTTTTTCCGAAGTGTCCTTCCAGCACGGCCAGTGAATTATGAACTGAAAAACCCATGGCTACTGAGAAAAATGTGAAAAACATAGCCACGAAATTAAAGAAGCTTTTAAGGCCTTTTCCGTGGATTTTTGACCAGGCTGCGTAATAGCAAAAAATGAAAATTATGGTACTGATTGCAAAAAAGGCAGCTACATTAAAGTACCAGCCCAATTGCGCATTATGGTTTTTTATAAAAAGTACCGGCACACTTAAAATGGCTAATAAAAGCACAATAAGGAACATGCTGGAATTAAGCAGATGAAAAAAAGCATGAAATTTAGTTTTTGCAGATATTCCTTTATTCTTAAAAATTTTAGAATAGTTTTTTCTGAAATTTTCAGCACCACCTTTATTCCAGCGAAACTGCTGCGATTTTGCCGCACTCATTACTATGGGTAGCTCAGCGGGGGTTTCTACTTCTTCAAGATATTTAAATTGCCAGTTTTTAAGCTGCGCCCGGTAACTCAAATCCAGGTCTTCGGTTAAAGTATCTCCGCTCCAGTTACCGGCTTCAAGAATACATTGTTTTCTCCAGACTCCGGCGGTTCCATTAAAATTGATAAAATGCTTACCGAAATTCCGTCCTGTTTGTTCCAGGATAAAATGAAAATCAAGGGCAAATGCCTGGATTTTGGTAAGAAGGGAATAATTTCGGTTTAAATGCCCCCAGCGGGTTTGTACCACTCCAATGGTTGGATCTTTAAAATATAGCACCGTTTTTAAAAGCCAGTCTCTGTTCGGTAAAAAATCGGAGTCAAAAATGGCAATAAATTCTCCATTTGCAGTTTTAAGGCCTTCTCTTAAAGCGCCGGCTTTAAATCCTTTTCGGTCCTTCCTGGTGATATGCTGAATATCCAACCCCGATTTTTTCAATTCCTGAACAATCGCTCTGGTTTTTTTCAAAGACTCATCGGTGGAATCATCCAAGACCTGGATTTCCAGTTTTTCCCGGGGATAATCAATCTCAGCAATGTTTTTCAGCAAGCGTTCTACAACATATATTTCATTATACAGAGGCAACTGAATGGTAACAGTTGGGATTTCGGAATCATTAGAAAAATTAAATTTTTCAGAAGTTTCCCCTGATTTTTTGGATTTTATATAATTCAGCAGCAGCTGTAACTGCGATATGCTGTAAAAGAAAATCAGCAGCAGGGCAAGGGTATATATTATGATAATGGCTAAATCCATTATTTAAAGCTGTATTTAAAAATCCACCCCAGGATCTTTACACCTGCAAAGATAGCGCCTTTAACCGTGCCCGAAACTTTGGAAATACCAATGCGGTTTTTGTAACGTACAGGAATTTCAGTGTAAGTGAGATGTTGTTTTATAGCTTTTAACTGCATTTCTATCGTCCAGCCATAGGTTTTGTCCTGCATGTTCAGCACAAGCAATTTTTTATATTTTATTGCTCTAAAAGGTCCAAGATCTGTAAAGCGGGCATTAAAGAAAAGTTTCATAAGGGAAGTGGCCAGCCAGTTTCCAAAAATCTGGGGGAAAGTCATAGAGCCTTTATCGCGCAATCTCTTTACCCGGGCACCTACCACAAAATCAATATTATCATCAATTATAGGAGCGGTGATTTTTGTTAATTCTGAAGGATAATCACTGTAATCGCCATCAAGAAAAACAACAATATCGGGTTTAACAGTCTGCTCCGCGAGATATTCCATTCCTTTAAGGCAGGCATAACCATAACCTTTTCTTGGCTCGAATAAAACAGTGGCGCCGGCAGCTTCCGCATTTTTTTCGGTAGCATCGGTGGAATTGTTGTTTACCACAACCACTTCATCTACCACTTCAGGAATTTCTGAGATTACCTTACCAATAGATGCCGCCTCATTAAATGCAGGAATAATAACTTTCACCCTCATTGAGGGGCTTAATTCCCGATTTGCCTCGGATTTATTAATTTTTTTTTTCAATTCATCCATCGTTGGCTTGCCACGAGGTTCTTGATTTGGGGGCATTGAAATTTGAGGTTTTTTGAAGCTCTCCCGGAAACTAATAATTGGTACGCAAATAAAAGGCTTTACTTACAATTATTTGCTTTTCTGCTTAATTAAGTCCATTAGATCCACATCATTTCCCAGCAATACTTCTTCAGAATTAATCCGGCCTTCCTGCGGACCATCTTCCAGTTTTAAAACACCACGAGGGCAGACTGCAGAGCAAATTCCGCAGCCAACACAACTGGAACGCACCACATTTTGCCCTTTTTGAGCATACGCCCTAACATCTATTCCCATCTCGCAATAGGTAGAGCAATTCCCGCAGGAAATACATTGGCCACCGTTGGTAGTAATTCTGAAACGAGAAAATAGCCGCTGTTGCATTCCCAAAATAGCAGCCATGGGACAGCCGAAGCGACACCAGACCCTGTTGCCGAAAATTGGATAAAATCCAACCCCAATTACCCCGGAAAAAGCAGCCCCAATCAAGAAACCGTACCACTGGCGCAATTGCCCCCCGTGGAAAAAGAAAATGTTTCCATTGCCGCTAAAATAATTAATGCCAATAATGGCGAGGATGATTGCCAGGTAAGCAATGGCGCCACGCTTGGCATCCTCAGCAAGTTGTTCCCTCTTAAAGATCATGATTAATGCGAAGAAGAGTGTTAGAAAACCGGCAGAACCCCACAAAAAGACATCTTTCGTGAGCCAGGTTTCACCGGGATTTTCATTTAGAAAGCTATAGACCACAGCAATGGTCATTACCACCACAAATACAAGTACGCTATGTATTACCCAGCGCTCGATTTTCCAGGCTTTTAAAGATTTATCTGAAAGCTGCCTATATGGATCGCCGGCAGTTTCAGCTAATCCGCCACAACCGCAAACCCAGGAACAATACCAACGTTTTCCGTATTTATAAGTTAGAATTGGAGTAATTACAAAAATGGAAGCAATGCCAAAAAAAAGCATTATCATTCCGATATTTCCTGCGGAAAAAAATGTTTCCAGCTTATAATCGGCAAAAAGATCATAATTAAGCGGCCAGATATTAGCCGGATTGAAATAAGGCTGATTTAGCCGAACCAGAATTTCAGGAATCAGGAATGCAAAGCCCAACTGGAAAAACATCACTGAAAAAGTGCGGAGAACTTCGTACCGGTTATGGCGGTACTTCAGAATAAATTTATAACCAAAAATTAGAATGGCAAGTGTGTAGAGCGTGCCATACATAAACCACTGGCTGGCGGGATTCCCGCTGATAAGCCGGCTAAGCGGATCAAAAAGAGCCACGAGACCGGTGTTTTCGCCATCAGGATTTAATCCCAGATATTCCGGAAACCAATAGAGAACAATATAGAGCAGTGTGAGGCCAATACCTAATATCCATGCCCAAAAGCCACGGCCGCTAAGCGATTTAAACCAAACCCCGTTGTTTTTAATCCCCGCATGTTTTCCCAGGTATGCGTCGTTGGCAAAAATTATAGTTCCTAAAGTTATCAGGCCAATTGAAAGACTTAGAAAAAGGGTTTTATTCGGAAAATTGACGTTAAAGGCGGACAATAGAAGAATTGCCAATCCCACCAAACCAATCGCAGAAGCAACTTTTTGAGTATTGGAAATTGTTTTTGGCGGTTCTCCCGTAAGGGACATATTATGGTGAATTTTTGTGCTCATGTTTTAGAATTAATCAACTAATTTTCCTCGTTTACAAAATCATTTTTAAAACTCATGAAAATCTCCTTTTCATGTCGGTCATAAAATTCCGGGTCAAAATTGGCTTCCCGTAAATTTGCCAGGACATGATTTATTGTTCGCCCCTCGTTCAACCAAAGGTCAAAAATCTCGTGGCGCATGCGAAGCCCAAAGGTATTAATGCCATTAAACCTAGTATTTTCAGTATTAAACGAAATAGTAATGGCTTTTGTGCCATCTTTATGCTGCCAGTGAAAATGTTGCTCATTAGCTTTTGGCCGTGCCCAAACCCAGCCGTAGGTCTGGTATTCAATGTCAAAAAATTTGGCGCTGTTAAACCAGTTACCGGGATTATATTTCATTTTCCTGCCAGTTAAAGTTTGCGCCACAGCTTCTCCCATCATCCTGCCGGTGTACCACACCGCTTCCACCGGTTTTCGCTGGCCTATAACCTCGCGCTGTTGTGCACAGTCGCCAATAGCGTAAACATCTGGAATATTTGTTTGAAGATAATTATTAACAAGGATTCCTTTGTCTAATTCCAGTTTGGTTTTTCTTAAAAAATCTACATTTGGCCGCACCCCCGTACATAATCCCACCAATTGGCAGGCGATTTCTTCCCCGCTTTTTGTGATTACTGCGCGAACTTTATCATTTTTATCAGAAAGTATTTTATCCAATTCAGTTTCATTCAGTATTTCAACTCCGTGGGATTTAATGTGGTCAGAAATCATTTTTGCATCTGCATGAGGTAAAACATTTCCCCAAAATACTTTTTCCCTTACCAGAATTGTAACTTCAATGTTCCTGGTTCGGAGCATTTCTGCCAGTTCCACGGCAATTAAACCACCGCCTACCACTATGGCATGCCGGCAACTGGCCGTATTTTCTTCCAGAAGCTGAAGGTCCTGTTTGGTAACCAAACCCTGTACTCCATCTAAATCCTGCCCTTCCCAACCAAATTTATTATAGACAGAACCCGTAGCGATGATGAGTTTATCGTAAACCAGCGGATCACCAACGGCAAATAATAATTTTTTAGCTTCAAAATCTATTTTTTCCACCCTGCCATACTTCAGTTCAATCCTGTTTTTTTTCCAGAACCAATCTTCATAAGGTTTTAGATGTTCCCATTTCATGTGGCCCATATAAACATACATGAGGGCGGTGCGTGAAAAAAAATATTCGCTTTCATCAGAAATCACGGTGATTTTTTTATCCGAATTCTTCCGGATATGTCTCGACGCTGTAATTCCCGAAATTCCATTCCCAATAATAACAATGTGCTCCATAATTTTTTATAGTTTTAGAGGGTTTGGAAAGATATTGGTGTCACTTATTTGGTGAAGGCTTAGACGAAAATTTCTTCTCAAACTTAAAATTAAATTCAGATGAAGCATTTTACCTTTTTGATATTCTTTTTCTCTGCATTTCTTTCTGCACAAAGTAATGCGGAATTCTTTGATAAAGCAGATGATTTTTTCCGATCCTATGTAGAGAACGGTAAGGTAAATTACGCTGAAATTAAGCAGAATCGCAACGAATTGCAGGAGTTATTAAACCTGGCTAAAAGCTTTAATCCAACTCCTGAAAATGAAGATATTTATAAAGCCTTCTGGATTAATGCCTATAATCTTGCGGTTATAGATGGAATTGTAGACAGGTATCCGGTTAAATCACCTCTCGATATTAAAGGCTTTTTTGATGAAGAGAAACACAGTTTGGGGCAGAAATCGGTCACTTTGGATGAAATAGAGCATGAAAATCTTTTTGGCAGGTTTCCTTCTGAAGAAAGATTTCATTTTGTCTTGGTTTGCGCAGCAAAAAGCTGTCCGCCTTTATATTCCAGGGCTTATATACCCGAAAACCTAAATGAGCAACTGGAACGACAAACCAAAGATGCCCTGAATGATCCACAATTCATCAAAATTGAAAATGATACAATACTGTTTTCGGAAATTCTTAAATGGTACAAAGAAGATTTTACCCAAAACGGAAAAAGCCTGCTGCAGTATGTGAATCAATACCGGGAAAATAAAATTCCTTCAGGAACAAAGACCGGATTTTATGACTACAACTGGAACCTCAATGCGCTATAAGGGAACATTGTCTTTTTGCAAATTTTAGCAGTTTTATTACTGTTTCATGTAGTTCAGCAACAGCCACCACCATCGTAGTGGAAAGTAGATTCGCTTATAAAAATATCATCTCTTCCCAAATCAGCTAATGCTTTGACTGTTTTGTCACAGACTGCCAGCGGCTGATTCTGTAAAAGAACGTGGCCTTTTTTGTCATCAAAATAGCCTTCATTTCCATAATAAATAGCAGCTTTTCCGGTAAAAATGCAGGGGCCATCCTCAGGCATGGGATCTTTAATGGCGGCCACTTCAACAGATTCGATATAAATTAATTCTTCTGTGGGATAATGTTTTGGATCAAGGATGCGGTATGGTTTCCTCGCCCTTATTTCAATAGTTCCAAAGCCTACATCAGTGAGTGCTTTTACATATTCCTCCAGGGGAAGAGAACCGCTTAAACATAAAGCCCGGAGTTGTTCGTCATTTCGCAATACTTCATTCATCTGTTGTTCACAAATAGGATCGCTCATTACCAGCCTTCCGTGAGGTTTCAGAACACGGTACATTTCTTTAAGCGCTTTAGTAAGATCTTCAGTTTTAAAAATATTAAAAAGACAGTTTTGGGCGGCAACATCAACAGAATTATCTTCCACAGGCAAATCCAGGGCATCTCCTTGTTTGAGATCTACATAGCTACTCTTAAACCATTCAGCGTTCCGTTTATATTTAAGGCAGATTTAATTCCGGTGATATCTCAGCTGTCAATCTTATTTCCTCCTTCTCGATAGGCTTCGGTCAACACAAATCCCAAACAGGATTTAAAGCATTCATTTTGAATTTCAATATACTTTTGGCATCCCCATCAGGATCGATGAAAACTTCAAAATCGTTGTCATAAATATGGTATCCCATTGCTTTAATGTGGCCCAGGTATGAGGTTATTCTAATTTTGCAAAGATATAAAAATACTCCTCATCCCAAAGCATTCTTGCCTTGCATTGGTTCTATAATTATGGGTTTTATCTCCTTCAATACCTATAAAATCTGCAGTCCATTTTGCTTCTTCCAGCTTCTCTTCAGCTTTACCATCTATAGTAATTACTTCTAAAGTTTTATTCGTCACATAAACATGGGGAGTTTCTTGCACAACAGCATTCAGAAAAAAAAGCGAACCAAGAATGAATAAAAAGGATTTCACCTAAAGACTATTATTTTTTACAAAATCAAGGATCTCGCTTATCCTTCCAAGGCGACACCGGTCACCGTATCTGCCGCACCATAATGGAACACTAATTTATCTTCTTCATAAGAATGGAGGGCAGCGCATGGAAAAAGAACATTGGGCACATCCCCGGTAATTTCATAAAGCTCAGCCGGCGGCATAAGATATGGCTGCGACCTGTATTTTACTTTATCAGGTTCATGTTCTTCAAGAATTGCCGCACCAATAGAGTACCTAAACCCATTGCGGGTGGCAATTACTCCATGGTAGAACATCAGCCAACCTTCATCTTTAAGAATTGGGATTGGGCCTGCACCAACTTTGGTACATTGCCAGGCACTATCTTCAAACGGTGCAACTTTTATTACAGAGCGATGTTCTCCCCAGTACTTCATATCTGGACTATAACAATATAAATATCCCCAAAAGCCGTGTGGGCATTAACACAGGTACGACTCAGCATCGCATATTTTCCATTTATTTTCTCCGGAAATAAAACGTCGTTCCTGTTAAAAGGCGAGAATGCATTTTCGCACTGGAAGAATTCCTTAAAATCAAAAGTTTAGCCAATGCCAATGGTTGGACCATGATAGCCATTGCACCAGGTAATCCAGTAGCGGTTTTCAATAAAAGTTACCCAAGGATCGTACTTATATTCGAAATCTATAGTTTGGGTGTTTCCCGCCTGAAAATTTATTGGCTTATATTCAATATTCCAGTTTATACCGTCTTTACTAAAACCGGCAAAAATATTCATTTGCACCGCTTTGTTATCAAATCTAAAAACGCCGGCAAAACCATCTTCGAAAGGCACTACGGCACTATTAAAAATACTGTTGGATATGGGAATGGCATATCGATCTATAATAGGATTCTGGTCATGACGCCATAATACATCTTTGGATTTTTGATGTTTATCCTGCCATGGTATGTTCTTCATCATCTTTAAATTTTACTTTATCCAGCCAGGTGAATTTTAAAATTAACGAGATTATTAAAAATACGGCAAGCGTGATCCACATTTTGCCATAATCCCGCACCACCAAAAATATCGGTAATAAAATCATACTGGACTGCCAGACTATTCCAACAATACAGTTGAACATATCCAGCCAAAATTGGTCGTTTTTTTCTACTTTTTCATCTTTTAAATTTTCCCTTACCGGTTTCCACCAACCCCATGGATGCACATTTTTGTAAAAAGATTTTAGGGTGACCATATCTGTTGGTTGGGTGAAAAATGTTCCCAGTAAAGACCCCAGAATGGAGCAGACCAGGATAATTGGAAACAGGTAAATGGCAGGTATTTCTGCAAGTTCATGTAAAAGAGTATCAACTTCCAGATTTGCTTTGTTCTGATCTAAAATAAATTGTAGTGTCGCCACAATTAATCCTGCCAGCATCCCCCAAAAATAGCCCCAGCCATTAAAACGCCACCAGATCCATTTCAGGAAATTTGCTGCAACATAACCACCGTAAAGGGAACTAGTAATCCACAAGGTTATGGAGTTAATTGAATCTGCAAAAAAGCCCATTACCACACCAAGAATTACCACCGCAAAGGAGGCAATGTGGCTGGCTTTTACATAATGCTCATCAGAAGCTACTGGTTTAAGGTATTTTTTATAAATATCGTTGACAATATAAGCGGGCCCGGCATTTACAAAGGCTGAAAAAGTTGACATAAATGCCGCGAGCAAACCGGCCAGCAATAAGCCTTTGATCCCAACAGGCACCTGGTTATTAATCACTTTAGGCAGTATCACCTCAAGATCATTCCCGGTTACAGCACCGCTTTCCACCATTTGCGGGGCTATAAAGAATAATCCCAGCAACACGATGCCGGCAATAAGCAGGTAACGAGGAATAAAAAGTACCAGATTGGTAAATCCGCTCATATACGCGGCCTCTTTTACGCTTCGGGTAGAAAGGATACGCTGCATATCGTACCCGGGAGTGGGACCGGCTACACTGGAGAAAAAACCTTTAAAGATCGTCATCCCTATAAAAGCACTGAACATCTTATAACCCTGAGTATCTATAAGATGGTTAAATTCCTGATAATCCCCGGACCAGAATCCGGTAAGCTCATTTCCGAAGAAGACATTTTTCCATTCTTCAGGTATCACATTGTTTACCTCAACATCGGTAAAAGCCATGAACGTATACCCTGCAACTAAAATCCCTGCAACTACCATAATACCGTATTGCAATACTTCAGTAGTCACTACAGAAAACATTCCGCCTTTAATGGTATAGATCGTGGTGAAAAATATAATTAACAAGGCATAAATCTGTTCAGAAGTAAACAAATTTGCCCCGGCCAGATTTAAGCTTAAATCCCAGGGGAGAATTACCGTCAAAAATTTACCGGCGCCTTCAAAGAAATACGCGATAAAACCGATGGAAGCAACCACGGCGAATATTGCCACAATTAAATGCGACGCCCGGCCTGCCTTACCGTCGCCAAAACGGGTTAGTATCCATTCAGACCCCGTCATCACCCTGGAGCGCCTAATCCATACCGCCAGAAACATCATAACAAAAACCTGGTTGAAAACCGGCCACATCCACATAAACATAAAACTCTTTACCCCATAGAGAAAAAGTATACCCACCATCCAGGCGGTACCCGATACATCGAACATCCCCGAGCCGTTACTAAGGCCCAGGTAATACCATTTTATAGTTTTACCTCCTAGAAAATAAGAATCCAGGCCTCTGCTCGCTTTTTTCGATACCCAAACCCCAACACCAAGCGTTAATAAAATATAAAGTACAATTATGATTACATCTACTATATGCATTAATCCTGATTGTTTTTGGCCACGCCCCAATTCTTGTTAGGTTCACTGCCCATCGTTAATTCCAATTTCCCTCCTTCTAAAATTTGCTTATGGCTTATTGAAGTTTGGTTAAACTCCTCACCATTCAATTTGGCCGACTGGATATAGAAATTTTCAGGAGAGACATTTTCAGCCTCTATAGTACACTGTGTCTCGTTTTCCAGATTAATTGTTGATTTTTGAAAAATCGGGCTACCAATCTCATAGCTTGCACCAGCGGGATTAAAAGGATATAAACCCATAGCACTGAAGACATACCAGGCAGACATTTGCCCTGCATCTTCGTTCCCGCTTAATCCATTTGGAGAAGTGTTGTACTGCGTATTTAAAATTTTATGAACGTAATATGGGGTAAGCCAGGGTTTACCTGCTTTATTAAATAAATAAGCGATATGGTGGCTAGGCTCATTTCCATGGGCATACTGGCCTATGAGACCTGAAGTATCTGCAGAAGTATGCTCTCCAGTAATCTCTGAACTTTCATTAAAAAGCTGTTCTAACTTTTCAGTAAATGGCTCTTCCCCGCCATGAAATTCAATTAAGCCTTCCGGTTGATGTAACACAAACCAACTATGTTGCCAGGCATTACCTTCTGTATAATCGGTATTAACCCGGTGTTGAGAATGCTTTGGATCAAAAGGGGTATGCCAGTTTCCATCAGAAGATTTTCCGCGCATAAAGCCGGTTTCAGGATCAAAATGTTTTTTGTAGCCTTCAAACCTTTTCAAAAAATATTGGTAATCTTCTTCTTCACACAGTGCTTTGGCCATTTGGGCCACTGATTTGTTTCCAAAATCATAAGGTACATATCCATTTTTTTTATATTCCTTCAGGCTTCGCTGGTCCTGCATCATAGTATTCTTCATCGCCTCGTATGCTTTTTCTGCATCAAAACCTTTTATTCCTTTAAAATAGGCTTCAGCAATAACAGGAATTGAATGGTAGCCGGTCATGGTATTGGTTTCATTTCCATAGAGCGTCCAAACCGGCAGAGAGCCGCTTTCTTCATAATAGGCGAGCATGGAATTGATGATGTCTGAAGTCCTTCCGGGGTCGGTAATGGTGAGAAGTGGATTTTCAGCTCTAAATGTATCCCAAAGAGACAAAGTTGAATAGGTTATCCCACCGGCTTTAGCGATACTATCGTTTTGCAAGCGGAATTCCCCGTTTTTATCACTGAAAGTAACCGGAGATAAATTTGAGTGATACAGGAGGGTATAAAAAATGGTTTTCAAAGAATCAACCGGAGTTTCCACAATAATATCAGAAAGTGCTTTTTCCCATACTCGATTGGATTTAGTTTTAATATTTTCAAAGTCGAAGTTTGCATCACTATCCAGGTTTTCTTTCGCGTTTTTCAGGCTCACTGAAGAAAGAGCCACCGCTACCTGAAGTTCTTTATTTTCTTTCCTGAAATATAGCTGTGCTGAAGTTTTGTTATTGCTTACCTGGGATCCGGAAACCGCTTCTCCTGCTGAATATAATTCAGATTCAGTAATTGGCCTGGGAAATTTTGCCACAAAAAACACCTTTTGGTTTTTGGCCCAGCCTGTACTATGGCGGTATCCTGTGATTGTATTTTCATCTTCTATCTTAATAGAAGTTTGGGTGGAATTATCCCAGTTTATAGCAAAACCAAAATCGATAATTACAGACTGCCTTTCTCCCTCTCGAAAAGTATAATGATGATATCCCGGTCTTGTAGTAGCGGTTAATTCAACATTCACATCAAAATCCTGCAGATATAATTGATAATAACCAGGCCGTGCTGTTTCATTATTACGGGAATAACCGGAGAGGTAGGGAATATCATTTCTTTCTTTTACCTGCGTGGTAAGATCTATTTTTTTATTTACCGGCATAAGCAGAATATCGGCAAGATCACCAATCCTGGTACCGGAAAGGTGTGAATGACTAAAACCTGCCACCAGGGAATCTGAATAGTGATAACCGGAGCACCAGTCCCACCCGCTTAAGCCATTATCCGGACTTAACTGCAACATCCCAAATGGGCGGCTTGTCCCCGGGAATGTATGCCCATGACCGCCGGTGCCGATAAATGGATCTACATATATTGCTGATTTTTGTTTCTTTGGGAAACCCTGTACATTTTCCTGCTCTGCCTTTTTAAATGATATTAAGAAAAGTACCAGGCTTAGAAATGTGCAATATCTTCTTATCATAAGTTGATTTTTCGAATTATAGCCGACTTAGTGCCACTTATATGCTAAATATTTATATATTTCTCAATAAATAAAAAGTTATTAGACCAATAACATTCCTGAAAAGACAAACAACTTAATAGTTAAGAAAACTAAAAAATTGGCAACGCATAAATTCAGAAAAAACTTCCTGTCCTTTCCGAAAATTGTAAACTATGAGATTAAACCCAGCCACCACGTTATTTTCTGGAGCATATATTTTTTGATAAACACGCTACGTTGGGGGAGCTATTATGAAGATTATATTTTATCACTAAAAGGAAATATGCTTGGTTTTCCCATACACATGTTTCTATGCTATGTAACCATCTATTTCCTTATTCCGAAGTTTATTTACAAAAAATTTTATATACTTTTTTCCACATCGCTATTTCTGCTCATTTTTTGTCTGGTAATTGTAAAATTTGAGCTCACCTATTTCTTAATTAACAATAATGTATGGCCTGAAGGTCCCGAAACCAATAACCTTACGGTTAATTACATGATCCAGATGATGTTGGGGGAGCTTTATGTGATTTCTTTTGTAACCTCTATAAAAATTACGATTGATTATCTTTCAACAAACAGGAAAGCCGCAAAACTGGAACAATCAAAATTAGAAACTGAACTCCGCTTTTTACGCTCCCAGATTTCACCTCATTTCTTTTTTAATACTTTGAACAATATTTATTCGCTTAGCTTGGAAAAATCTGAAAAAGCTCCGGATGTTATTTTGAAATTATCTGAGTTAATGCGCTATTTATTATATGAGACCAAAAATAAGCAACAAAGCCTTGAAAAGGAGATTCTTTGTATACAAAACTACCTGGATCTTGAACGCATTAGGCATGGTGAAAATCTTGACATAAAAATGGAAATCTCAGGAGGTATAATTGGGAAAAAAGTTGCTCCCATGCTATTAATTCCTTTTGTGGAAAATGCCTTTAAACACGGGATAAATGCAAATATTGGTGAAGTTTTTGTGAATATTAACATTAAAATTGAAGAAGAATTTCTATATTTTGATATTACTAATCCCATTACTAAATCCAAAAGTAAGCGAATGCTTAAAGATAATAATAATGGTGGCATAGGGATTTCTAACGTGAGAAAGAGACTGGAATTAGGTTATTCCCAAAATGAATACGATTTGAAAATTTTCGAAAAGGATAATCTTTTTCAAATTTTTCTAAAAATAAAATTAAGATGAGCCTTACGTGCGTAATAATTGATGATGAACCTCTGGCTATTAAGGTTATAAAGAATTTTATCGAACAGATGAACGAATTAACCCTGAAGTCTACTTTTAACAATGCTGTGGAGAGTATACAATATATTCAGGAACATGAGGAAATAGATCTGATTTTTCTGGACATTAATATGCCCATGTTGGACGGGTACAGCTTTTTAGAAAGTCTGAAGAAAAAACCCGATGTAATTATTACCACCGCGCATGAAGAATATGCTGTAAAAGGATACGAAATGGAAATTTTAGATTATCTGGTAAAACCAGTTTCTTTCCCTAGGTTTGTTAAGGCAATAAACAAAGCCAAAAGTCAAAATTCTATTCATGTTTCTTCAAAAACACAAACACAAACACAAACAGAAGCAGAGCACATCTTTATAAAGATTGATAAAAAGCTCATGAAGAAGATCTATCTGGAAGAGATACTGGTAGTAGAAAGTTTGAAAGATTATATAAAAATTGTCACCCTTACCGGGAAATATATAGTTCACCAGACCTTGAGCAGCTTTACCGATTCGCTCCCTCAAGACAGGTTTATTCGTATACACCGCAGCTACACTATTGCCATTTCCAAAGTACAGGCCATAGAAGGTAGCAGCGTAGAAATTGCAGGTTTCAGATATGTAATTGGTCGGAGTTATCTTAGTAAATTTAAGGAGGCCATTCTAAAATAGACACTATCCCACAAAGTGTATAAAGTTTAAATAACAGGGGGTGGACTTTTTTAAAGTTTGACCCTTTTTCATAGATTGTTAGGAACTGATTTAAAATGATACCTCAATTCCTGATGGGCATTAACCACTTTTTAGTAGCTTCCCTTGTAGCCAAATATAAAGACTTCATAACGGCCTCATCTGTTGGAAGGATAATTTATTTTTGGTTTACTTCCTGATTTTCCCATTGAGGTTCTCGATAAGGTTAGTGGTCGTTTGGGGACCATCATGGGATTAAAGGAAGAGCATTGCGATCCCTGGGAACCTGGATCTGTGATTCCCCGAAGGACGTTTGTACCATTTTCTGACCAAAACCATAACGAGCACTAAGGTTATCGAACTTGTAGTTTTTATTATAGCCCAGATGGCCATCGAGTTCACCTTCAAGCATCTTTTCGATACCTCGCTTTTTGAATTGTTTCAAAAAGCCGTTGAGTTCGTCTCCGCTTTTGAACTGCTTCAAAAACTCAATTTATGAGATAGTACTCTAAAATAAAATTTTTAATCTTGCTTTCTTCTTGTTTTTAAAAAATACTTCGGATTCACTCCGTACTTTTCTTTGAAGATTTTAGAGAAATAACTACGGTTGTTAAGCCCTATAGCCACTACAATTTCAGAAATATTCCTGTCTGAATTAATCAGCATCCCTTTAGCTGCCTCCAGTTTAATATGCTGCATGTATTTATTAACAGTAAGATCATATACATATTTAAAGCCTTCCTGTAGTTTGTTGACATTTGTGCCTGCTTCTTTGGCCAGCGATTCCACTGTAAGATTACTTCCAAGATCCCCCTGAATTCTTTTAGCCACATAATCTACTTTTTGAATGTCTGATTTTCTTAAGATTTGAGGTAGCCTGTCTTCATCCTCATCATCCTGATATTGGGAAATCTGGATAACCAACATTTCAAAAGCTTTACCCTCAAGAAACAAAGACCTCAAAAACCCGGTAAGGTCCTTACGATTTATTTCATCCATTAAATCGGCAGCTTTAATACTGTAATTACCCTGATAGAAAAATTGCCTTTCAGAAACTTCATCTATAAAAAGTTCTTTCAAGGTGGGGTTCAGATCCTTGAAATCATAATTAGACCTGTGAGTAAAAACCGACCTTATTATTTCCAGGCTGGAAACATAAGTGGACTCATTAGCTTTAAAATGCAGGGAATGGCCATTGTAGCCGCTACTTGAAACTATAATATTCTGATAAGTATCAATAGTATTGATTTTATGGGCGTCCTGAAAAGAATGACCTACCCTACCTTCTGAACAAAAAATAAATTTTAAGGGATGTACGGTATTTAAAATAAAGCCAATCTCCACATCCTGAAAAAACTTACAATTATAGGTAATAATTCCTATGCCGGAGTCAAAATTTGCACCTCTTATATAACCTTCTCCTATATCTTCCGGAAGATTCACTGTTAATTCTCCACTCCCATCTGTTATAGAAGCATTTAAGGATTCTGCAATGTCATAAATTATTTCCTTTACTGGTAAGGTCTTAACGTCTATTCTCATATTGTGGGGCTTCATCAGCCACTTATATTCACCCGCAAAGGGTCTGATCTAATTCAACAATTTTTAAAATCTCCCTGCTTAAACCAAGGTTGTAGTAAAATTAATATTTGCCAATAATTCCAACATATACACTGTAGATATTATGGCAATACAGGTAACAGTCGTTTGAAAAACGTTAGAACCCGTTGTTAATGTGGCACGGAAACATCATATAACCATTGTTTACAGTAATAATTAAACTAATAACAGTAATTAAAATGGATAAAAACATAGAAATTTGCTCAATAATTCAAAGGCTGAACTTCGCACATTTTGTCTTTTTTAACCTCCCGAGAAATATGACATTATTCTTAATTTTACTTGGCCTCGAAATCCTGATTGTACTTATAATTTCCTTTTTCCTTCTAAGAAAAATTCACAGAGTTAACAGGAATAGTAATCCTTTTTAGAGTAGATTATATTTTATAAATATACCTGATCTTCAATTTATACAATTTTCTCCAACTTCCCCAAATTTATCAAGATTCTTTAACTATTGTTGATGAATTTTAATTGGTTTCCTGGAAATCTTAATTTTTATTTTCTTTTATTTTAGCATTTCATTTATTCAATCCTTATGGGGAGTCGAGTTCAAACTGTTATATTTAAATAAAATATTATGTCTAAAAATTATTACGATCCAGCCGATTTGCGAAAATTCGGAGAAATTACAGAATGGAGTGAAGAACTGGGAAATAAGTTCTTTGACTATTACGGAAAAGTTTTTGAAGAGGGAGCCCTTTCCGCCAGGGAAAAATCTTTAATCGCCCTTGCCGTGAGCCACGTGGTAAAATGTCCTTATTGTATTGATGCCTATACCAAAGACGGACTTCAGAGAGGCATTACCAAAGAAGAAATGATGGAAGCTGTACATGCAGGAGCGGCTATAGAAAGTGGCGCCACTTTGGTACACGGTGTACAAATGATGAATAAGTACAAAAAATTAAGTATGTAATTTCACCTGAAGCTGTTCGTCTAAACTTCTATAAAATTACGTTTACTTCTGATTTACTCTTCCCTTAGATCAGAAGATTTTGCGTTTATTGAATTTTCTCTATGTCCATAAAGTCACTTAAAGCAAGAAAAGATAAATTATCCAGTGCTGCCAACCAGCTGGAATTTTTAAATGATGGCCTGTTTGAAGAAGGAGAATTACCACGGTTTAAAGATAAAATTGCAGAAACAGGCAATTTTCCCTTCAAACCAAAAAAACTTGAAATTCTCCAGATTAACCTTGGCTACATGTGCAATCAGGTATGCTCGCATTGCCATGTAGATGCCGGGCCGGACAGGAAGGAAATCATGACGATGGAAACCATGCAGCAATGCCTGGAAGTGATAAAAACCACAGGTGCCCATACTTTAGATTTGACAGGCGGCGCACCCGAGATGCACCCGGATTTTCGCTGGTTTGTGGAAGAAGCTGCCAAAGCCGGTGTAAATGATTTTATTGTAAGGTCTAATCTTACCATTATACTAGCCAATAAAAAATATCATGACCTCCCCGATTTTTTCAGGAAACATAATGTTCATGTTGTTTCTTCCCTCCCTTTTTATAAACGGGAAAAAACAGATAAACAGCGCGGCAGCGGAGTGTTTGATAAGTCTATAAGAGCACTTCAAATGCTCAATGACGTTGGATACGCTAAAGAAGGCACCGGTTTAAAACTTGATTTGGTTTACAATCCTTCCGGAGCATTCCTTCCAACCAATCAGGAGGCTATGCAACGTGACTTTAAAAAAGCATTAAAAGAAGATTTCAATATAGATTTCGATAATCTTTTCGCCATTACCAATCTTCCCATAAGCCGCTTTCTGGAGTATCTTATTGCTTCTGAAAATTATGAAGATTATATGTATGCCCTGGTTGAAGCATATAATCCCGCGGCTGTGGAGAATGTTATGTGCACCAACACCATTTCGGTAAGTTGGGACGGCTGGCTTTATGACTGTGATTTTAACCAGATGTTGGAACTTAAGGTAAACAGCAAGGTAAAGCATATTAGCGATTATAATGAAGATGTTCTTAACAACAGGAAAATTATAATTTCACAACATTGTTATGGTTGCACCGCAGGTGCAGGCAGCAGCTGCCAGGGAAGCGTCACAAAATAACTTATTAAATGCAGCAAAATAAAGAAAAGCGTTTACTTCTAATTTTTACCCGAAATCCCGAACCAGGGAAAGTTAAAACCCGGTTGGCCAAGGATATCGGGAATGACGCAGCCCTGGATATTTATAAATTTCTCCTGGACCACACGGTTTCTATTACAAAAAATCTGCCTGTAAAAAAGCAGGTTTTCTTTTCTGAAGTAATCCCGGGCAACGATAATTGGAAAGAAAATATCTATGAAAAAAAAATTCAGAAGGGAAAGGATCTTGGAGAACGAATGGAAAATGCTTTTAAAGAAGGTTTTCTTGCAGGGTTTCGCGAAATAATTATTATTGGAAGCGACATCTACGATCTTAAACAACAGGACCTGGAGCTGGCTTTTGATGAACTTAAGAAGAACGATTATGTTATAGGCCCGGCGAGTGACGGAGGTTACTATTTATTAGGAATGAAATCCCTAAATCCCGATTTATTTAAAAATAAGGCCTGGGGCAGCAATTCAGTCTTAGAATCTACCCTTGAAGATATAAAAAACAACCAAATTAAATTACTCGAAGAGCGTAATGATGTAGATGTGTATTCAGACATTAAAGACCACCCTACCTTCAGTAAATTTTTAAAATAATGAATTTATGATTAAAGAAATAGCAGAATCTACAGATTTTCTCAAGTCCAAAGGCTTTGATGCGCCTGAAATTGGAATAATTTTAGGAAGCGGCCTGGGAAAACTTGTGGAGGAAATTGAAATTGAATCAGAAGTAAGCTATAACCATATACCTTATTTTCCTACTGCCACTGTTGAATTCCATAAAGGAAAACTGATCTACGGAAGCATGGAAGGTAAAAAAGTAGTCGTAATGCAGGGTAGGTTCCACTTATATGAGGGTTATACCCTGCAGGATGTCACCTATCCGGTAAGGGTAATGAAACATTTAGGCATACATAAATTACTGATTTCTAATGCTTCCGGTTCCATCAACTTAAACTTCAAAAAAGGTGAAATCATGCTTATAGACGATCATATCAACCTGCAGGGCGGTTCTCCCCTGGCTTTTAATGGAGTGGAACATCTGGGCGAGCGCTTTGTGGATATGAGCCAACCTTATAATCTTGAAATGAATAATTTATTGGAAACTGCCGCCAAAAATAACGGTATCACCCTGCACAAAGGTATTTATACCGCTGTCTTGGGGCCGCAACTGGAAACCCGGGCAGAATATCGTTACCTCAAAATAATAGGTGCAGATGCCGTGGGTATGAGTACCGTTCCTGAAGTTATTGTTGCCAATCATTTAAGAATTCCGGTTTCCGCGGTGTCGGTGATTACAGATGAAGGTAATCCTGATGATTTAGAACCTGTAGATATTAACGATATTCTGGCTATGGCTGCAAAAGCCGAACCGCAAATGATCACACTTTTTAAAGAAGTAATTAAAGCACTGTAAATATGAGCTACCTTGAAACCACCAGAAACGTTTACCGTGACGCTGCATTGACTCCCGACGTGGGATTATGCTGCACCACAAATCCTGTTTGGGAATTACCTGGCCTTAAAATTCCTAAAATCATGCAGGAGATGAACTACGGTTGCGGCAGCACCGTGCACCCCAGAGATCTTTCCAATAATCCCAGTATATTATATGTTGGCGTTGGCGGCGGAATGGAACTGCTTCAGTTCGCTTATTTTTCACGGAAAGAAAATGGTGTTATAGGGGTAGATTCTGTTGATGAAATGCTGGAGGCTTCAAGAAAGAATTTTAATGAAGCTGAACTTCAGAATGAATAATCCCGGAGATATTGATAATTCCTGGGAAGTAGAAATCGTGATGCCCTGGGAAGTTTTGACAGAAGCCAGCAACAGTGGTGAAATTCCGGTAAATTATTTTTGGCGTATGAATTTCTCACGTGTTATGGGACCACGTTCTTGAAAATGGTACTTCTTCCAGGAAGAAGGATGAGAACGGAAATTTTTTGCCGGAGTACAATTGGGTATGGGCTCTGCATGGCATCAATATGCATAAGCCGGAGCATTGGGACTACGTTTATTTTAGCGATAAAAAACCTTCAGCTATTCCTGAAGATGAATATATTCGCTGAAAATGTATGAATTATATCGTGCCCAAACATGATCTTGCTACATTTGGTGGGACACTAAGTTAAGGGTAATAATTAAAAACCTTAACTTTATAAAACGATGAAGGAAAATAATCAAAAGCCATTTTCCCAATTCAACCATGAGTGTGAAGAAGCCTCTCCAAGATATTATGCGGTACAGCTTTTAGATTATGATATAAAGGCTGAACTTACAGCAACACAAAGAACCGGAATCCAGCGATTCACCTTTCCTGAAGATAGCCTTTTTGTGCCGCAGGATATTCCGGGGCTAATCCAAAAGACCGGAGGAAAAGAATGCTTTACTCAGAAACTGGATTCCATGTTTAACTGGTATCCGAAAAGGGGAGATAAATCGCCTATTTTTAGTAGCGGAATGATTGGCCAGTATGTCCATGGAAATGAGCCCAGCCATCATGTGACTTATCTATATGATTATATGGGCATACCGTCAGAAATCCAGCGGCTGGTTCATGAAATCCTTACTGAACAATACAAAAACGAGCCTAAAGGGCACTGCGGAAATGGAGATTGCGGGCAAATGTTTTCCTGGTATATCTTCAGTTCGCCAAGATTTTATCTCGTAAATCCGGCGCAGGGTACTTATTTATTAGGAGCCCCTTTATCTGAGCAGGCTAAAATTCAGTTAGAAGATGATAAGAAATTTGTCGTAAGAACAACCATTTTTAGCCCGGAAAATCAATTTGTTGCGAATATCAAATTGAAATAT
Source organism: Autumnicola musiva (assembly GCF_031846585.1). Lineage (NCBI taxonomy): Bacteria > Pseudomonadati > Bacteroidota > Flavobacteriia > Flavobacteriales > Flavobacteriaceae > Autumnicola > Autumnicola musiva. The sequence goes on from NZ_JAVRHK010000002.1 coordinate 42,911, forward strand.
ATTACCCATAAATAAATTACGAGCGGTGGAGATTTACTATTTTGAAATGATAAACGAACCGGTAGATGATATGCTGAAAACGCCGGAGCCGAATATAATTTATTGATTTTTAATTAATTATTTGAAGATAAAGTCATCCTTACCTAATTCAGGGCTTATTGGAAAATAACATATGAGATGCTGAAACAAGTGCAGCATCATTGTAACGAAAATTGTTTCCGATTTATGACAGAATAAAACCTAAACCACGATTTTATGAAATTGGTTAAAATATTGCTTTTTTATTCTAATTACTGCTACAAGCTGTGGCGAAAAAAATCCTTCTTTTAAGAAGAAGATTTGGTTCTGGTATCAAAGAAATAGTAGCCTATGCGCAGGAAAAAGAATCCGCGTAACTCCTGAAATAGAAATGCCGACACCCGTAATGTGTACCATTGCTGCTTACCCGTGGTGGTCCTGTGCCGGTGAGCCTATTGCGGTATCCTCAGACGGTATCTGGCCAATTACCAGCATTTACTGCGCAGGAAAGGATTCCACTTTTAAGTTTCTGGAAGAGGTTCTTACAGAAGTCATGGAACTGTTTCAGGAAAATATATTCACGTAGGCGGAGATGAAGCCATAAAAACCAACTGGAAAATCTGTCCGGATTGCTAGCGCAGGATTAAGGAAAAAGGACTTGGTTCCCTCGCAGCCGGTTTATACTCTGGTCAAGCCATCTTTTCAGAAAATCAACGTTCATCTCGATGAGAATTATTTTTCCTGTGAAACCTTGACCATAGAATCAACCTTCTACAGAAAATCTAAACCTAAAGATTAATAAATAACAAGGTTTTCAAAAATTTCCTTATCAATTTCATAACATAAGACTTTTCTAAAAAAAATACTGATTCAATGATTTTTTAATTAAATTAATTAGTGTATGATTCAAATAAAGCTAAAAAATGTATTTATTCCATTAATCAAAACGATTTTTAAATAAAAGTTGTTTAGCTATGGAGAGATGTTGTCCGTCGAAATAATTTTAAAGTAGTTAAGTTTTTACTAATATTTAAGATAAAATTAATAAATATTGGTTTTAGCGAAATTTAAGTGCTTATCAGAATCAAATTAGTTATACGTATGGTCAAAAAAATATTTTTTTTATTGTGTATTGGTTTGGGATTGCCTCAAATTATTTCGGCACAGGAACAAACTGTCAGTGGAATTGTTACTGAAGTGGGAAGCGGCATGCCATTGCCGGGAGTTACAGTTATGGAAAAAAGAACCTCTAATGGAACTTCTACAGATTTTAATGGGGATTTTTCATTAGCAGTTGGGGAAAATACCATTCTGGTGTTTTCTATGATTGGTTATGAAACCCAAGAAGTTCCTGTGACTTCTGGAGAATTAAATGTTGAGATGCAAATAAATACGGAAGCTTTGGACGAAGTGGTGGTGACAGCACTGGGGATAAAAAGGGAAGAGAGAGCACTGGCATACAATGTGCAAGAAATTGAGTCGCAGGAAATAGTACAGGTTAAGGATGCCAATTTCATAAATAGCCTTGCGGGTAAAGTTGCCGGTGTGAACATAAGTACCAGTTCTACCGGTATTGGTGGTTCTGCAAGGGTGGTAATGCGTGGTACAAAATCAATTTCAGGTAATAATAATGCATTGTATGTAGTAGACGGTATTCCGCTGCCTTCACTGCAGTCTGATCAACCATCTGACATTTTTTCTGGAGCTGGCCAAACAGGGGATGGAATTTCAATTTTTAATCCTGAAGACATAGAATCTGTAACAGTGTTGAGTGGACCTGCAGCAGCAGCTCTGTATGGTAGTGCCGCTGCTAATGGTGTTGTAATGGTCACCACAAAAAGTGGTCAGGAAGAAGGAATGACTGTGAATTTTTCAAATAATACCACTTTCTTTTCTCCTTTTGTGTTGCCCGACTTTCAAAACCTTTATGGTGTTACTGAAGCAGGTAGCTATTCCAGTTGGGGGGATGAACTTTCTGAGCCAAGTTCTTACGATCCAACTGATTTTTTCCAAACTGGGTTCAATGTAACAAATTCAGTTAGTATTTCAACAGGTACAGATAAAAATCAGACCTATTTTTCGGCTTCTTCTGTAGCTGCGGAAGGTATTATAAATAACAATAATTTGGACAGGTATAACTTCTCATTCAGGAACACCAGTAATTTTCTTGATGATAAATTATCCATGGATATTACTGCCATGTATATGTATACCGAAGAGCAAAACATGCTAGCACAGGGTCAATATTTTAATCCATTAATACCTATATATCTATTTCCTCCGGGAAGAGATATTAGAAAATATCAGGTTTTTGAACGGTATAACCCTACTCGAAATTTCCAAACACAGTATTGGCCTTTTGGCGATCAGGGGTTTCAGATGCAAAACCCATACTGGATTACCCAAAGAAACATCTTCAATAATGATAAGAATAGATATTTGATGAGCGGATCTTTAAATTATGATATATATGAAGGGATCAGCATAACTGGAAGGGTGAAATTCGACAGAAATAATGCATTAAACGAAAGGAAATACTATGCCTCTACGGCTGGTTTATTTGCAGGTGAAAATGGAGCTTACTATAGGCAGAATGCTGATACAAGGCAATTATACACCGATGTTATAATGAATATGAACAAGCAGGTGGAAGATTTCTCAATTTCAGCAAATATCGGGGCGAGCTTACAGGATGTGGAATATGATTTTTCCACCTTCGGTGGCAATCTTCAAGGAGTACCAAATTTATTTGCGTTACATAATATAAACCTTAATCAGGCTGAAACTTTACAAAATGGATATCATGACCAAACGCAGGCAATATTCGCAACAGCTCAGGTTGGGTATAAAAATATGGCTTTTCTTGATGTTTCTGCCAGAAACGATTGGGTGTCTGCCCTGGCAAATACCGATGCAAACTCCATTTTTTATCCTTCTGTAGGACTATCCGCTATAGTTTCAGATTTATTTGATTTTAATTCTGATACATTTTCATATTTAAAAGCCAGGGCTTCATATAGTGAGGTAGGAAATGCGCCCCAGCGCTATATCTCTATAGCAACTTACCCGGTTATTAATGGATACCCGCAAACAAGTACTTTTCTTCCTGCAACAGGTTTAGAACCAGAACGAACAGAATCTTTTGAGGTAGGTATTAATGCCAGGTTATGGAATAGGTTAAAGATCGATTTAACAGCTTACACCTCATCTACCTATAATCAATTGTTTAATCCTTCACTTTCATCAAGTTCAGGGTATGATAGTTTCTATGTTAATGCAGGGCAAATAGACAATAAAGGTATTGAGCTTTCTGTAGGTTATGATCAGGAATTTGGAGATTTAAAGTGGTCTTCGAATCTTACCTATTCACTTAACAGAAATAAAATTGAACAATTATTACCTTCTTATACTATAGAAGAGACTGGTGAAACTGTTTCTCTTGATAGTTTAAACATGGGAGGCACCGGAAGTTATAGGATGATTTTGACCGAAGGCGGATCAATGGGCGATATTTATGTAAACACCTTAAGGAGGGATGCTCAAGGTTATATTTATGTAAATCCTATGAATTATAGCGTTTCACCGGATCAAGAAAGATTTGTGAAAGCAGGAAATTCCAATCCTGATTATATGATAGGGTTTAGAAATTCCTTTGAATATAAGGGTTTTAATTTGGGGTTTTTAGTCAATGCCAGGGTTGGTGGTGAAGTAGTTTCGGTTACACAGGCAATTATGGATGCCTATGGGGTTTCTGAGGCATCAGCGCAGGCCAGAGATGACGGTGGTGTTCTCGTAAATGGATTCCGAGTGCCCTCACAAAGCTATTATCAAGTTGTTGGTGGCGGCACATCAGGAATTGGCTCACGCTATGTTTATAGTGCAACCAATGTAAGGTTGGCTGAAGTGTCCCTGGGATATAACCTGGATTTTGAAAATAAGTTTCTTGGATTGAAGAATCTCAATTTCTCCCTAATAGGACGTAACTTATTTATGTTTTACAACAAGGCACCGTTTGATCCACAAGCCACTGCAAATACAGGAACTTATTATCAAGGCGTAGATTATTTTATGCAGCCTAGTCTACAAGGGATCGGTTTTTCGGTTAGAGGAAGGTTTTAATAAATATTAAATTCATAGAAATGAAAATATATAAAATTTTGAATAATAAGATGCCTCTTATTGGTGCTTTAAGTGCTTTACTTTTCACTGCCTGCACCGACAATTTTGAGGATTATAATACAAATCCTTACGAAACCACAGAAGAAATGTTGGGGTACGACAACCTTTCAACAGGATCTTTTTTTGTGCAGATGCAAAGAAATGTTTTCCCTATTGCACAGCAACCTGAATTTGGGGATGAAGTATATCAAACTATGCAAAACCTTGCGGGTGATGTTTTTTCCGGGTACATGGGAGCAACTAATAACTGGTATTCTGGAGCAAACAACACTACTTACGCTTTGATTCCGCAATGGTACGGGCAGGCCTTCAGCAGGGCGTTTGTAGATGTGATGCCTGCATGGAATTCTATTAGAAATAGTGCAGAGGAAGAGCTTCCACAGGTTTATGCAGTTGCTACCATCGTAAAAATAGAGGCTTTGCATCGTATTACAGACATGTATGGGCCTTTACCATATCTTAATTTTGGAAGTGGTGCTTTACAAAATGATTATGATAGCCAGCAGGAAATTTATTATTCCTTTTTTGATGAATTAAATGAAGCCATTGAGATTCTAACGAATTTTAACATAGGCTCACCAGATGCAACCGTATTAGATGATTACGATTACATTTATAATGGAAATGTTGAGCAGTGGATAAGATTTGGAAATTCTTTAAAACTTAGGCTTGCTATTCGTATTGTAGATGTAGATCCTTCAAAGGCCCAAACTGAGGCTGAATCTGCAATTAGTCATCCAATGGGTGTAATGACGAGTGCTTCAGACATTGCTGCGCTTAATCGTGGTGATGACTTCAACTATAACCATCCTCTGTATATTATAAGTCACAATTTTGACGATGTAAGGATGGGAGCTGAAATGGAATCTTACCTTGAGGGTTATAATGACCCAAGAATCGCCCAATATTTTGATCCTAACCAAGATGGGGAGTATATTGGTATTCGTAATGGTATTAATATTAACAGTAAATCTGACTATGCGGATGGCCCTTTTTCAAATTTAAATATTTCAGCGAATGCTGATATTATATGGATGAATCCTGCTGAGGTGTATTTTTTACGTGCTGAAGGCAATTTACGAGGATGGAACATGGGAGGTGAAGCCAGAGATTTATATGAAGAAGGGATAAGAATTTCTTTTAACATTAGCGGGGCATCGGGCAATGTAGAAGCCTATTTAAGTGATGGTACTAGCCAGCCTATTGGTTATACCGATCCTGTTAGTAACGGAAATAGCGTAGGAGCTTCAAGCGATTTAGTGAGTGATATTACAATCCAGTGGGATGATATGGCCAGCTTTGAAAAAAATCTGGAGAGAATCATAACACAAAAATGGATTGCAATTTATCCTGATGGTCAGGAAGCCTGGTCAGAATTTAGACGTACTGGTTATCCTCATGTTTTCCCCGTTGTAATTAATAACAGCGGTGGCCTTATCAGTACTTCTGAACAAATACGCAGACTACCGTTTCCTTCTCAGGAATATCAAAATAATTCTGCCGGGGTCAATGTTGGAGTTTCTTTATTGCGCGGAGCTGATAATGGAGGAACCAGACTTTGGTGGGATGTAAATTAATAGTAAAAAAATAAAATCTTGAAAATAATGAAAAAAAGAAGATATTACTTATTAGCTTTTTTTATATCGATTTGTTTATCAGGGATATTTCTAGCTTGCGATACAGATCCTGAAGCATTGAATATTGAAAGGCCATACACCTATAGTGAGGAGTATTACGAAAGCTTAAGAGCCTATAAAGAATCAGATCACCAAGTTTTTTACGGTTGGTACGCAGCTCCAGGGCAATTAGAGGGCGTGACAGCAGGTTATAGGCAATCCCCTTCTATGGGTGAACATATTGCAGGAGTGCCAGATAGTCTGGATTTCCTGAGCCTTTGGTTCGGTATTCCTTCTTTAAGGGAAGACGATTCCTTAAGCAGCTATAATCCAATTGCTTATGAAGAAATGCGTTTTGCGCAGGAAGTAAAGGGCACCAAAATGCTTGTGGTGGAAATTACTAGAATGGAGGGATATAGTTGGCTGGAATTATCTGAAGAAGGTATAAGAGATTATGGAGATTATCTAATGGGAATGGTGTTTGACAATGATCTCGATGGGTTAGATCTTGATTATGAGCCAGAGGGCGACTGGATTGCAGGAGAAAATTTTGCGACCCTCGTGGAGTACATTGGTAACCGTTTAGGCCCAATGTCTGAAAATCCAGATAAATATTTAATCATTGATTATTATAACCAAACACCACCTCCCTCTGTGGAGCCTTATATAAATTATTTGGTAAACCAGGCTTATACTCAAGGAAGAACATCAACTTCAGCCCAATATCTTCAATCCAGGTATAATCAGGTAAGTGACTGGCTTCCAACAGAAAAATTTATAGTTACCGAAAATCTTGGAGAATGGTACGAAACAGGGGGAGCACCGTTTACCGAAGCTGATGGAAATACAATGAATGAAGATGGTGAGCAAATTTATTCTCTTGAAGGAATGGCGCGTTGGAACCCCAGGCAGGGAGAAAAAGGAGGTTTTGGAGGATTTTATTTTGGAAGGGATTATATTAATTATCCTCCTTATCAAAATGTGCGGCAAAGCATTCAGGCAGCAAATCCTGCTGTTAGGTAAATAAGCCAAAAATAACCTGAAAAAATAAAGAAGATGAAGATAAAATATAATATAAAATTGATTAGTGCGATAATGCTTTGTGCTGTGCTTACAATCCTGAGTTCCTGCGATGATTTTGTAGATTTTCAGGACGTAATACTCATAACCGGTACAGAAGAAAATAACGTATTGAGGTTTGCGGTAGAAGAAGCGCCAGCAACTTTCTCCATAACGGCAAGTTCCACTGCGAGAGTTACACAAGATGTCAATGTTAACTTTAATGTAGATCCAGATATGGTTCCAATTTATAATGAAGAAAATAATGCTAATTATGAGTTTGTACCTGAAGGGAGTTATGAAATTTCTTCAAACAGTTCTCAAATTTTATCAGGTACAGCAGTATCAGATCCCGTAACTGTTACTATAACCTCAACTGAAAATTTTGTAGAAGGAAGAAATTATATTATCCCGGTAACAATTTCTGGACAGGGAAGAATGAAAGTACTGGAAGCTTCAAGAACCGTATACCTTCGGGTTTCCAGGGTCATAGATTTTAATGCCGTAGATATATCCAATCCCGATTTCTATGATACTTATCAATTTAGTGAGCCTATAACAGGAATTACGGAATTTACTTATGAAATACGTTGTAAAATTGATGAATGGCATTCGGGTCAACCCCCCATCAGCCGTTTATCTAACTGGGGTCCTGTAGATGAATCCTTACCAAACCTTTTGCGTTTTGGGGAAGCAGGAAGTGATGTTAATCAATTGCAATGGGTAAGTGCAGAAGGAGCAACTTTTTCAGAAACCCGATTTGCTACAGATACATGGTATACAATTTCATGTGTATATGATGGTTCAGATTATAGACTTTATGTGAATGGATCATTAGATAGCCGCTTTAGTGGTTCGGGGCAGCAATATGTTCTCGCTGCACTGGAATTGGGGATGTCTTATGGCGGTTATGAATATTCCCAAAGATTTTTAGGAAGCGTAGCTGAAATAAGATTTTGGAATAGAGCTTTATCTTTAAATGAAATCCAGGCAGGGCTATGTGCAGTCGATCCATCTGCAGAAGGTCTTCTAGCATACTGGAAACTTAATGAAGGCGAAGGAAATGTATTTTACGATAATACGGGAAATGGGCGTGATATGGATTGGTCCAATGAAGTAGTGTGGAATACCGATGATAACCAATGTGCTCAATAAAAATAAAACTATTTATTATGAAAAATATAGCAAGTAAAATCTTAAATTTTATTGGGTTAATAGCTATGTTCACAATAGGTGCATGCAGTAGTGATGATACCAATTACGATTTTGAAGGTGATACTACAAATAGAATCTTCGTAAACTCAGGAACCCAAATGGTAAACAATTATAATGGTTTTAATACATCTGTAGTATCTACGCCGGTAGGATATATAAGTGAAGGAGTCTTTGCTAAATTTCCAGTTCGATCTACATTAAGGACATCCTCAGATGTTATGGTGAATTTTGAGGTCAATAATACTTTAGTTGATAACTACAATTTAGAAAATGGAACCAACTTTAGTACGGTGCCAGAGGGTATGGTAAATCTTGAAGTGCCATCACTAACTATCAATCAAGGGAATTTTCAATCTTCTGACTCAATTTCCTTATCAGTTCCATCAGAAAGCTATTCTCAGTTAACCGAAGAAAACTACTTGGTCCCAATAACAATTTCCTCTTTGGAAGATGCAGGAAATGCAGAAATTAGTACAAATCTCAATACTGTTTATTTAATGATAAATACCTTAGAGACTAATGTATATGACGGGGCGGTAGAAGAGGATATGGAAGGTGAAGTTGTTGAGGATAAATCTACCTGGACAGCTACAACAGATGTTCCTGTTTCAGCAGGTTTATTAGAAAATATGTTTAATCCAGATGTAAGTGACTATTGGTTCATTAGCCCGGCTCAGGAGACTGAATTGATTGTAGATCTAGGAATTGAATATACTGATATTAAAGCTATTCGTTTTAACAGTTATAGTTCAAATTTCTCATTGACTTCTATACATGTTTCAACAAGTAATGATGGAGAGACTTGGATTTCCCAAGGTACGGCTGGATTATCAACCTCTTCCAGTTATCAATATATAAAATTTTACGCGCCGGTAACTGGTCGTTATTTAAAATTGGGTATTGAGGGATGGTCTTCTTCATCTTATGTAATTATGTCTACTTTCGATATATATCAATAACTTCTTTTAAACATTAAACTTTTTACATTTTACTAAAATAATTGTCGCGAATTCTCGGCAAAATTAAATCAACCTTAAATATTTAGATATCTACTTTCGCATAATAAAGGTCTTGGAAAAGATAAAAAAATATTGAATAGAATCTCAGAACTATTAGAGTATAATTTTACTGTTGTTAAGTTTTATATAATCAGCACTTTAATTTTTTAAATTAAAATTACTGAATGGTTACTGATAATTCCTAGGGCAGAAAAAAACATCAAAAATCATTATTAAATACTAATTTCATTGATTAGCCAAAGGAAACCGATTGGTAAATGACCAACCGGTTTCCCTTTTTTAATTTCAGAAGATAGATGAAGAAAATTTATTTTTGTGTTCTACTAGTTTCAAAATTTTCTTACTGCTCAGGATATCAGTAATCAATTATATAAAGATTTGGCGCAGAATAGGGGTGAGGGTGGAAAACTTAGTTTCTTTAATGACATTAGAAGAAAAAGTAGGGCAGCTTACTATGCCCTTGGGTTGGAAGATGTACACCAAGAACGGTAAAAATGCGGCAATAAGCAGATTTTATAAAGAAGAAATATAGACCAGGCATATTGGTGGTTTATAGGGATTGCAAAGAGCAGATCCCTAGACACAGAAAACACTGGAAAATGGGCTCTACCCAAAAGAAGCTGCTAAAGGAACCAATGCCATTGAAAATAGCCGTTTAGAGATTCCATTGTTATTGTAAGAAGAAGCTATGCATGGGCATATGGGCATTGTGACTACCGTTTTTCCAACTGCTATAAGCGAGGCCCGCACCTGGAACCCAAAGCTACAAATGGCAGAAGCCATTGCTGAAGAAATTTGTGCCTAGGGAGCCAAGATGGTTCTGTGTGGAGGAAACTTTTGGGGAGGATCCTTATCTAATTTCAGAAATGGGAAAATCTATCTTTACCGGTTTCTAGGAAGAGACCGGGGAAGTCTCAAGAACGGAAAGCATGTTGTTGTTGCCATCTTAAAACATTTTGCAGCTTATGGGATTTCTGAAGGTGGCCACAATGGAGGTGCCGTCCCAATTGGAGTTGCTACTTTTATTCGGACATAAAATTTAAGACCGTTTGTTACCAAACAAATATCTAAGAACCATGAAAAAACGATTTTACAGTCCCGAATTAAAGGAGCAAGCAGTTCGTTTAAGTTACCAGCGCGAGAATATAAAAGAATTAGCAGATGAACTAGGCAGAAGTCCAAAGGATCTACAAATGGCGCAAGGCAGCTAAAACAGCTACATTGCCTAAGCCTGAAAAACCAATACCCGATGATACTTTAGAGCTTAAAAGACTTCGCAAAGCCCTTAAAGAAAAGGAACTTGAACTTGAAATATTAAAAAAGGCCGTGCACATCTTCTCCAAGAGCGATGGGAAATCTATGGATTTATAGCCAGCTATAAACATTTATATCCGATAGAGAGGATGTGCAAGGTTTTTAAAAACTATCAGACTTTTTCCTGCAAGTCCATTGCGTCGATGGGGGTGCACCTGATAACCTAGATAAGGAACAATGTGAAGAATTCGCTGATGACACTCTCGGACAAAATACTGCTGAGAAAGCGTTCTATTATAGAGACTGTAAACGATGAACCCGAGAATATATGCCAGATTGAGCATTCAAGGCACAGGAGCTTCGGCAACTTTATGACAAACTTTATCTGTAGGCTTATAACCTATAGTTTCCTGCGCAAAAAACCATCGATCAAATCTCAAACTATCCAAACACAACAGCTGGCTATTTTATAATCGAAATCGGATTACAAGGTCAGAAAAAGACCTTGGAGGATTGAAACAAAGAACCCGCTTCAAACAATTGAAGCGGGTTCTTTGAATATTAGAAAGTCTAACTTCTATCTTACATCATTCCTGGCATTCCGCCACCCATTCCTTGTGGCATTCCACCGCCTCCGGCATTGTCTTCAGGGATGTCTATTAATGCACATTCTGTAGTAAGGATCATTCCGGCAACAGATGCAGCGTTTTCAAGAGCTACACGGGTTACTTTCTTAGGATCTATAATACCGGCTTTCATCATATCAACAAAAGTATCGGTTTTAGCATCGTAACCAAAGTCTTTTTCGCCTTCAATTACTTTGTTAATAACCACAGATCCTTCTCCGCCTGCATTTTCAACGATAGTTCTTAATGGAGATTCGATAGCGCGGGCAATTATCTGGATTCCTGTACCTTCATCTGCGTTTTCAGCTTTCAAAGATTGAAGAGCTTTAATGGCACGAACTAATGCCACACCACCACCGGCTACAATTCCTTCTTCCACAGCCGCACGGGTTGCATGAAGGGCATCGTCTACTCGGTCTTTCTTCTCTTTCATTTCTACTTCAGAAGCAGCACCAACATAAAGTACGGCAACACCGCCTGCTAATTTCGCAAGACGCTCCTGTAGTTTTTCCCTGTCATAATCAGAAGTAGTAGACTCTATCTGAGCTTTGATTTGGTTTACACGTTCCTCAATATTTTTTTGCTCTCCGGCACCGTTTACTACAGTGGTATTATCTTTATCTATAGCAACTTTTTCAGCAGTACCTAATTGATCGATAGTAGCATTTTCCAGGGTGAACCCTCTTTCTTCAGAAATTACAGTACCACCGGTTAAAAGGGCAATATCTTCCAACATTGCTTTTCTTCTGTCTCCAAAACCAGGAGCTTTTACGGCAGCGATCTTAAGAGAACCTCTTAATTTGTTAACTACCAAAGTAGCAAGAGCTTCCCCATCCACATCTTCAGCAATAATTAAGAGAGGCTTTCCAGATTGTGCCACCGGCTCAAGAATTGGAAGAAGATCTTTCATCGCAGATATCTTCTTGTCAAATAACAAGATATAGGGACTCTCAAGATCTGCAGTCATTTTTTCGCTGTTGGTAACAAAATAAGGAGAAAGATATCCTCTGTCAAATTGCATACCTTCAACTACATCTACGTAAGTCTCAGTACCTTTTGCTTCTTCTACAGTGATAACACCTTCTTTTCCAACTTTTCCAAAAGCTTCAGCTATTAATTCCCCGATAAGCTCGTCGTTATTGGCAGAAATTGAAGCTACCTGCTTAATTTTTTCTGAGGAGTCTCCAACTTCTTTGGTTTGATTAACCAAATCTGCAGTTAAAGCCTGTACCGCTTTGTCTATCCCTCTTTTAAGATCCATAGGATTAGCACCGGCGGCAACGTTTTTAAGGCCTTCTTTTACGATAGCCTGGGCAAGAACAGTTGCAGTTGTAGTACCATCACCTGCAAGATCGTTGGTTTTGGAAGCAACTTCCTTAACCATCTGCGCACCCATATTTTCAATCGGGTCTTCCAGCTCGATCTCTTTCGCTACAGTAACACCATCTTTGGTAACCGTTGGTGCTCCGAAAGATTTGCTGATAATTACATTACGGCCTTTAGGACCTAAAGTTACTTTTACTGCATTTGCAAGTGCATCCACACCGCGCTTAATTCCATCGCGTGCCTGAATGTCAAATTTTATATCTTTTGCCATTTTTTAAAGATTTTATTATTTCCGCAGAGCGGAAAGAAAGATTAATTTTTCAGTTGATTTCTATGTCGGGATCCCCCTACAGAGAAGAATTTAGACTATCGCAAGGATATCGTCTTCTCTCATAATTAAATAGTCTGTACCTTCAAGCTTAAGCTCGGTACCGGCAAACTTGCCGTAAAGAACCATGTCTCCAACATTCACTGTCATCTCGTGATCTTTTGTTCCTTTACCTACTGCCACAACTTTTCCTCTTTGTGGTTTTTCTTTAGCGGTTTCAGGAATATAAATCCCCGATGCAGTTTTTGTTTCAGCTGCTGCAGGCTCAATAAGAACTCGGTCTGAGAGCGGTTTAATGTTTAGTGCCATTTTAATGTTATTTAGGTTAATTAATTTTTTTACTTGACACTGTATATTTCGAAAATTGTGCCAGTGAAAAAAGACTGACATTTATCAAAAAAAAATGCCAGCTTGTCATAAGCTGGCATTTATATCACTATAAAGTTGAGTTCTATTCCTGATTATCCACCGGTTGTTGGGGAGCGGGTTGTTGCGGTACATTCATCTCTACATCTTCGTCACTTTCAAAAACGCCTGTAGAAGAAGTGCCATCTCCCATAATAGTCACATTAGAAAGTAATATGAGGACCAATAACAGCGTAGCCAGGGTCCAGGTACTTTTATCCAGAAAATCATTGGTTTTCTGTACACCACCTACCTGCTGTCCGCCGCCTCCAAAGGAAGAAGAAAGCCCGCCTCCTTTAGGATTTTGTACCATGATTACCACGATTAGCAAAAATGCTACTATAACTATTAAAGCCAAAAAAATTGTAAATGTGCTCATTATCAGTCTGTATTGTTATCTTGTAATTTTTCTATTGCCCGAATTTGGTCTGCAAAGGAACCACTTTTTTCGGGATTTTTCAAAATTAATATTTTATATGCCTGGATTGCTTTTTTATAGTTTTTCTGTTCAAGATAGACCCGCGCCAGGGTCTCCGTCATTAAGGCTTCAGGTGTAACGGCATTTCGTTCTGCCAGGTTGGCTTTATTGGCAGGTTTCCCCGGTTTAATCTTAGGACTTTTTGATATAAACTCATCAATAAGTTCAAAATTCTTGGTATGGGCAGGGGCTGTTTCGTCATCTTTATGAATTTCTTCTTTGGAAATTTTTTCTGAAGAATTTTCTCTTATAACAGGTTTTGCTGAAGTAAGTTGCAACCATTCTGAAAAAGAATGTGATTCCGCAGAGTTAAAATTTAATGGTTCCCCAATTCCCAGCTCTTCTTCTGCGGAGGAATTTTCTGAAATTTGCCCTTTTTCGATTTCTTCTTCTTTCTGCAGAGGTTTTTCCGGGCGTTCAAATAAAGCAGGATCCATTACTCTTTCAGATTCCGACTGTTTCATCTTTATAGCCTCATCTATGGCAATGCTGCGTTTGCCAAAAACCTCTTCCGCTTCAAAAACTGTTATTTCTTTAAGACGTTTTTCCTGCTGCTTAATCTGCTCGGCAATTTGGTTTTGATTGAATTCCGGAGAAGTGATATAATCAAAAAGTACACTCCTGTCGCCGGTATAGGCGGCGGTCTTTTTTAAAGCTGTATTGTAGCTAAAGGAACGGTGCTCTTTTAGACCTTTTAACCTTAGCGCCCTTACAGCCTGAAAATAAGGGTATTTGGTGAGAATTTCTTCCAGATGGGAAGTATCCCTGGCGCCAACTTTAGCGGGATGTTCCAATAAATATGTTATTTCCTTTAATTCCATTACCAATCGGTGAGGGCGGCATTAAATATATCCTGGGTTATACGGGTGAATATTTCGTCAACTGCAGTTTCCAACACCCCGCCTACCAACTGTGTGTTGGCAGGATAATCATAATAAAAGGAGAAGGTTCTTTCAAAATCCTTTTCTGGTTCCAAAGTATTATAATAACGAACATTTACAGCAATAGTCAAACGGTTTTGCGCAGCGGTATTATCGGCCGTGGCGGTCATTGGAGCAATATAATAATCTACAATTTCCCCTTCAAAAATAAGCTCACCATTTTCATTAGTAAGATTAAGATTGGTTTGATTCAGGATCAGGTCCTGAAGAGAAAGGGTGAATTGTCTGTCTATTCCGGGCTCTACCAGGTCTGCCTGATTTTCAAAAAAGTTTACCTGGAAAGTTTCCGCATTTCCAATATCGGCTCCTGTAAAGGAGTAAATTCCGCAGGATTGCAGTGTAAGCAAAAGAGTAGAGCAAAGAATTATGAGTGTTTTTTTCATAAGTTTTAAAGCCGTAAGCATTATTTTCAAAACATTTTTTAAGCAGAATCGTATGTGTTTAACTTTGAACTTATAAATTATATTGTTTGATTTTGCGGTAAAGGGTTCTTTCGCTTATTCCCAGTTCTTCTGCCGCGGCTTTGCGCTTGCCTCCATGGCGCTCAAGTGACTTTTTGATAAGTTCCAGTTCTTTATCCTGAAGGGAGAGTGTTTCTTCCTCTTCAATCTCTTCGGCAAAATAATATTTGTCTTTAGTCTCCTGAAGGTCGGATTGCGGACTTTTTTGCGGAATTTGTAAAACTTCCATTCTCTCTTCTTCCAACTCTTCAGCATCTACATCGGTACCATCATCACCGTAAATTTTTTGGATAAGGCATTCATTTTCATCCTGCACTTTCTGCGAATCACCATCTTCCATTAATTTAAGTGTGAGTTTTTTCAGGTCGTTCAGGTCATTTTTCATATCAAAAAGTACCTTGTAAAGAATTTCCCTTTCATTGCTGAAATCGCCTTCTTTTCTTTTTTCAGAAATAATCGCGGGCAGGTTGCTGCCAATATCGGGCAGGTATTGTTTTAAATTTTCAGCGGTAATGCTGCGCTCCTGTTCCAATACTGAAATTTGCTCTGCAACATTGCGTAGCTGACGTATGTTACCGCCCCAGCGATATTTTTGAAGCAATGCCACCGCGTCATCTTCAAGCCTAATGGTAGGCATTTTGTACTTCAGGGCGAAATCTGAAGCAAATTTTCTGAACAGCAAATGAATATCTCCTTTTCTTTCTCGCAGGGGAGGAAGATTGATCTCCACCGTACTCAGGCGGTAATAAAGATCTTCCCGGAATTTCTCCTTTTTAATAGATTCGAACATATTGATGTTGGTTGCAGCAACAATCCGAACATTCGTTTTTTGAACTTTGGAAGAACCTACCTTTATAAATTCACCGTTTTCCAGCACCCTTAAAAGTCTTACCTGGGTAGGTAACGGTAGCTCTCCAACTTCATCAAGAAAAATAGTGCCGCCATCGGCCACTTCAAAATAACCGCTGCGGGTTTGAGTGGCACCGGTAAAAGCACCTTTTTCATGTCCAAAAAGTTCACTGTCAATAGTACCTTCGGGAATCGCCCCGCAGTTCACCGCAATGTATTTATTGTGTTTTCTATGAGAAAGGGCGTGTATGATCTTTGGAACACTTTCTTTTCCCACCCCGCTCTCGCCCGTAACCAGTACCGAAATATCTGTTGGGGCAACCTGTATGGCCTTTTCTACGGAGCGGTTAAGTTTAGGGTCATCTCCAATGATGCCAAACCGTTGTTTAATTGCTTGTACTGATTCCATTTAAAGTTCGCAGTATTGAGTATTTAGTAATCAGTATCTATTAACTGAAACATCTAATTATTAATAATTATCACTGTATCCAACGGCTACACCAATTAAAGTTGCGCTGGTGCAGTCTTCAAATTTCACATTTACAAAATCCCCTATTTTATAATTCTCCTTCGGAAAAACAGCCACCGTATTTTGTGATGTCCTGCCGCTCCAATGTGCATCAGATTTTTTGGATTCTTTTTCAATTAAAACCTCTGCCGTTTTTCCCAGGTATTTTTTTGTATTATACCTGCTATGCTCCTGCTGAAGGTTTACAATTTGTGTGAGCCTTCTTTTCTTAATGTCTTCAGGAACGTCATCCTTAAATTTTCGTTCGGCCATTGTTCCGGGCCTTTCAGAATAAGCAAACATAAACCCAAAGCCATATTTTACATACTCCATAAGGGAAAGTGTATCCTGGTGGTCTTCTTCAGTTTCAGTAGGAAACCCGGTGATGATATCATGAGAAATTCCGCAATCGGGAATAAGCTTTTTAATGTTATCAATCATTTCAAAATATTCCTGGCGCGTATGCAGACGATTCATTTTTTTCAAAATACGATCACTGCCGCTCTGTACCGGCAGGTGAATATATTTGCAAATATTGCGGTGTTTAGCCATGGCTTCAATTACATCCATCGTCATGTCCTGAGGATTGGAAGTGGAGAAGCGGATTCTCATTTTAGGCTGAGCTTCAGCAACAAGTTTAAGTAAGCTGGCAAAATTCACTGCAGTGGCCTTTTGCATTTCCGAAGCGTTTTTATAATCTTTTTTGAGTCCGCCACCGTACCATAAATAACTATCTACATTCTGGCCCAGCAAAGTGATTTCTTTATAGCCTTTTGCAGCAAGATCATTCACCTCTTCCACAATACTCTGCGGATCCCGACTTCGCTCCCTGCCACGGGTGAAAGGCACCACGCAAAAAGTACACATATTATCACAACCCCGGGTTATGGAAACAAAAGCTGAAACACCATTACTTTGTAACCGCACGGGAGAGATATCACCATAGGTTTCTTCTTTGGAAAGAATAACATTCATAGCATTGCGGCCTTCTTCCACCTCATTGATGAGATTTGGTAAATCTTTATAAGCATCGGGGCCTACAACCAAATCCACAATTTTTTCCTCCTCAAGGAATTTGCTTTTCAGGCGCTCGGCCATACAACCCAGAACCCCCACCTTCATATTGGGATTTATCCTTTTTACAGCATTGTACTTTTCCAAACGTTTCCGTACAGTCTGTTCTGCTTTATCCCTGATAGAACAGGTGTTTACCAGCACTAAATCTGCTTCTTCAAGATTTTGAGTGGTGTTAAAACCTTCTTTATATAAAATGGAAGCTACAATTTCGCTGTCACTAAAATTCATCTGGCAACCGTAGCTTTCTATAAACAGCTTGCGGTTGTTGGATGCCTTTGGCTCCATAACCAGCGTATTTCCCTGTTGTTTTTCGTCTAATATCTTCTCCATAATTCAGTAATGCCTTTGCGGTATTTTGACGGGCAAAGATAAGGCTAAACAAATTTATGACAAAGTGACAGTGATTTTTTTCAGGAGTTTGCGCAACCTTTTTTAGTATTAAACATCTAATAAGAAATCGGTCATCATGAAAAAACGAACATTTATCCCTTTTCTACCCTTGTTCTTTCTTTTGTTCAATGCTTGCGAAAAACAGGAAACTACGGAAGAATCTTACGAAGTAGCTGTGCCCATCACTCAGCCCATTGCCAAATTTCGGGCTTCAGTAAAAATCCAGGAACCAAAAGCAATAGCCGAAGCAGGGAAAATTTATTCTTACGGGGATTATGTTTTTGTAAACGATAAATATGAGGGAATACATATAATTGACAACCGGGATCATTATGCGCCTGAGAAAATAGCCTATCTTAAAATCCCCAAGAATGTGGATATTGCTGTGAAAGATGATATGCTGTATGCTGATAGTGGGATGGATCTGGTAGTGTTTGATATATCAGATATCAATAGTATTACCCAAATTGAAAGGCTTGAAAATGTTTTTCCCAATACCAATTATATAGTTCCTGCAGGGGCAGCATTTGTAGATAATGAGAAATTTGATCCTGAAAAAGAAGTGATTGTAGGTTACATTATGGAAAGCAGAAAAATTGAAATGACTGATAATAATGATGATCTTGTTTGGTTTGATTCTGTAGCGGAAGCAAATTACTCCGGTGGAGGTTCGGGAACCGGTGGTTCCCTGGCCAGGTTTAAAATTGTTTCAGACTATCTGTATGCCGTGGACCAGCAGAACATTATGGTCTTTGATATATCGTCACTTAACGATCCTCAAAAGATTACCGAAGAATATGTTGGCTGGGATATTGAAACCATCTTCAATGAAAATGATCATTTGTTCCTTGGCAGTACCACGGGCATGTACATATATAGTATAGAAAATCCGGAAAAACCTGCTCTTGTTTCCAGGGTTCAGCATGTAATGGGGTGTGATCCTGTGGTGGTGAAGGATGATATTGCCTATGTTACCATAAGAGGCGGGAATTTTTGCGGACAGCAGGATAGCCAGCTGGTCTTAATAGATGTATCAGATAAAGCCAATCCTGAGACGCTGAGTACCTATTTTATGGAGAATCCATACGGGCTGGGAGCAAAAGGCGATAAATTATTTGTGTGCGACGGTAGCGCCGGACTTAAAATTTATGATCTAACCAATACCCCCGATCTGATTTTGGCAGATCATTTCCAGGACATCAACACCTATGACGTAATCCCCCTGGATGATGTTCTGCTGATGGTCGGGGATAACATTCTTCACCAGTATAATTACAAAAACAACAAGGTGAACCTGATAAGTTCCTTTAGTTTAAATTAAATTTTTTCCTTGTTTGGTTTTTTGAAGGCCCGCTGTTAAAGCGGGCTTTTTAATATTTATCCTTTGGTCAGGAACATTTTAAAAGGGAATATCAATTAGAATTATCAGGTTAAAAAAAAATTGATATACTTTTGTACCATTAAAGTAAAGATTTATGGCAAAGAATTTAGTGATTGTGGAGTCTCCTGCGAAGGCCAAAACCATAGAGAAATTTCTTGGAAAAGAATATAAGGTAGCTTCCAGTTTTGGACATATCGCAGATTTACCTACAAAAGAACTTGGGGTGGATACCAGCGGGGATTTTACGCCTAAATATATAGTTTCAAAGGATAAAAAGGATGTTGTGCGAAAGCTGAAAGGGCTGGCCAAAGGTGCTAACACTGTATGGCTTGCCAGTGATGAGGACCGGGAAGGAGAGGCGATTGCGTGGCACCTGGCTGAAGAGCTTAAACTTGAAAAAGAAAAGACAAAACGAATTGTATTTCACGAAATCACCAAATCGGCGATTTTAAGAGCGATTGAAAATCCGCGTGGAATAAATTATAATCTTGTAAATGCCCAACAGGCCCGGAGGGTGCTGGACCGGCTTGTAGGATATGAATTATCTCCTGTTCTATGGAGAAAGGTTAAAGGCGGACTTTCTGCCGGAAGGGTGCAAAGTGTTGCTGTTAGGTTAATAGTGGAACGGGAACGGGAGATCCAGAGTTTCAATGCTGAAGCCTCCTATAGAATAGATGCTGAATTTGCAACGGAAGAGGGAAAAACATTTAAAGCAAGAATTCCAAAGAATTTTGGAACAAAAGAAGAAGCACAGGAATTCCTGCAGCAAAATTTAGGTGCTAATTTTAAAGTAGCCGGGTTATCCACAAAACCGGCTAAAAAATCCCCTGCACCACCTTTTACAACGTCAACACTTCAACAGGAAGCCTCCAGGAAATTGTACTTTTCGGTTAGCAAAACTATGACTATGGCCCAGCGGCTTTATGAAGCTGGTCATATAACTTATATGAGGACTGATAGTGTGAACCTTTCTGATGATGCACGAAAAGGGGCGAAGCAGGAAATCCTAAAGGCGTATGGTGAAAAATATGCCAAAACCCGGCAGTTTAAAGGAAAGAGTAAAGGAGCACAGGAAGCTCACGAGGCGATTCGTCCCACCAGTTTTGAAAATCATAGTGTTAATGCCGACAGGGATCAGCAAAGGTTATATGAATTAATTTGGAAACGTGCCATTGCTTCTCAAATGAGTGAAGCTCAACTGGAGCGCACTAACGTTAAGATTGAAGCTGATAAGCACGATAAACAATTTACCGCAAATGGGGAAGTATTGAAGTTTGATGGTTTCCTGAAAGTCTATCTGGAGGGATCAGATGAGGAAGATGAAGAGCAAAGCGGAATGTTACCTGCTTTAAAAGAAAATGAAGCGCTGCAGAATTTATTTATTTCAGCAACAGAAAGATTTACACGCCCACCTTACAGATATACTGAAGCATCACTGGTTAAAAAACTGGAAGAACTGGGCATAGGAAGACCATCAACTTATGCACCTACTATTTCTACCGTTCAAAACAGGAAATATATCGAGAAAGGTTCCGTAGACGGTAGCGAGCGGGAGTATGCGCAGCTTGTCCTGGAAAAAGATAAAGTTTCAGAGAAAACTTTAAGCGAAACCGTTGGTAGCGATAAGGGTAAACTGGTGCCTACTGCAACGGGAATGGTAGTGAATGATTTCCTGGTAAATCATTTCTCAAATATTCTGGACTATAATTTTACCGCTAAAGTAGAGCAGAATTTTGATGATATTGCCGAAGGAAATGAGGAATGGACGCATATGATGAAGGATTTCTATAAAGATTTTCATCCACATGTGCAGGACGTGGCTAAAAATGCCGATCGTGAAGTAGGAGAACGTATTCTGGGAGAAGATCCGGAAACCGGCAAACCGGTAAGTGTAAGATTGGGGAAATTCGGGCCTATGGTGCAGATTGGCTCTGTGGAAGATGATGAGAAGCCGAAATTTGCCAGTCTCAGTCCTGATCAAACTCTGGATTCTATTACTTATGAAGAGGCGATGGACCTTTTTCAGCTTCCGAAGAAATTAGGAGAATATAAAGGAGAGAATGTTGAAGTGAATAACGGGCGGTATGGTCCCTATGTACGATTCGGAAAAAAATATGTCTCACTGGAAAAAGGAGAAGACCCTTTAAATGTGGAATTTGACAGGGCGATGGAACTTATAAAAGCAAAAGAAAAAGCCGATGCTCCCATATATGAATATGAAGGGCTTCCGGTACAGAAAGGGGTCGGAAGATTTGGGCCATATCTTAAGTGGAACAATATTTTTATAAATGTAAACAAGAAGTACGATTTTGATAATCTTTCCGTAGATGATATTGAAACCCTTATTGAAGACAAGAAGAAGAAAGAGCGGGAAAAGGTAATTCACAATTGGGAAGATGAAGGAATTCGTGTGGAGAAAGCCCGCTGGGGAAGATCTAACGTGATTAAAGGGAAAACTAAAGTAGAGTTGCCTAAAACGGTAGATGCACAAAAACTTACCTTGGAAGAGGTGAAGGATATTCTGGAGAAAAATACCAAAAAGAAGAAACCTGCCAAGAAAAAAGCACCGGCTAAAAAGAAGAAGGCCACATCAAAGAAAAAAACCACCAAAAAGAAATAAGGATAGCCTATGGATTTTGATTTTTTAAATCCTGTAAATGAAAATTTACTGGATGAAATTTCAAATTTAGATAAACAATCATTCGGAGCTAATATTAAAATACATACAGCAGAAGCCGGGCTGCCGGAAATGGATAATATTCAGGTGGCAATTATTGGAGTAAAGGAA
The DNA here is from genome assembly GCF_031846585.1 of Autumnicola musiva. Lineage (NCBI taxonomy): Bacteria > Pseudomonadati > Bacteroidota > Flavobacteriia > Flavobacteriales > Flavobacteriaceae > Autumnicola > Autumnicola musiva. The sequence goes on from NZ_JAVRHK010000002.1 coordinate 64,829, forward strand.
AACAGAAGATCGGTTAAAAGAGGCGAGCTGCTTAATTTTGATAAATTACGTTCTGCTTTGTATAGCCTTTTCCCGGGAAACTGGCACATAAATATTGCAGATCTTGGGGATATTGAAAAAGGTGCAGAAGTAGAAGATACTTACTTTGCTCTTCAAAGCCTTGTAGCCCAGCTGGTGAAAAAGGATGTTATTCCGGTTATTCTGGGGGGAAGCCAGGATCTTATCTATGCCCAGTATCGTGCATATGATACTCTCGATCAAATGGTGAATTTGGTCAATATTGATAGCAAATTTGATCTTGGAGATGCCGATAATCCGATTTCTAACGAATCTTTTGTAGGAAAAATCGTAATAAATCAACCATATAATCTTTTTAATTATTCCTGTGTGGGGTATCAAACCTATTTCAATTCGCAGGATGAAATAGAGCTTATGGAACGGCTTTTTTTTGATGCTTACCGCCTGGGGGAAATCAGTTCAGATATTGCACAAATTGAGCCTGTTATGCGTGATGCCAATCTGGTTGGCATAGATCTTGGTGCACTCAATGCCGCTGCATTTGGAGAAGGATTGCACGCTTCTCCAAATGGCTTTGACGGGAAAGAAATTTGTGCCCTGGCAAGATATTCGGGTATTAGTGATAAGGTGTCATCTTTTGGAATTTTTGAATACGATTCCCGAAGTGGGGCTGCAGGAAATATGCTTATTGCCCAGGTGATCTGGTATTTTATTGAAGGTGTAAATTACAGAACCAATGAAAATACTCTTTCTGCCAAAAAAGAATTTATCAGGTACCAGGTTCCTGTAGATGATGATATACTGGTGTTCTTTAAGAGCCCGGTAAGTGGCCGCTGGTGGATAGAAATACCTTATTTGGCAAATGTAGATACTAAATTAAAAAGACACACGTTATTACCTTGCAGTGAAGAAGATTACCTGGAAGCATGTAACCAGGTTATTCCCGAAAGATGGTATAAAGCCAAGAGAAAAAACGAAGTTTAAAAAATTTTCAGACAAAATTCTATTTACTGTATTTTTATCGAAAATATTGTTTTTTATAAAATATTTAGATAGGTTTACCGCCGTAAATCGAATGTCTTAACCTAGGAAAAATTATGAAAAAATTTATTGCGCTAATTGCTGTTCTGGCCTTAATTGTTGGGTGTGGTCGTAGTGATCGGGGACAGTTAGTAGGTGCGACAGGTAAAAAGTGGAATCCGGAAAAGCCGTATGGTATGACATTGATTCCGGGAGGGGCTTTTGTTATGGGTAAAGCTGATGATGATATTGCTGACCAAAGGAATGCTCCACCAAAGACTGTTACTGTTCGTTCTTTTTATATGGATGAAACTGAAATTAACAATGCTGAATATAGGCAGTTTGTGGAGTATGTGAAAGATTCTATAATCAGGGTTCGGTTGGCTATAATGGCAGAAATGGAAGGTGCCGTGCCTGGTGATGGGGGTATAGGTGAATTTGCCTTTGCAGATGCCGATCCTGAAAACATGACGCCATATGAAGAATACATGCTGAATGCATACGGCCAGGGTGGTCCCAGTGATACTTATGAAAACAGAAGACTTAATAAAGATGTTGAGCTTTATACAGAACCTGAAGATTATCCCGATATCTATTATGCTGAAGTGATGGACTCTATGTATATACCTTTAGAAGAAGTGTACAATGGCCAGCGTACCATAGATGTAAAGAAATTGAAATTTAAGTATTCCTGGATGGACATTCAGGCTGCTGCCCGCTCCAATGAAAACCGCAGTAATTTTGTTAATACCGAGGAAATATCAATCTATCCGGATACTACCGTATGGATTAAAGATTTTAATTATTCCTATAATGAGCCAATGCATAATGACTATTTCTGGCATAGTGCATTTGATGATTATCCGGTAGTGGGAGTTTCCTGGAAACAGGCGCGTGCATTTGCACAATGGCGTACCATGTATCATAATCAGTTCCGGCAGTCAAAAGATCTTGAAAATGTTTCTACATACCGTCTTCCCACAGAAGCTGAATGGGAATACGCTGCCCGGGGTGGCCTTGAAGGAGCTACCTACCCATGGGGTGGTCCCTATGCAAAAAATGACCGTGGATGTTTTATGGCTAATTTCAAACCACTTCGGGGAGATTATGCAGCAGATCAGGCACTTTATACAGTAGAAGCAAAATCTTACGAACCCAATGATTACGGCTTGTACAATATGGCTGGAAACGTGGCAGAATGGGTATTTTCTTCTTATGATCCTGTTTCTTATGAATATATGTCTACCATGAACCCTACGGTAAACAATCCTGAAGATATGCGTAAAGTTGTTCGGGGAGGATCCTGGAAGGATGTGGCATACTTCCTTCAGGTAAGTTCCAGGGATTATGAATATGCAGATTCTGCAAGAAGTTACATCGGTTTCAGAACTGTACAGGATTATTTAGGTACAGACGTAACTTTGAACCAGTCCAATAGATAGAACCTTAAATTTACTTAACAATAAACCCCTATTTCTAGAAATCTAATCTTATTAAATAATTATGGCAAAATCAAGATCTACAAAGAAATTAACTAACATGGTGTACGGTTTGGGTGCATCTGTAGTAATATTAGGTGCGCTTTTTAAAATTATGCACTGGCCATTCGCAAATCCCATGCTAATCGCCGGCCTTGTGGTAGAGGCTTTCGTATTTGCATTTTCTGCTTTTGAATCTGTTGATGATGAACTGGATTGGTCTCTGGTTTATCCGGAATTGGCCGGTGGTCCTGCTTCCAACAGGCACAACGCAACTGTTATTGAAGAAAATAAGGAAACAGAAGGACAATTGTCTAAAAAGCTGGACAACATGCTTAAAGAGGCTAAAATTGATGCAAATCTTATGAGCAGCCTTGGAGAAAGCATTCGCAATTTTGAAGGAGCAGCCAAAGGTATTGCGCCAACTGTAGATGCTATGGCTTCACAGAAAAAATATAGTGAAGAACTTGGTGTTGCGGCTTCCCAAATGGAAACGCTTAATAATATTTATAAAGCACAGGTTGAATCTGCCTCGCGCCAGGCCGAAATTAATGAAGCAGTGGCTGAGAATGCCGGCAGGTTAAAAGACCAAATGGATGCTTTAACCTCTAACCTTTCCTCTTTAAACAATGTTTATGGTGGAATGTTGACTGCTATGAACGGAAAAACCGCCAGGGTTACAAGCTAGTGAAAGGAATTAGCTCATAACCAAATCTATATACTAAACAAACTACTTAAATAATGGCGTCCGGAAAACAATCACCAAGGCAAAAGATGATCAACCTGATGTATCTGGTTTTCATCGCGATGATGGCCTTGAATATGTCAAAAGAGGTGTTAACCGCTTTTGGTTTGATGAATGAAAAATTAAATGAAACACAGGCTTCTTATTCACAGCGTAATGAAGCCTTAATGGCAGGACTTTCTAATAAAGTTGAAGAACAGCCTGCTAAATATACTTCTATTAAGGAAGATGCTGAAAGAATAAGTGAACTATCAGGCAACCTTAACTCCTATATAGCAGATCTGAAATCTCAGTTAAACACTTCGGTAGATGATGCTACAGATTATGAAACAATGGACAAATCCAACACTCTGGATGAAATGTTCTTTCAAAGTGGTGTGGTTTCCCCTAAGGGCGAAGAATTTCTAAATCAAATTGAAGCCTATAGGGACGGTGTTGCTGAAATTCTGCAGGGTGAATATCCTCAGATAGCGAATGAAGTAAATATTCAGCAGGAATTTGCCACTGGAGAGGTGACTACAAGAGAGAATGTTACAATGCCTTGGTTATATTACCATTATCAGGGATATCCTCTAATTGCCTCTATTACCAAATTAACCCAAATGCAAGCTGATGTTGAGAGTACCGAAAGTGCAATACTTTCTTCCATGCTTTCAGGTCAGTTGGAAAGTGAAGTATCGCTTACCAACTATCAGGCAATTGTAATTCCGGATAAAACTGCGTTTTTCAGTGGTGAGAACTTTACGGGAAGGGTGGTTCTTGGAAGGGTGGACAATACTCTTCAGTTTGAGAACGTTATAATTAACGGAAACGAAGTGGAAAGTACCGATGCAGGACAGGTAATGCTTGATTTTCCTGCAGGAAATGTAGGAGAAAAAGAAATTACCGGTGAACTTCAGTTTCAGGAGGGGGATTCTTTGGTAAGGATTCCTGTTACCAGTTCTTATGCTGTAATCCCCAAACCAAATTCTGCGGTTATTTCAGCAGACAAAATGAATGTGGTTTACCGCGGTGTGCAGAACCCAATGACAATTTCAATCCCCGGAGTGTCTAATGTTACTGCCAATGCCCCCGGACTTAGATCTACAAGCGGTACAGGAAATTACGTAATGGATGTAACTACGCTTCAGGCGAGGGAGGTTACCATTAATGTAAGTGGAGAACTGCCGGGTGGAGAAAGGGTCTCTGATAGTAAAACTTTCAGGGTAAAAGATATTCCTAGACCTGTGGGAACTATTCGTGGAGAGGACGGTTCAGTTTCTATGCAACGTAACAGTCTTGAAATTGCAAATATAGGTGCTAATTTGCCCGATTTTGATTTTGACCTTGACCTGAATGTTACAGGTTTTAGTTTCAAAGTTCCGGGACAGCCAACTATAAGGATTAATGGTAATAAATTAGATGATAGGGCTAAATCTGCTTTACGAAGGGCAGGAAGAGGAGAATCTGTTCAAATTTTTGATATTCAGGCACAATTAGCCGGTAATTCAGGTTATAAGCTTAAGCAGGTAGCTCCTGTATTTATTGAGCTTACTAATTAAAAAATAATACAACAATGAGCTGGAGAAGATTTTTGGTTTTTAGTTTCGCAATAGGTCTAACTGGTGCAACTTACGGGCAGGCAAACATTTTGAATGCAGACAGCCCGGAGGAAATTGGCATGAAGAGCGAAGCTAAAAAATTGGTGGAGATGAATGATAAGCCGTTGGAATATGGATATGTTGGGGACCGTGATGTTCTTTGGTCTAAGAATGTTTGGGAAATTATAGATCTTGATGAGAGAGTGAATTTCCCTTATTATTACCCGATAGATACTAACAATATCGGTAACAACAGGAGATCTTTATATGATGTTCTGGTAAGCAGTATCAAAAACGGGAAAATTAAAAATATCTATGCCGATTCATATTTTAATGAGAAGAGAACTCTTAATGATATCCGGGCCACACTATCTAAAATTGATACTACAGATTTAGGTATTGAACAGTATAATGCCGGAGAAGAGGTAGACCAGCAGTTTATAGATAGGCGTGACCTTGGTTCTGCCGATATTGCTGAATATCATATCCGCGGAATGTGGTACTTTGATAAAATGCAGGGAGAATTGAGATATCGCCTGTTGGGAATTGCTCCCGTAGCTCCCGATGTGAATTTTATCGATTCAGGTCAGACAGATTTGGTGGAGCTGTTTTGGGTATTCTATCCCGACGCCAGGGAAGTCCTTCATGAAGCGAAAGCTTTTAACGGGGCTAATACAGCTATGAGTTTATCTTTTGATCATCTTTTAAATTCCAGGCGTTTTGACGGGTTGATTTACAAGGAAGATAACGTGCAGGGTGATCGTGAAGTGGATGAGTATATCTCTGAAAATGCTTTTATGCAGTTATTGGAATCTCAGCGAATCGAAGAACAAATTCGCAATTTTGAACAGGATATGTGGAATTATTAAAACTAATTCTTCAGTAAAATTTTTAAGCGTCCTTCGGGGCGCTTTTCTTTTTTTCTGCAGGAGCGGTTTCCTTAAATTTGTTTTATGGTAGATTATATTGTTGTTGGACTGGGATTAAGTGGCCTTGCAGTCACCTCTCATCTTGCTGGGAGGGGAAAGAGCTTTCTTGTTTATGAAGATTCCTCTCAAAATTCTTCTCTGGTTGCTGGTGGAATATTTAACCCGGTGATTCTTAAACGTTTTACCCTGGCCTGGAACGCAGGTGAGCAGTTAAAAAAGGCTATTCCCTTCTATCAGCAATTTGAAAAAAAATATAATCGTCAATTTGTCAATTTTTGGGATATATATCGCAGGTTCCATTCTGCCGAAGAACAAAACAACTGGTTTGCTGCAGCTGATAAGCCCGGGCTGGAAAAATTTTTGGATACAAATCTCATTAAGCAGCTCAACTCTAATATTTCCGCAGATTTTTCCTTCGGAAGAGTCAGGTATACAGGAAATATAGAAACGGAAGCCTTGCTGGAAAATTACCGTAGGGATCTCGGGAATGCAGGCCATCTAAAAAGCGAACGCTTTACTTATAACCAACTGGAAATTTCAGAAGATTACTTCAGCTATAAAGGCTTAAAAGCTAAACGCATAATTTTTTGCGAAGGTTATGGAATTAAGAAAAATCCTTTCTTCAGTTATCTTCCGTTAAGAGGAAATAAAGGGGAATATATAATTATTAGGGCAGAAGGGCTTCAGCTGGATAAAGCGGTAAAATCTTCAGTTTTTCTTATGCCACTTGGAAACGATCTTTATAAAGTTGGTGCGACTTATAACAATATGGATAAAACCCAATCTCCTACTAGAGAAGCAAGGGAGAAACTTACGGCAGAAGTAGAGAAGTTTATCAATTGCAAATATAAAATTATAGAACAGGTAGCCGGAATACGTCCAGCCACGGCAGATAGGAAACCATTGGTGGGTAAGCATCCTGAAATAAATAATATGTTTTGCTGCAATGGTTTTGGAAGCCGCGGCGTCCTAATTGCTCCAACAGCTTCAGGAGAGTTAATTGATTATATAGAAGGGAATGCTGAAATTTCACCTGAAATGGACCTGCAACGGTTTAACAGAAAACATTATAAAAAGAATTAAGATTTTCCTGCTTCTTTTTTATAGCTGAAGAAAAAGTTAATCCAGATATTTCTGGACAACCTCATGATCACAGGCATAAATAAAATCAGCGTGCCTACAATGGCAAAAAATGAAGTTAACGGGGTTGAATTCAGAAACACATAAGAAACAACAAAAGCGGCAACCGAAAAGGCCACGCCCACGGCGTAGCTCACATACATGGCACCATAAAAAAAGGAAGGTTCAATTTTATATTTTGTCCTGCAGTTAGAGCAGCGCTCATGCATTTCGAAAATTTTTCCCATTTTATAGGGATTAGGTTCCTTATACATACTCTCCTCATGGCATACCGGGCAGGTTCCTGTTAAAATGCTGTAAAGCTTGGTTCCTTTTAAAAATTTCATCTTGGGAATTTAGTAGTGAATCAGCCAGCATTAAATTTTGCTCCGGCCTTATGTTATTGAAAAAAGGCATTTTAGTGCCACTGTATCATTTTTTTTGCATGACAAATTTAAGCATCTTTGCAAAAATTTAATCAAATTTCATGCTTAACATACACAATCTTTCTGTCTCCTTTAATGGAGAATATCTTTTTGAAGAAATCACTTTTAGGCTTGGTGCCGGAGACCGGGTTGGGCTCATTGGAAAAAACGGAGCCGGGAAGTCTACTATGTTGCGGATAATTTCAGGGGAACAGGAATATGATACCGGAAGTATTGCCAAAGACAAGGAGCTGAAGATTGGCTTCTTAAAACAAGACATAGATTTTGTAAAAGGTCGTACTGTAATCCAGGAGGCACAACAGGCTTTTGAAGAAATCAAAAAAATGGAGAAGCAGATAGATGGTATTAATGAACAACTTGCCACCCGTACCGATTATGAAAGTGAAAGTTATACGCAGCTTATTCAGGATTTAAGCGAACTTACGCATCAGTATGAAATAATTGGTGGCTATAACTATGAAGGAGAGACTGAAAAAGTTTTGCTGGGACTTGGTTTTAAGAGGGAGGATTTTAGTAAACTTACCGATACATTTTCTGGAGGCTGGAGAATGAGGATAGAACTTGCCAAACTATTGCTTCAGAGCAATGATATTCTGCTTCTGGATGAGCCCACCAACCACCTGGATATTGAAAGTATTATTTGGCTGGAATCTTTTCTGAACAATTATCCCGGCTGTGTAATTCTTGTTTCACACGATAAAATGTTCCTGGATAACGTATCTAACAGGACTATAGAAATAAGCCTTGGTAAAATTTATGATTTCAAGAAGCCGTATTCTGAATTCATGGAATTACGGGAGGAGCTTAGGGAGCAACAACTGGCTGCGCAAAAAAATCAGCAGAAGGAAATTGAGCAAACAGAAAAGCTAATCGATAAATTCCGTGCAAAAGCTTCAAAGGCTTCTATGGCACAATCTCTTATAAAAAAATTAGATAAAATTAACCGGATTGAAGTTGATGAGGATGATAATGCGGTAATGAATATAAGTTTTCCAATTTCAATACAACCCGGGAAAGTAGTGGTAGAGGCGGGGCATGTTGGAAAATCTTATGGCGATAAACAGGTGCTGGAAGATATAAACCTGCTCATAGAGCGCGGTAGCAAAATTGCTTTTGTAGGGCAGAACGGTCAGGGCAAAACCACCTTAGCCAAAATTATTATAGATGAAATTCCACACAAAGGGGAGCTGAAGTTGGGACATAATGTGCAGGTAGGTTATTTTGCTCAAAATCAGGCAGATTATCTAGATGGAGAGAAGACTGTTCATGATATTATGGTAGACTCGGCTAACGAGAAAAACCGTAGTAAAGTCAGGGATATGCTGGGTTCGTTTTTATTCCGTGGAGATGAAGTGGATAAAAAAGTTAAAGTGTTATCCGGGGGAGAGCGTAACCGTCTTGCCCTTTGCAAACTTATGTTACAGCCTTTTAATGTGCTGGTAATGGATGAGCCTACGAACCACCTGGATATTAAATCTAAAAACGTCCTGAAAGAGGCATTGAGGAAATTTGAAGGTACTTTGATTTTGGTTTCTCACGACAGGGATTTTCTGCAGGGTTTAACTTCCAGAGTTTATGAGTTTAAGAACCACAATGTAAAGGAGTATCTTGGGGATATAGATTATTATCTGGAACAAAGGCAGTTTGAAGACATGCGTGCAGTAGAAAAACGGGAAAAACAAAAGACCCATGCTGAGGAGAGGAAGGAAGAGCCTGCAAAGCAGTCTTATGAAGATCAGAAAAAAATGAAATCACTTAACAACAGGTTGAGTAAGGCCGAAGCGAAAATCACGAAGCTGGAGAAGGATTTAAAGGAGAAAGACATTGAGTTGGCTACGAATTATGAAGATACCATGGCAAAACCCGATTTTCTGAAAAAATACAATCAGAAGAAAACTGAATTGGAAAAGTCAATGAAAGAATGGGAATCTATCCAGCAGGATTTAGATAAAATGAGTTGACCTTCTGAAGTAAAAATTAAGCACCTCTCCCATTAAATTATAGTTATGGAGGAAAAATTTTTTCAATGTCCTTATTGTTGGATGGAAATTTCTGTACTTCTGGATCCTTCCGTAGGAAATCAGAAATATATTGAAGATTGTGAAAACTGTTGTAATCCTATTGAATTCAGTGTTGCTTTCGAAAATGGGATTTTAACGAACTTTAATGTATCTAATATAGAACAGTAGACCTCTTTTATCTTCTTCAAGCATATAAAATGCTTAAATTTGAAAGGAAAACACATAAATAATGCTGGACACCTTTAGTTTTGCCGATCATATCGTTGGAGTTATTATTGATTCCCACCTGGATAAAGATACTACCGAGTCTTTGCAGCAAAAATTGCTGGAAAAATTAAAAAAGCATCAAAGGGTAAATCTTTTTGTTGAAGTACAAAAAGAAAGCGAGATCTCCGCAGATGCCTTTATAAAGAACATGCAATTTAACTTCAAGCATATTGGGGAATTTCACAAAATTGCCATTGTAAGTGATATAAACTGGTTGAAAGGAGCAATGTCTTTAAAAGATATAGTTGTAGAAGCCAATATTGAAACTTTTCCACATAAGGACAGGCTAAAAGCGTTGAATTGGATTTCGGAATAAATTTCTTAAAAAGTTTTTGCAAACTCAAATTCTATTGTATATTTGCCATCCAATATCGCGGGATAGAGCAGTAGGTAGCTCGTCGGGCTCATAACCCGAAGGTCACTGGTTCGAGTCCAGTTCCCGCTACTAGAAAAGACAAGGCTTCACAGAAATGTGAAGCCTTTTTTTATGGTGTGGGTACAACATAGGTACAACATTTTAGTGTTTTGATAGTCACATTCTTATTGAAGTTAATTACCTCTTTTTGTGTTTAAATCCTATGAATTCTTAGGTAAAATAATATATTTCAATAAGCAGCAAACTTATTCTTCGTTAGAGGGTTTTATTATAATACAATATCCACGCAAGGTAAACTCGTAAAATACACCCATCAAAAGACTACAGCATAAAGCCATCGCGCCATCCTACACTTATTTATTCCGTTTCCTTTTGAGCTGAGATTTTAGCTTCCGTTTGGGTTATGCTCAAATATTGTTTAATCTAAATTCAAAAGCTATGTATTTACAAAATTTGCAACAGGATGAAATCTTTGTTCCATCAGAAATGAAATCCTTAAAAAGTCTGACCCAGATGGAATCCCGACGAGGGCTTGAAAATGCCATTATATCAAACGGCAAAATCGTCAATGTGGTATCGAATAGCTACGGACACATTCCGAATCAACTATTCTTCAAGAAAGCTGAAGAAATGCTGACCGATGCACAACTGAATTTCCACAAACGCACCATCAATAAAAACGACAGGTCGTTTATTACTGACTTTATTATCGATGACAAAAGCCAGTTTACAGTCAAAAATGATGAGGACTTGATACTACCGATGCTTCGGTTTAAAAATTCTTATGATGGAAGTGAGAAGACCTCTGGCCACTTCGGGTTTTATAGAGAGGTTTGTTCAAATGGTCTGCACGTTTCACAAGTGGAAATTGAGTTTTCCATCAAGCACAGTAAGAACAATACTCACCTAATTATGCCGAGGCTAAAAAATCTGTTCGATAAATTTCTGACTAATGAATTCTATACCATTACCAAGAATTTCGACAAGATGAAGGAATTTAAAATCATCGACATACAGGAATTTGTGAAGGCGATTCTCCACAGAACAAAATTGTTTAGATACGAATGTAGCGACAAGAATAGCGGCCCATCAAAAAAGTCTCGTGAAGTCATCGAAATCTTAAACTACGAAGCATTGTTGCTCAATGAAGAACCAAATCTTTGGTTGGGCTACAATGCATTCAATTCAGTACTACACAACGTCCTAAAGAAAAGCTTTGGCCAACAAGAACGGTTGGATAAAAAGCTGTTTGATGAAGTCTATGCTATGGCATAAAATAAATAAAGGTTTATCCAGTACCTCAAACTGGATGGCTAAGTATATAACAGACGGTTACACCCAAACCCACTCAGCACATTCCCCTGCATTTCGCGAAAAGCTTCATTACGGGCAAAGAGCTTCACTAGAAAGGTCTTGGACACAATCCCCAATTTCAGCTTTCCATTCCGTTAACCCTTCCCGCTATGCAGGGAAGGAACACTACATTCCCGAGCCGAAATCGTGAAGTAAGTCCGCTAAATAGAATTCCATTTATTCATTTGATGCTACTTCCTATGTTTTAATATTTCACAAACGCCTTTAGAATTACTCCCGCACCCTCACTGTCCCTCCCTTTTTTTAATAGCAAAATACCAACATTCGGAAGTTGAACGCACTGCATAAGCCAGTCGTACCTCCTTTTTATAAGTCCTTATCAATTCCAAATATTGAAAATGTATCAGCAACAAAAAAAGGAAACAGCGAGGGCGCTATAGGAAGTAAATCTAAAATGAATCTTATGAAATCTTATAAAAACATTCAAAAGGAAGTCGCACCAAAAAAAACAAAAAAGGAAAACGCTCCAGATATAATAAGTAAATTATTTAAGAAAATAATAAAGCAAACTATCTGAAAGGTTCAGGTGGCATAATTAGTAATCTTTAAATCTTTTAATCATGAGTACTTTAAAAAATCACGTACAGTTAATTGGAAATGTTGGACAGGATCCACAAATCACGAACCTCGAAAGCGGTAAAAAAGTTGCCCGTTTTTCACTCGCCACTAATGAGTTTTATAAAAATGAAAAAGGCGAAAAAATACAGAATACCGAATGGCACACTATCGTGGCCTGGGGAAAAACTGCAGAAATTATTGAAAAATATGCCGGAAAGGGTAAAGAGATTGGAGTAGCTGGAAAACTTAAATCCCGTAGCTATGAGGATAAAGATGGAGTAAAACGGTATGTAACCGAAGTAGAAGCCAACGAAATTCTTTTACTAGGTGTAAAAAATGGCGATAGCCAGTAATAATAAAATAAGAGGGCGGGTACTTGTTCACGGTAACGCCCTCTTTTAATTATCAACCCTTTAAAAAGTCAATAATGAAAACTAAAGTTAATGAAATCTCAATAAAATATCAGGGAAATTTTAAAATCTCTCAGGCTCCTAAAATTACTTCTTCGTTAAGTGCATCCGAACTATTATTTAGTGAGTGGAATAAAGATCAGATAGGACTGCAAGAATGCTTTAAAGTTATGCTTCTTAATAATGCCAATAAGGTTAAAGGAATCTATGAAGTTTCTACGGGTGGAATTACCGGCACATTAGTAGATTTGAGAATTCTTTTTGCGGTAGTTCTAAAGAGTTTGACTACCTCTGTTATTTTAGCACATAATCATCCCAGCGGAACTTTAAGACCGAGTGAAGCAGATAAAAGGCTTACGGAGAAAATTAAAAATGCTGCTGTGTTATTTGATATCAAAGTCCTAGATCATTTAATTATTACTCCAGACGGTAATTACTTCTCTTTTGCAGATGAGGGACTGTTATAATAGAACTTCCTTATAAATTCTAAAAAGATCTGATTTTTCAGGTCTTTTTTATGGAATCTATTTTTCACTGAAATTCCAAAAAATTGTATCTTTAAAAAGCTGAAATTCAGCAGATATAATTTTTATAGCTATCCTAATTTTGACTTTCGCTGATAGCTGTATCCATCTATAATTTACAATTTGGAATTATTCGAATTCCGAAAAAAACAATTTGTGTATAAGCAAATTGTATGAAATTTTGTCCGCTGTGCGGACGAAAATGGAATAGCAAGAGGGTAACACGCTGAGCGATGTTACGGATTCCATTTACGCTTTAATCATCTGATTATTAGTATTTTATAATCAGTCGATATTTTAAAGTTTCTACAATTTGCGTCAAACAGCTTGAAATAGCCTGTAAACAGGGGTGGATTTACGTCAAATCTTTAAAAAAGCGAAAGAAAATGGATTCATTCATTACAATTAGGTTTAAACGGAAAACTGCCAAACGTTTTCAAGAATTTTCGAAAACACACTTCAAGTCACATACTGAAGCAATGTCAACTATTCTCGATTTTTTCTTCTATAACGAAATATCGCCAAAAGAAAAATTAGGTCCAACGGGACGAACAATTGAAGCAAAACTTTCAAAAAGAATTAATGCAGTTATCGCCATAATGCGAGACGTGGAAAAGACACAAACAAAACCCACGGTAGCGATGATTCAATCCCTTTTTGAAACAGAAGAACCTACAAAAAAACCGCTGATTGTAGAGAAGAAATATGTCGAAGAAAAAAAGGAAGTACGCTTTCGCGAAAAGCAAAACCCAAGTAACCAACTTTAATTTTTTGAACCATGTACATCACAATAACACCTCAAAAGTTGGGTACTAATTATTCACAAAGTTCAGCTGATTTTGTGGGCTATTTAGAGAAAGAAAACGAGGGTTTAGAACAGCAAGATATGGAACACTTTTTCAATCAATATGGCGATGAAATTTCCGCTGAAGAAGTGGTAAAAGAAATCGATGGCAACACCGCAAAATTGAAAAATAAGGAACCCAAGTTTTATTCGATTACGGTCAGTCCGTCAAAGTACGAATTGCGAAAACTTCAGAACAATAGCCAAGATTTAAAAACCTACACGCGTGAGTTGATGAAGGATTATGTTGCCAGTTTCAATCGAGAAATTCACGGAAGACCGATAACCATAGATGATATAAAATACTTCGCTAAAATTGAACATCAACGAACCTTTAAAGGAACAGATTTTCAGATTAAAGAGAATCAACCTTACGCTTCAAAAATTCTTCAGCTAAAAACTGAAATCCGAAATGTTCAAGAAGGAAGAGTTGAAGGAAATTTTAAAAGTATGAAAAGGGAAGTAGCAAAATTGGAACGCCAAGCACCGCATCAACAAAACGGAAAACGGATTATCCAGGGAATGCGAAAAGATGGATACCAAAGTCATATCCATATCATCGTTAGCAGAAAGGATGCTTCAAATTCGGTTAGTCTTTCTCCAGGAAGCAAACACAAAGCTTCGGAAGTGGAAATGCACGGTAAAAAGGTAAAGCGCGGTTTTGATAGAGATACCTTTTTCGCTAAAGCGGAAAAAACGTTTGACAAGACTTTTGACTATAAACGCAACTTTGCAGAAACCTATAAAGCCCGAAAGGATTTTGTAAAGAATCCTAATCTATACTTCGCCGCCTTGATGAAGTTGCCAGCCAATGAAAAAGCATTGGCTTTCAAAATGATCACAAAAACGGGATTGCCCATAGTGCCAAGTATTCCAATTAGTCAAGCACAAATTGCACTTCGGGTTTTTAAGCAATTAAGACGTGGTGTAGAAGTGGCCATTAAATCAAGTTCAATAGGGATCTAATTGATATGGAGATAGACAATCTTATATCGGTACTTTCAATTATTGGTTTATCCAGTATGGTTTTCTATGCGATGTTTCGGGTTAGCAAGTATGCGTTTCTTTTGAATATCGCAATACTTTTATTTCTCATTTTCTTTATTTCTGAAGTGAATGAATTAGTATCAATATTGCTGTATCTAGCGTGTCCTCTAATGCTAATTAATATAGGGTTCTATGTCTTTCTACACAAAACTGAAACCGTGCAGAATAGCGATAGAAAATATCAAGTCAATTTTGCTACGACCAAAGGAAATTTCAAACTGGATAATATCAAGAGGGGCGCGTCCATAATAGGTTCTGCCGGAAGTGGAAAGACAGAAAGCGTGGTATACGGATTTTTAAAACATTTCCGGAATGAGGGCTTTTGCGGAATCATTCATGATTACAAGGATTTTGAACTGACTGAAATGGCGTACCCACTTTTTAAAGATAACGATATCCCGTTCAAGATCATTTCCTTCGATAAAATCATCCACCGGGTAAATCCTATTGCGCCATGCTATTTAGAGAACGAGGAAAGCGTAAATGAGGTGTCAAGGGTATTAATTGAAAATCTTCTGGAACAAAGGGAAAGCGGAACTACCGGAACAACAAAATTCTTTAACGATGCTGCCGAAGGTTTGATTGGTGGTTTGATTTGGAAGCTGAAAACCGACTATTCCAACTACTGTACGCTACCACATTTGATAGCGATTTATCAATTATTGGACACGGATAGCCTTATTCAGTTTTTGGAGACCAACACCATATCGAGGGCAATGGCAGATGCATTTATTAGTGGTAAGGATTCTGATAGGCAGACCGCTGGTGTAAAAAGCACCTTGGCCAATGCGCTGAAACGAATTAGTACACAGCGCATATTTATGGCATTATCCGCAGACGAAGTGCCACTAAATATTAATAGCGAGGATAATCCAGCAATCATTTCAGTAGTAAATAATCCAAAATATGAAACATCCTATTCGCCTGTTGTTGCAACCATTATTCACACCATTACCAAGCAAATGAGCGTACGCGCTCAGAGACCGTCTTTTTTATTGATGGAAGAAGCACCTACCATCCGATTACTGAATATGCACCGCATTCCGGCAACACTTAGAAGTTATGATATTGCTACTGTTTATGTAATGCAGGACAAAATTCAGAATGATATGATGTATGGCGATAAGGCAAGCAAAGCGATTTTGAGCAACCTATCCTACCAGTTCTTCGGAAAGGTCAATGACCCAGATACGGCTAAATATTACGAGCGTTTTTTTGAAATCATTAAAGACCCGACGAAAAGTATCAGTCGTGGCCATAATCTCGATTTTGATACTCGTATTACGACTGGCGAAAAAGAAATCCCAAAGATTAGAGCAGATGTGTTCTTTAGATTGAAACAAGGCGAGTTTATTACCTATGCCGATGGTAAGGATAAGAAAGTGCAGTTTAAATTAGCCCGAATTCAACGGCAGCTTCCTAAAGAATCCAAGCAATTTTCTCAGGCGGATTTAGCGGCTAATTTTGAACGGATTTATGATGAGGCGAGGTCAATATTTGGATAAATCAAAAGCCATACTTATCCTTTCTTAGCCTAAATGCCTTTTCACCACCTTCCATAACTGACGTAATTTCGTTCTTTATTTCTTTCGCATCAATAGCACCTTCTGCTTTAATAACACCCCTTGTTTGTGAGCTGGCATCCTTATAATCACAGCAGATAACTAATTCAGCATCACCATTAACTACTAAATTGGCATTATGGCTTGTGAAGACTAATTGTCTTTTCTTTTTTGCGTTCCAAATATTTCGGATTATCGAATCGATAGCTCGATTATCAATGTCGTCTTCTGGCTGGTCAAGTAACAAGGGCATTCCCGGTTGATTAAGTAGAACTGTAAGAAGTGCAGTAGCTTGTTGTCCAGCAGAAGCATCTCGAAAAGGAATTTCATCGCCGAGCTCATTATTGGTTGTATAAAAAAATTCCGGATTGAATTCCAATTCGGTTGCTGTTAATTGCAACCAATCATCGGTTGAAATTTTAGAATGAATTTTTAGTTTATGGTCTTCGGTAAAACCTGTTGAATCTAAAATTGGCGTTAAAGGTAAATCTTCTGGATTATCTTCGTCCAGCTTAAATTCAGCTAATAGTCTTAGTTCTTCGGAAACGGATATGAATTCAGAAATGGGGTCTGCTTTACTGCGAACATTTTCCAATAGTGCATCTATTCGTTCTTCTCTAATCCTAGTCCCTTCAAGTATTGAACGCAATTTTTCCTTGAAATTCGCAAGATTAATGTTCTTCGTAACTACTGCTTTTATAAGGTTGTTTGACAAATCCGTAAAATTTGTTGCTTGATCATTCAAGACACCAACTTTTTCTATATGCAGGTTTTTCCATTCTTCCTTATAGGTGTTATAATCATTCTCAGGATTTCCAAGCTCTTTAATCACAGATTTTCTTTCAGCAACTAAACTATTTATCTCGGCCAGACGGTTTTCAAGTTTTTTTATGTTCGATAATTGCTCTTGACTAGATTGGGACTTACCCTTGGCTGTTTCATATTCAGAATTAAACAAGGTTTCCTTATTTTCCCATTCTTCTACAATTTCATTGTAAGCCTTCAGTCCACTTTCGCTAAAAACATCCTTCAATATTTGAACAGCATCGTTGATGTTCTTAAATTTTGTTTTGATTTCGGTATCGAGCTTACTTATTAAATCCTTATTTTCAACATCATCAAGGAAAGGTTCTATAGGCTCTGGGTACAACTTCAAAAGTTTAATAAGTTCGTCTGTTTTGGAATCAAAAAGAGTCAGTTCAGATTCAGTATTCTCTATTATTGTTTTTTCTAACTCAAATCTTGATTTCTTATCAATCGTTTTTTGATCAACTTCTGAAATACCTTTCAACGATTCCCGAATACCCTTTACCTGTCCTTTTATAGAACTTCCTTCAATATTAAAATTGGCTATCTCGTTCTGTACTTTTTTCTTGCGAACCAATTGGTTATAGGAATTTTTTAGTTTTAGATTCGTTTCATCTAAATTGTATGAGATCCGCTCTAAGCTACTTTTTATAGGTTGCTCAATGAATCGCTTAAGCTCTTCTGTTTTTACACCTACATCGCTTAGCTGTTTCTGACTGTATGATTGGATAGGCAGCACCTTACGGATATCCTCTTCACTAACTTTTTGAAATTCGTTATCCCCGATTTTCAAAAGTATTTCTCTGCTTGCAGAATTTCTTTTAACGATATGGCGTACATCGTTTTTGACCATCGTTATTCGCACCTCACCACTAACAGCGGTCAATGTTTTCCTGATCAGGGTGTCTCTTCGATTCTGAATAATATCCAGCTCTTCGTAATTACCAATTTTTACTGTTTGGTCGCACAGTCCCCATCTGATGTATTCTAATATGGTTGATTTACCCGTTCCTCTTCCACCGATTAATGCGTTATACTGCTGGTTAAATTTGATATTAAAACTTCCTAAAAATTTTGAGTTTGTAACATCGATTGCTTCAATAAATATTTGTGGCATTTCTGGTTCGGCCTGGGATATTCTGGATTCTTTGGCCAAACACGCTTGCCTAATCGCCTCTGCGGTAGGTTCAGCCCATTTTACCCAAGTAGAATATTTTCCAAATTCACGTCCGTCTTCATACCTATTATCGGATGTAGAGACAAGGCCTATACTTTTATTACCGTAATTAACATCGCCACCATTAATTTTATTCTGATATCCCGATTCTTGCGAAATTTCTTTATCAACATAACCACCAACACAGGGCATTTTAATGTAATGCTCTTGGAAGCCTTGGCGTATTATTGAATGTTGACCACCTTTACCAACATTAGGTAGAACAATATATCTACCCTTGCAATAGTTTACTTCATCTAAAACTTTGTGAAGCTGAGATAGGTTATTGATTACCTCTTGGGAAATTCTTTGGGTTTGAACTGTCTGCCTATCGAATTTATCTGTAGGTTGTATACCGATAAAATTAAGAACAGAATTAAGATGTGTATCTTCGAAATCAGCGTCAAAAATAATTATAACTTGACTGGCTGGATTGGAAAGGCTGAGTTCAATACCTGGAAAGACTGTAACCATTTTTTCTGGTTCGCCCATCAATTCGTGTATTTCGTTCTGCTCTTTGGCAACTTTTCTTAAATGCTGGACAAAGACCACGTCGTGATGGTCAGTCATTGCGATGGCATTGATTCCAGAGTTACTTATTTTATCCAAGTATTCTTTACAAAATTGTTCTCGATTGTCTTCGATTTCCTGTTTTTCGATTTGTGATAAATTTGCTATTTGCTCAGCGTTTACACCAAAACGAGCACCTGTCCAATTAATGTCTCTTGGGCTGTGTACTTGAAAATCACATCTATAAAATTTTGCGCCTTTGTCCATAAAGTGTTTGATTTTTACAACCGCCAAAGTTAATTAACATTTTGAGTATTTTAACATTTCAATCCAGTTTAGTTTTTACAATCATGTTCTTATATTCGGAATAACTGTAGTCTTTTTGCAACCGTATGCATCTATCCTCACAATTTAATATCATTATCTTTACTGTCCGATTTTATTAAAACAATGACCGAAACAAACCGCATAGAATACAAACGAGAACTATCCGATGGACTTGAAAAGAGGTAATTGCATTTCTGAATTATCGTGAAGGTGGCATTATCTAGATCGGTATTGATAAGGAAGAGAACACTTTCGGTTTGGCTGATGCGACGGTGACCAGTTAAAAATTAAAGACAGGTTGAAGAACAATATTTGTCCTTCAGCTTTGGCTATTAATGAATTTGCCGTTGGTAAGCACATTACAGCTATCAAAAATAAAGGTTTTTTAGTCCGTCACGGTGATACAAGAGGCTCTTGGGAAATCAACCTCGATGAAAAATAGAAAACTCTATTAAAAAGGCGCTTTATCCTTTGAACCTCTTGCGGTAGCCAGCCATTTGCCTTCCTGTTTAACCAGTTTAAAAACACCAGGCGTTTTATCATAAGCTGTGGTATATTTTACCCAAGCCACGTTCCCCATAATCGTATCCTGCAAAACAGTAAAGTTGGAATCATCCTTTACCGTAGCATTAAACATATTTATAGTATTCATATAGTTAGAATATGCCTGTGGTGTTGAGTTAGCCTTTAAAGTTTCTTCATCTTTTTCATAAAAGCTTTCAATAACAATTTGGGCTGTGGCACTTGGCCCCGAGATTTTAGTTTCAGAATCAGCACAAGAAAGTAACAGCGCTATGAGCGAGAAAACAACAAATTTTTTCATATCAGTATTAATTTGGGTTATTAATATACCTATGCGATAGTTTCATTTTTATATTTCGTTCGCCATTCTTTTCATTCAATTCCAAAATTGCCCTCCGGTCATCAGATAATGAAAATTTGGATAATACATAAACAAAGCGAGCCGTTTCATTTTCCATAATCTTGGACGGCAGATTATGTTTATATATCGGTTCTTGATAGAGCCGTTGCAATGATTTTCTTTTTCCTTTTTGTCGAGTTTCAACTGATAGGTTCAAGAAATTCAAATCGTAATCCATTGTAGAAGTATTTTCAATCTCGATAACGAAATAGAGTTCATCCTTATCAAAAACAATGTTCTCTACGGTCAAGATAATACCTTCATTTCGTTTCTTGATACGTCCTATACGCTGTTTTCTATTGAGAAGATATGAGCAGAATTTTTGGTAATAATAGGTGCTGTTATCTACAAATTCTTCAGATGATTTTACAAGAATCGAATCCTTTAAAATCGGCCTTTCATTACCGATACTTTTGGATAACGGAATGAAATAATTGAGCTTAGAAAGCTGTTTTTTATACCTTACAATATACGAAAAAATCGAACCATTTCTATTGACTACCAGTAGATTACTTTCCTTCCCCGGCTTCGCTTGAAGAAGGCCAAAATACTGTTCTTCTTCACGATTGTAAGTAAATACAAAATTGTCAGAACCGGTTATGCCTTGGCGGATAGGTTCTGGGAAGAATAGCGCAACATTCTTGGTGTCGTTGGCATAAATAGTGTCAAGAGGTATGGGTTGCTGTTGTGCTGTAGCCTGTGCCAAGCAAAGTCGAGGTGCGAAAGTGTAAACAAATCCAATTAATATTAAGATAAAAGTTTTCATAGTTTAGGCTTTAGAATTAATCTATAGTTATTTAATACGGTTACTTTAACATTGCGATTGTTTCGTCTTAGGACTTTTGAGACACCGCCTACTTGCGGAATGGCAGGTATGTTAATGTCACCAATAATATCGTCCAAAACTTCGGTGGTGGCTTCTGCCCTGAAATTGTTCTGTACGTAGATGCCCTCGCTACCATCTGATAAATCAAAAGCCTTGAGTTTAGTAGGGTGGTGCTGTATGTTTTCAATTTCAATGAGCGCTCGGTTGGGTTGAAAGCTGATAAATCCAAAAACAGGTGTGTTCTTAGGCATTTCTTTACCACTTATGGTAGCAACTTTGGTAAGGCGCATTCGTAATCTGGTATTCGCTTTTACTACTTGATCGCCATCTACAACCACATAAATAGTTTCATCTGTATTGCCGATGATTGAAACTTCATTGAGTTTGGGCGCAGCAGCAAAGAACAATTGATGTTCCAATCCCAGTTCTTTCGCTTGGATTTTTTGTTCTCGTTTTACTTCTACAGAATCTATCTTTGAAACCGCTTTGCGAACAGTTCTTTTGTGTCCCAAGTTTTGGTATCGCTTTTCTGAATATTGGATCTTACCAGCTTCATATATGCTATCTACGATACGCTCTTTTTCGCGATCTGGAAGATCTGGGTCGTAAAATCCCAAGGAATCAATCAGTTTTTCATCATAAATGCTGGGCGCATTATTTTCACGTACTTTCTTCAAGTCGTTAATCGCATCCAGTTTGGAATCATACTCTTTTTGATCTTCTTCTAAATCTGGAACTAATGTTTGCTTAAGGTTTTCAGTTTCACTTTCATCATCGCCCATTACCATTACGGAATAAGAAATGATGAATATGACAATCACGGCCAATACTGCTGCAAATACTATTTTATTCTTTTCTACTTTCATCGTTTAGTTTTTTTAAGGTGTTCTCGAAATAGTTGGTAATTAATAATCCGTGCGGATTGTTGGGGAAGTTTCTGTCAACCGTAATCAAGTTTCCGGTGGAAATCAACTCATAGGTGTCGATGATTGAACCTCTATTGATTTCAAAAATGGTGGTTGTTATAAAACTATACGAGCCATTATTTTCAGATAGTCGTGAATCGATGCTCAGTACTTTTTGAACCAAGGAATACTGAAGCAACCTGTTGTAAACACCATCCGCTTTTTTCTGGCGGTAGAGATTGTCCACGGAACTATTGCCCAACCACAATGCCTTTTCCAAATTGCGTTCATAATTACTCGCATCTATGTTATAGAAGTAGTTATGGAACAGATCCAAATGTGCTAAAGCTTCAACCCGAAAATTTTCCTTTTGGGTTACGAGCTTCAGCGGAATTATACTGCCATCGGTATTGATAGCAAAGGCACTATTAAGGGCTTTTTGATTGGTGTTGAATACCATCCAAACCGAAAATGTGCTGGATAGTAAGGCGCAGACAACTACTGCCAAAACGATAAACCGATTCAATTTTAGGACGCTGTAAATGTTCTTGTAAGGTGTTTTCATTCTGAAAATATTTAGTTGGTAAATAGTCTTAGCGTAAATGACGTGGCACGTTTATATAGGGTGAATTTCAAGAAAACAATAAAACCTACTGATCCCAACTGAACCACAGGTGCAAAAAAGCCCTGGCCAACCTCTGTTCCAAAAAGGTTGACCCAAAAATTGGTGTTGATTTCCGTATATATGGCATTGATAAATATATTGACCAGAAAGAAAGCTGGCACCAGCATAAACACCGCTGCATATAGTTTGAAGAACGTATAGGCGAGCGAACGAAACTTTTCAAAAACTGCAAGACTAATGACCAAAGGAAAAAATGCTTGCATTATTCCTAAAAGGAAGAAGCGCTCTGCTAAGAATAGCGGGTAGATGAACAAATCCAATATCCAAAGTAGGGTAGTTAAGATAAATGCCAATATTTTAAAACCGTATAAAGGTGTAACCAGGGCTTCATATAAAAGTGTCATCGCTGAACTTGCGGCATCAAACAAACTTACTTCTTCCTCTAATGGAATATCCTGCATTTGCAAAGGCAATAATGCTGGTGCTGTTCCTCGATATTGTTCTTCAATGGCGACTAAAATGCCATCAAAAAATCCCAATACCTGAGTTGAGAATATGACCAAGATGACAATGGTAAAATTCTTGACCAATTCACCAGGACTCAATCCCCAAGTGTAACCGTCCTTCTCTGCAATTCCTTCGTTATATTTTTTAAGGATGTTGACCAAAAAGAACAAGACAGCGAGCGTTTTCATTCCCGCAATTGTGTATTGCGAAAAATTGCTGGCTTGTATGGTCTGGAAAATGGTATCGATATATTCCAAACCAATTCCTAAGAGAATGGTCGCGTTCATTTTAATAGAATGTTTCTCGGTTATTGACTTTATCTTGCATCTTTCTGAAAGAAATAATGTCTCGATAGCGTTTTGTTTTTGTAGTTATGTTGGAAACCATCTGCTTTGATTCCAGCTCCTTTGCTTTTAAAATTTCAGCACGTTCTGCATCGCTCATTTTGAGATAATCGCTGGACAGGACTTCATCAATAAAATCTACCGTCTCCAATGAGTTTTGAACAATAGCATCAAAAGATTTTACAACCCTTGAAACTTCCTCTGGTTTGATGTAGGGCGAGTTGAGTATGTCCAGTACATCGTTCTGCATTACGGTGATAAGGCGCTGATTGTTCTGTCCAATTTCCTCAACTGCTCTAAGCTGTTGTACCACACTTGATACTTTCTCAATGCTCTCCTTTGCATCTTTTAAGAACTTTACAGACTTAATCATTTGAGCTGTCTGTTTACCTGATTCTACAAGTTGTTTTACCAAGCTGATAAAATTGGTATTGTCATAAGTGGGCATTCCCTGACACGCAGCGCGTGCGGGTAATAAAAAGATGAATACCGTTGCGATAATTAAGATTTTTGTCTTCATAATATTATGTTTTAGATGCGAATTGAATTATTGCCTTTTGCATATCCTGATGCTCTTTGTAGAGCTTCATTATTTCCTCATTTTCTTGTCCATCGGTCAAGTAAGCTGCATATACTTCCTTCGGAACTTCCAGACGGAAGATGTTACTTTCCCTGCCAATTTTGATAAACATTTCGGTGTACTTCCGTGGACCGGAAAGATTGTTCTTAATTGATTTTAATTGGTTCAAATCGTGGCTGGATAGATTGAGCCGTTTGACCAATTCGTCATAGCCTTTTTCATTGTTCAGGCTATAAATGACCTGCGTGTTTTCAAGAATACTCGCTGAAGTTGAATTTTTCGGAAGCTGATTAATGGATTGAAGAATGATACCGATAGCTCCGTTCTGTTTTCGTATTGCTTGGTAGTAGAATTCGACACTTTCCAGTACATTCTCAAACTTTAATTGTTTCGCAAACTCATCAAAGAGGATAATGCCTTTTTCCGCTCTATTCTTCCAGATGGTTCTTTGGATAGCTGACTTAATCAGTTTCAACATTACGGACAGTATTTCCTTATTGTCCTTGACTTCATCCAGTTCAAAAACAATCAAACGCTTGTCCTCAATTTTATAGGTCTGGTCTTCGCTCACTTCAAAAAGGAAGCTATATAGACCATCGCCGACATATTCTGACATTACGTGCAAGAAGCTCGTCACATTAAAATAATCGGGATGGATTTTTAGGGTGCTCAGAAGATCTTCCTGATTTCTTTCTATAAAGCTGTAAAAACCATCCAGTGAATGATTTTCTGAAGTACTATCGTAATAATAACGCAGTATTTTTTTGACCGATACTGATTGTGCCTTTGTAACCTTTAAGTCTGAAGCAAACAGTTCAAAGAGGAAGACGGACAAATCTTCCAAACGTTCTGGTGTAAGGTCATTAGTGTGGCTAATGTAAAATGGATTGATACCAAGGTTCTTTCCACTTTCGTAGCGAAGCACCGTATATTTATCAGGATAGAGCTTTGCAAACTTGGTATAAGAGCCACCCAAGTCGATAATGACCAGGCGAACGCCACTTTCAAAATATTGGCGTAGAATGTTATTTGCCAGAAAAGATTTGCCCTCACCAGTTGGTGCAAAAATGGCAAAGTTTCGTGCCTTTATTCTTTTCTTCTTTTCGTCCCAAACATCCTTTAAAACAGGAATGTTATACTCACGGTCATTGAAAATGATTCCGGTGTTATCACTTTTGTAATTAGTGTTATTGATAAAAAGACAAAGCGCGTGTTTTAAGTCAGTTACATATAAATCGTTATTTGAAAAATTCGACGAAAAACAACAGTAACTATTTAGAATATAGTTTTTACGTTCTTCGCCTCTTGGGTAATACGGGATGATATCCAGTTCCTTAAATTCAGTCTTGATTTTTGAAGTTATCTTGTCGAGCTCTTTGGCTTCTTTTGCCCAATAGACAATATTGAGATGACCACGAATAATTCGGGCATTATCATCAGCATTGATTTGGTCAAGGATGTGTTGGATTTTACCAAGCACCACTTTATTTTGTGAACCAAAGTTTGAACTTTTATTTAGTTCCTCAACCTTCTTATCGAGCAGCTTGCGCCATTTTTGTTTGTCATCCAAATAAATAATTTGATTGACAATGTGATTCTCGTTAAGCGTAAGCCCTAAGCCATCAATAAACCCTTGATGAAATACAAAATCGTCAGAAGTGAATTTCTCATTGGTTTTGCTACTCTGTACACTTTCGCCAAAGCACAGTTCGCTGTTGATGGCCAGGGCATCAAAATGGTTTTCGCCAATATTGACGCTTTTCTTATCAAGTAAAATATCGGTGTCGTAGCCTTCATTGAAGCCATTAAAGTATGCACTTGTTAGTTGCCGAATATCTTCCGCTTTAAGCGAAACAAAATCCATCTTTCGGCTGTTATTGATAAAAGAAACTGAATCACTTACCGAGTTCGTGAAGCTCTTGATATTATCATCCAGTTCCTGTACGATTCCTTTTGAAACTTTCCTGAAGGGATTGACATATTTCGGATTATTGAGTGCCTTGTTTTTGGTCAAGATGAAGAACAAATAACAGTTGTGCTCAATATGCCCACGACCTTTAAAATGCTCGTGAGTAGCCTTTTCCAGAAAGGTTGAATTCGGAAGTTGTTCTGAAGTATATGATTTCTTGAGGTAGATATCCTGCTTGTGAACCACAGTACCAACTGGCAATGATTTCAAAGCCTGAAACCAAGCACCGTGCATATCCTCAAAATCCTTTTCAGAAAGAGAGTATATTTCCGGTAGATTCCCTTTATAGCATAGGACAACGTTACCATTGTTGGCAAATACGATATTGTCTTGAATATCTGCGATGGGTTGATATGCTGAAATGTTAATCTTGTTCATAATCAAAGCCTGAGGTTTTTTTGTTACTCAATATTTTTGGGAAAGCATTTGTCATTTGAAAAATTTGTGGATTGTGTGTAATCCATGTCAGCACCACAAATAAGGAAGTATTGAGTACCAATACTCCTATTATGATCGCAAAGCTGAAAGAGAAAATGATGATGAGCAACGAAGCCAAAATGGAAACCATCATCAAGGCAAACAGGGAAATGGACAGTCCAAAAATGACAGCCCGTTTCCGAATGTTTTTATAGACTTCGAACCGCTTCATCTTTAAACTACGATTCCTATTAAGTATGTGAAGATGCCGACTACTGCACCTGCAATTAGTACAAAGACCAGTATTCTTGTTATCCCTTTTTTGAGGTCCGCATTTTCGCCGAAGAAATGTCCAGCATTAAATAGGAAGCCAACCAAGAAGATAACACCCAATAAAATCGGAAAGATAGTCCTGATGGTATCGCCAACATCGTTAACGGAATTTTCTATGCCACCAATTTGAGCAAAAAGGGAAGTGGTTAAGAGCGAAAGAATGGACGCTAAATAGTGTGATTTTTTCATAACGGAAAAATTTAGATTTTAAGTTCATTTTTCATTATTAGAATTTACATATATTTGATTGTAAATAACTGAAAATCAAATAATTGTGAATAAAATATTCTTTGGTATTGTTTGAATTTCATTGTTATTATTTGACATCAAATTCTATGAAGTTTGATATGGAAGTTGTTGATAACCCGAAAATTGGAAATGAAAAATCTGCTCAAAAACGTCAGTTTTACAATTTTACTCATGAAAATGTGCTTCATTTTTGGACAGGAAATCGATGTTCAAAAGAGAATTGTAATTGATGTTGGACACGGTGGAAAAGATGCTGGGGCAATGGGCATAAATGGCATCCAAGAAAAGTATGTGGTTTTGTCGATTGCTAAAGAGATTTTAAGGTTGAATAATGATTTGGATCAACCTTTAGATATTTATTTAACCAGGTATAGTGATACGCTTATTTCGTTATCGGATAGAACCAAACTGACTAAAGCCTTAAATGCTGATTTATTTCTGTCCTTGCATTGCAATCACTCTAATAATCCAGCTGCGAGAGGAATAGAGGTTTATGTGGCTAAGGCTGTGTCTAAATACTCAGATGATGCTATTTGGTTTGCTTTTCAACTGCAAGATGATCTAAATAAGAGTTTGGGGTTGGAGAGTAGAGGTGTGAAGTTTGCGAATTTTCAGGTGTTGCGGGGAACTATAGATTATTGTCCTGCTGTTTTGATCGAATTGGGTTTCTTGTCCAATCACGATGAGGGCAACTTTATTTCAGAGAACAACAACATTGAACGCATCGCACTATCGATATTATCATCCATTCAAAAATCAATAAAATTATGAAAGATATTTTTTTAGAGTTAACGAAGAGCTTGAAGGAGATTGTACTACAGTTTGTTTCAGAAGTGATTTTATTGTACAAATCCTTTAGAAGTTAGATTACCTAAGTTTATTATTTACACATTATAAAAAACAATTTATCTAATAGTATATTTAAGTATTTGCTTAAATAATATAATAGTGATATATTTGTTGCTACTTTAAATCAAAAAAGATGAGCTTGGAAATTACTTGTACACGGAACGAAGCAGACAAGAAGCAAATATCGAGATGTAAGGAAACCATAGAGAATTCTTCGGACAGCTTTAAAGTAATAAGCAAAATTCTGGCTCTCGCTGGAAGCGAGGTAAGACTTAAAGTACTATTCCTTTTGAACATAGAAAATGAACTGTGCCCTTGTGATATTGCGGACATTCTTGAAATGAGTGTTCCCGCCGTGTCCCAGCATATCCGAAAAATGAAGGATGCAGGAATTATTACATCGAGACGTGAAGGGCAAACATTGTATTATTCGCTGGTAAAGAGTGAAGACAATGTTTTGAATGGAATTTTCAATTTAATTTCGACAAGAAAGAAAACAGCTTAGAAAGTTTATATTATGGCACCGAATAAGACTTCAAACACCGCGGCCTATACCGGCATTTTTACCGCAGTTGCAGCATCAATATGTTGTATAACCCCTGTTTTGGCATTAATTGCCGGAACAAGTGGAATTGCATCGACCTTTTCATGGGTCGAGCCATTTAGGCCCTATCTTATCGGCTTGACCATTATTGTTTTGGTCTTTGCATGGTATCCGAAACTTCAATCGAAAACCCAGGAAGAAAAGGATTGTGCCTGCGACGAGGAAGCAAAACCATCTTTTTGGCAGTCCAAAAATTTTCTGTTCATAGTTACAGTATTTGCCGGATTGATGCTGGCTTTCCCTTATTATTCCAATATATTTTATGCACAGCCCAGCAAGGATATAGTGTATGTTTCTCAATCAAACATAATAAAGCACACCTTTGAAGTTGAGGGAATGACCTGCGCAGGATGTGAAGCCCACGTAGAAAGTGAGGTAAATAATCTGGATGGTATTTTATCAGTCAAGGCGAGTTACGCAAATACTAATACCGTAGTGGAATATGATAAAACTAAAGTTGATTTGGTCGCAATTCGAGAAGCAATAAATAAAACTGGTTATAAAGCAATCGATACAGAAAATAAAGAAGAGAAGTAGATGAAAAAATATGATGTATTTGTAATAGGTTCCGGGATGTCAGGTATGACCGTTGCTAATAAATGTGCCTCCAAAGGCCTTAAGGTTGGCATTACCGATGAACTTCCCTACGGTGGAACCTGTGCCCTAAGAGGCTGTGATCCTAAAAAGGTGATTATAGGAGCAACTGAAGTACGTGATTTTGCCCAAAGACTTAAAGGAAATGGAATAGATACCGTGCCTGAAGTCAATTGGGAAGATATTATGGCTTTTAAGCAATCTTTTGTGGATGCCATGCCTCCTAAAATTGAAAAAGGATATAAGAATAAAGACATAGATACCTATCACACTTCAGCTAAATTTTTATCTGATAACACCTTGCAGGTAGGAGATGAAGTTATTGAAGCTGATAAATTCCTGATCGCAACCGGAGCAAAACCACGGGTATTGGATTTTGAAGGTGGAAATTTGGCACTTTCAAGTACAGATTTCCTTAATTTGGAGGAATTGCCCAGCTCACTGCTCTTTATCGGTGGTGGCTACATTGCCTTTGAATTTGCCCATATCGCTGCGCGGGCCGGTGCCGATGTAACCATATTACATCGTGGTGATCATCCATTGGAAAACTTTGATCGTGACATTGTTAAACATCTTGTGCATGCAACCCGAAAGCTAGGAATTAAACTGGTTTTGGAAACCGAAGTTTCTAAAATTGAAAAGAAAGAAGACCATTACGTAGTAACAGGAAAATCAAATGGAAAAGAGGTCAATTATAGGACTGACTCTGTCTTTAACTCAGCCGGTCGTCCTCCCGCTATCTTTGATTTAGATTTGGAAAAAGCTGGCATCTCTTTTTCAAAAAAAGGAATTACGGTAAACGAATACCTTCAAAGTACCTCTAACCCTAATATTTATGCAGCGGGAGATTCGGCAGATTCAAGAGGATTACCCCTTACACCTGTTGCAGTAATGGAAGGGCATATTGTGGCATCAAATATCATCAACGGGAACAAGAAAAAAGTCAATTATCCCCCAATGCCTTCTGTAGTTTTTACTTTGCCTACCCTGGCATCAGTAGGATTAACCGAAGCAGAAGCCAAATCAAAACAGATAGAATATCAGGTCAATTATAACCATGCGGAAAGCTGGTTCAATGCAAAAAGACTGAATGTTAAGGAATATGCCTATAAAACCATCATTAATAAAGAAAATCAGACTATTCTTGGCGCACATCTAATAGGCCCTAACGCGGAAGAAACCATCAATTTATTCGCCATGGCGATAAAGACCAAAATGAAAATTAATGAGTTAAGGACGATGATATTTACGTATCCAACTCTGTCATCAGATATCCCTCATATGCTTTAAAAATAAATAGATTATGGAAATAGAACTAGTTTCTACCATTACATGTCCTGGTTGCGGACACACAAAAGAAGAGGAAATGCCCACAACAGCCTGTCAGTTTTTTTACCAATGTGATAATTGCAAGCATTTATTAAAACCAAAAGAAGGTGATTGCTGTGTTTATTGTTCTTATGGTAATGTTGCCTGTCCACCCATTCAGGAAGGAACAAATTGCTGCTAAAAATTTAAAATACTTTTGGTGACCTCCCCCACTCCAGATGTATCTTGCTGAAAATTAAAAGTATGATTCCTAGAGATCTAAGTAAAGATATAAAAACTCGCTTGCAGAGCATCAGCGGCCAGCTTAACGGACTTATAAAAATGCTGGATGAAAATAAAGATCCAGAAAAGATTCTGATCCAGTTCAAAGCGGCGCAAAAAGGGCTTGATAAGGCGCATTTTCTTCTTTTAGATGAAGTGTACCGCAAAGCGCTGGCGATCACAATTTCAGAAACTGTGGAAGCCTGTCCCGGTAATTGCGGTAATGAAGAGCGAATTGAATTTATTCGCAAACAATTTCCCGACCTTGAGCTTAACAGCCTTACCGATAAAATGAAGGAGATTGATGAACTTAAACGAAGGCTGGAATCTTACATTTCCGAAAATAAATCAGAGTAAAACATTCAAAAATTTTCCATTTAATTTTAATACTAATAAAAATCTGTCGTAAAAAAGCAGGTTTTTTTATTTGGAGACCACCCCGGTTCCGCTCTTATCTTTGGATTGTTCTTTAATAAGAAGGATAAAACTGATTGTTAATTTAAATTCAAAAAAAATGAAAAGACAAATAGAAATATTTACGGCAAATTGTCCGGTTTGTGATCCGGTTGTAAAAATGGTGAAAGAGTTGTCCTGCGATAGTTGCGAGATTACCACCTATAACCTGGTGGAACAATGTGAGGATAAGACCTGTATAGACAAAGTGCAGGAGTACGGTGTAAAGAGAATTCCCTCGGTGGCGGTTGATGGAAAATTGCTTGAGTGCTGTACAAACAATGGTATAAGCAAAGAAAAACTTATCGAAGCAGGAATAGGAAAAGCCAGTTAGCAAAACCATCGTACTGAAATTAAAATCTGAAACTTTTTATGGCAGCCAAAAATGGCTGCCTTTCTTTTTAATCAAATTAAAATGTTAAATCTTTATTAATCGGCTTGCCTACCCCCCGGGCTATGAGTTGATATTTGAAAAGAGGTTCGGCTCTTAATCTTTTATTTCTGATTTCCGAGCAAATCAGGAAGTAACTAAAACCATTTAAATTATGAAACCATTAAGTTCAGAAATGCAAAAATGTATCGATGATTGCAACGCCTGCATTACTGCGGCGAGAATTTGCCTTGACCAACATTTGGGGGAACCCGACATGAAACAATGCCACAAATTTTGTCTGGATTGTATTGCTTTATGCAGTGCGTGCGTCCAGCTATTAGCCAGCCAGTCTGATTACTCAAAACGTGTTTGCGGAATTTGTGCCGACTTATGTAAAGCCTGTGCTGATGAATGTGCAAAGTTTGACAGTGAAGTTTGCCAGCAATGCGCAGAAAAATGTCGAACCTGTGCCGAAAGCTGTAAAGAAATGGCAGCTTAAAAAAAATGTTAAATTTTTTTTTAAAGGAGCGGCTAAAAAGTTGCTCCTTTTTTATAAATGGGATTATAAAGTAGGGAAAAATACCATCCAGTCTCTCATCCACAACCACCTATAAAAAAGCCTCTAGAAGTTTGGATACCACCCGGGCTTCCGGTGTACATTTAATCCCTTGTTTAAAAAAATAAAGATGTTTGCCAAAATAAAAGAAGATTTTGTAAGTATAGGATCGCTATTCACCTCCGTTTCCACACTCTTATGTTGCGCGTTACCATCATTATTGGTAGCTCTGGGAATGGGAGCTGTGGTGGCCGGCCTGGCTTCAGATATTCCCTGGTTGTTTAGCCTGAGCCGCTATAAAAGCTGGACTTTTTTGATTGCCGGGGTAATGATTGGCTTTAACTTTTGGCTTTTCTACGGAAGAAAACGGCAGCAGA
Organism: Autumnicola musiva; assembly: GCF_031846585.1. Taxonomy (NCBI): domain Bacteria; kingdom Pseudomonadati; phylum Bacteroidota; class Flavobacteriia; order Flavobacteriales; family Flavobacteriaceae; genus Autumnicola; species Autumnicola musiva. The sequence continues at coordinate 97,080 of NZ_JAVRHK010000002.1, forward strand.
GTTGTGAAATAGACGAAGACGGAAATGAAACGGCCTGTGATACAGCAGCTAAATGGAGCAAAGGGATCTTGTGGTTTTCCTTTGTGTTATATCTCTTTGGACTTTTTGCAGCCTATTTACTTTTTCCCATTCAAAAATTTTTAGAATTATAATATAATTAAAATGAAGACATATTTTTTGATTCTGGGTATAGGATTATTGACGTTGTATCAAGTAGAAGCCCAAGGACATGGCCCTATTTTTGGTTTGCAGACGCCCACTCTGGCGAAAGGCGGTATAAACATGAACGCTGCCGGAATGAGTATAGCGACCGAAGACGATGCCTCTTATATGCTTCGGTATACATTTTTCTATGGCATTACGGAAGATTTACAGGTTACCCTTACCACTCCTACTGTGATTGAGCGTTTGGAAAATGCTCCACGAACCCGTGGAAATAGTATGATGCCTTCCAATGGAGATATCGAGGCTGCTTTGTGGTATCGTTTTTTTTCAAATGCTTTTGGGGTAGGAAAGAGGTTTGAATCCACAGCTATTTTAGGTGTATCTGCCCCTACTGAGGATGTTCGCGGACAGGTGAATGTAGGGAACTCTATCCATGGGGCCATTTCTACGGGATATGCCTCACGTACCTGGTACGCCTGGTTAGGTGGCGGTTACCAATATTATTTTGAAAAGGACAACCAGCAATTAGGCGATTTACCCTATGCAAGCATGGTGATAGGTTATCGTCCCGATGTTTTTATGGGGGATTATCCTAAACCCGATTGGCGGGTTTTTCTTGAATCATTAGCCGAGTTTCCGGGAGACAATAAATATACCGGTCAACAAAATTTTACAGACGAACGTAGCAAAAAAGTATTAGTGGGACCTTCCTTCTTAGGACTTTACGGGGCTTGGGGTATTTCTTTTGGAGCGCTGTTTCCAGTGGTACAGGATTTAAGCCCGGAGGCTGTCAAAGAAAACTATCGGGTATCCCTTAATCTAAGTTATTGGTTATAATAAATAAATTTAAAAAATAAAGAATGAAACCAGCATGATGCTGGACACGAAAAATAGGGAACACACAGAGGAATGATTAAAACCTGTAGTCGTTTGCCCAATTTAAAATCTAAAAATATAAACAGATGAAAAGCATAGCATTAATAATTGTAGTTATGGTAGTTGGAAGTTTTAGTTCCAATGCCCAGATTCAGAAAGTAGATCAGGAAGTGTTTGGGATGGACTGCGCCCCATGTGCCTATGGGTTGGAACGTGGTCTAAAAAAAATGGATGGCCTGGAGAGTGTAAAAGTGAGTCTTAATGATGGAAAAGCTTACCTGAATTTGGCAAATAATAACAATTTGAGCCTTAAGCAGATTCAGGAAGAAGTAAAAAAGAACGGGTTTTCAGCGAAAAATGCCGAAATTGTTATAAAAGGTACTCTCGTTGAGCAGGATGGCAATTATGCAATTCGAACCGGGAAAGAAACTTTTACGATAGCTGAAGCAACTTCTACTAACTTATATTCCGAATTAAAGCCCGGGGTGGTAAAAGTGAAAGGGATTGTAAAGGATGAAGAAGACGGGGAGCTTAGCACTAAATGGGAAATTAAGCTTACTGAAATCCTTTAAGCTTTATGCAGTAATCTTTAAAGCGGGAAAAGATGAATAGGTTTATATTGATTTTAGTTTTCACCTTATTGCTCATAAGCTGTAAGCAGGAAAATGTAAAATGGACCTTTGAAGAGAAAATAAAACTTCCCGAAAAAGTACGTCCACTTTCGTTAGCGAAAACTGGCGACGACATCTGGTTTTCGGATCCTGAACAGTTCAGGTTATTGAAAATAGACCCCAGCGGAAATAAAATAAATTCGATTGTGGGCATTAAACGCCCTATGAATATTGATTTCGACAAGGGAAAGCTGTATGTACCCGAATTTTTAACAGATACAATTTGGGTTTTCGAGGACGGGAAAAAGTCCGCACTGTTCCTAAATGCCGAACCGCAAGCACCCGCCGGACTCAATGCAAAGGGCGACACAATCGCGATTGCTGACTTTTATAACCATAGGATTATTTTACAAATAAAAGAACAGGTGAGTTATATAGGAAAGGAGGGGCACAACAAAGGAGAACTGTATTATCCGATAGATGTAAAAATCAAGGGTGATAAAGTCTTTGTTGCCGATGCCTATAATAATAGGGTACAGGTATTCAACATTGACGGAAAAATATTGGAAATTATCGGAGAAGAAGATGGATTCAACGTAGCTTCTGGTATAGCTTTAAGTGAAAATGGCTTTGCTGTGACTGACCAAGAAAACAGCAGGGTATTGATTTATGATTTCAATGGAGAATTAGAGCAAATTCTTACCGATGATATCAATTATCCTACGGATGCACTATTCGATAAAAATAAATTATACATCACAAATTTTAAGGAGAATTCCATAGCGGTTTACAAAATGAGGTGATTTGATAAAAATAGTGGGGGTATAAAGTATGGTTTGAAAGCTTTAAACTTTTAGAGCCAGTTGAATTTCAAATAATTCCTCAACCAGATATTGATTATTGCTGTGCCTTTTGCACTTACGGTACAGTGAGCAGTCCACCAATTCAAGAGAGTACAAATGTTGTTTGAAATTATAGTTAAAGTTCATTTCCTCTTATCCCCAGCCCCTTTATCAAAAGCAATCAAATTAAACAATTCGCGCATTCTACTACGGACACGATTGCCATAACGTTCTTCCAGTTCCTCGGCATTTAGGTTGGTAGTGCTGTGAGTTTTGATTTTATGCTTTGTTTGGAGGTAAAGTTCATACCGCGATAAAAGTACTTCGCCCATCACATTCAGATCCTTACCGTAAAACCTTCCTAACGGTTCTACACCAAGATCGTCAAAACAGAAGAATTTCGTGTTTCCATAATCCTCGATAGTCTTAAAACCAAGATGGTTAAAACTGAACGTCACATTTCGGCAAGGGATCATTTCGTAAGGACGTTGCAAGGGCACTAAATGCCGTAAAAGTTTCATTAAGCTGGTTTTACCACAACCTACAGGACCAGAAAGTAGAATACCTTTGTCAATATCAATCTCAAATTTTTCACAGTTGTCTTTGTCCTTGATGAAGTAGGAACAGAGCTTCAACAAAATATCTTTATCCTCATCGTAAATCCTGAACTTGTCGCCAAAGAGCAATTTGCCCTTGGCATTCAAGTAAATCAAGATTTTTGGGAAATCGTAGAGAACACTTTTACCATCAAATTTTCCGAGCGAATATTGCACGCCGCCTTCGGTTATTTTAGAGGGGTTGTCCATAATCTTTGGTTTTACTGGTTTTGAGATTGTCTCGATTTTGGGACGCTCCCGCTTTGTTTGGTGTGTTTTTTTTGTCAAACAATTCGGTCCTATCCATCCAGTTTTTGGCTAAGGCATGCCAATCCCTGATTGTTTTTCCATCGCTTGTTTTCCAATGGGTTGCTTCATAATGCGCAAAGAATTTTTTTCCTTCATCAGCATTAAAATATTTTTCAACAAAAAAATCTAAAACGGCCTGCCTGCCCTTTGGCTTTTTATTAATATTTACCTGTTTGTTATTGTTTATATTAGATACCAGTGCTTGTCCACTCACGGGACGGTGCGGGTACACAGCTTGTTCGTTGTTGGGATGGTGCTGGTACACTACTGGTTCTCGTGTGGGATGGTACCGTTCCGCAAGTTGTTCCAATTCGGGATCATACTGTCCCATATTCGGTTCATCAGTTGTCCCTATAATGGACATCTTGATTTTACTTCCTTTGTAAGGATTGTTGGACGGAAAATAGGAAAGATAATCCCACAAATCGAGGTCGGTCACGCACCGATGGTACGTCGATTTTGAACCGATCTTGGCCACCCGCATCAAATCGCGACGGTTTACATAAAATTCATTGGCAAAGCGGCTGCTATTCCATTCTTGGAACAACGCCATATAAAGGCTGATATGGGTAGGGTTTAGGCGGTCATCAAAATAGAACTTCTCAAAAGCCGCATTAAGTTGCTTTATATAGTTCATAGCTTAAGAATTTAGACCGTGATGCACTCGGTTCCCATCCATCACTTTTTGAATTTCCTCGGTATCGTAATAGATAATTCCACCTACTTTTGTGTACGGCAATGTACCATTGATACGAAGGTTTTGCAAAGTGCCAGGGCTTACCTGAAGCAAATCCATAACCTCGGAAGATTTGAGGTATTTTTTGAGTTTCCCTTTGGATTGGCGGGTAAGTAATTCTCTAATGTCCTCGAGCAATTCCATTTTGAATTCTCGAAGGTCGTCTGTGGTAATAATACTTGTCGGCATAATAGAACGGTTTTAATGGAAAGGGACTATCTGGATTTATGCTTTTAATTGATAGTCCCTGACCTGATTTGACTTTCGTTCTACAAATTTGAATAGGTTTATTGGATATTATTCCCCAGTATGACCGTAGTACGGTCAAAATTTAACTTCTTGAAATTTGATGGATGTTGTGGTGTTTTAATGGTGTAATCGGTAAGTAACAATGCGCAGAAAATGGTAAATAAGAGTGCACAGTTTTTGGCAACAAGAGTGCACAGGTTTTGTAAATATAATCGGTTATTTTTTATGTTCAAAAAAAGTTTTTCTATTCTCCATTCTGTAGCTTTTTCCAGATAGGTTCATTACGTCGCATCGGTAGAGTAATCTGTCAAGTAAAGCCGTAGCTAGAACTTCATCATCCAGCATTTTAGCCCAGTCCGCAGCCATTTTATTGGTGGTAATAATAAAGCAGGTGTTTTCATATAATTGATTGATAAAATTAAATAAAGCTACTGCCTGGCTTTTTTCCACCGGGAAGAGCATAATATCATCTATAACAATGAGATCGGCCTTTGAGAGTCGCTTGTAATCAGCTGTAGCGGTTCGGGTCATATCTCTCATTTTCAGCATATTTACTATATCTTCCATCGTTCTAAAATAAGCCTTGTATCCTTTGTCAATGGCATCGCTGCAAAGACCGGAAGCAAGTAAAGTTTTGCCCACACCCGATGGCCCCATCAGCATAATATTATAACCCTGGTCCAGCCAGTTTAGTTCCCTTAGCTGATTCAAGCGGGTCTCTGAGATGCCATTGTTGAAGGTATGATTGTACAGGTTTTTAGTAACATTTTTCCAATGAAAAACTTTACCATTCATTGCGATATAAACATCAGGCTTGATTAGTTGTAAAGCGCTAATAGCAAACCCTAAATTGAATGGAGCATCTGTCTTGGGTTTAGTTCCTAAAATGAAAGACCCTACTAAAACTATGGTTTTGCTTAGATTATGCTTTCCTAAAAATGCTGCGGTATCTTCCATAGTAAAAGTCCCATGGGTAATTAAAATGTTTTGCGCATTGGAGGTTTTTATTCTTTCAAGCAAAAACTTTCTGTCTTCATCTGTTATGAACCGGCTATCTTTTGCAAATACCTTTTCGATAATATAGGGAAAGGAAATATTGGCTGACTGAAGAAATTCTCTAATCAATACTTTGTCTTTCTCGAGTTCAGCATTTTCTTTTTCCGTATAATCAAAGCCTTCAATGGTTCCTCCTGTTGTAATAATATGTATCATAATTTAATAAATTTAGTGGGCTGTATAAGTTCTTGGAATTCTCTTAATTATCAATAAGTGATTTTTGAGTATTTGTCATTGGAAGATTTATAAAAATAAAGTAATCCAATAAAGGTAATTATAATGATGCCGGCTATAATGAAGGGATAATAAAACCCACCGGCAATGAGCCAGGTTCCGATGATCGGGCCTAAAATCTGTCCGACACTGTTTGCCGAGGTCTGTACAGAAATATTACTGCCCGCCTTTTCTTTTGAAAGTAAGGAAACGGCTGAAAGTAGGTTAGGGGTTACAATTGCTCCACCAGTGGCGAATGTTACAATCAGTACATAGACATAAATTTCATTGCCGAAAAAAGGAAATGCGATTAGTGAAATGCCTGAAATCAACAATCCGGCTCCAATTTGTTGTTTTGCTGTCAATATTTTCTCTCCATAGGTCGCAAATACAGGTTGTAATACCGCCATTACTATCCCACAGACCATAAAACCAATTCCTATCTGATTACTTGAAAATAGCAACTGATTTTTTCCATAAATTGAAAAAACCGTTTCAAAGAGGGTCACTACAAACTGCATAACAAAAGAGAGCAGTAATAGGACAATAAAGAACCTACTAAAACTAAAATTTAATTTTTGTTTTCCTGAAACAAACCTGCTAACCGGTTTTGTATTCCTAAACGATTTAATCAAAATAACCAATACAGTAAAACCTAAAAGTGCAACCAAAATAAAAGGAACTGAGAACCGGTCCAGATGTAATATCCAAAACGAATATTTAAAGTGTAGGTTAGTTTGGGATAGAAAACTGCCTAAAACAGGTCCAAAAATAACCCCTGAACTTATCGCTACCCCAGACCAAGCCATAATTTTAGTCCTATGTTTTTTAGAAGTGATATCACTGAGAAATGCGTTACTGACAGGAATAACAGCCGAAGTGAATATACCTCCGAGAATACGCGCTATATAGAGCATTGTAAGGGAGGTTGCCAATCCAGTAAGCAGTTGCATTACTATAAACCCAATTAATCCAACAACGATAATGGGCTTACGCCCGTATTTATCGGATAACCTCCCCCAAAGTATAACGAAAAGAAGCTGAAAGAAGGGGTAGATACTCGTTAATAAACCAATATGAAAATTGATCGAATTAGTATCGAGGTTAGCTCCTAAAGCAAGCCTTTCGGTATAGTATGGAAGGATTGGCAATAAAATACCATAACCAAGCATTACCATAAATAAACTCAGCAGGACCAAAAAGATCCTGCCGAGCTTGCTTTTTTTAATCATTATTTTTTTCCGATTTTCTTTTTCAATAATTGAGCATTAATGGCCACTATGATGGTACTCAAACTCATAAGTACAGCTCCAACGGCTGGACCTAAAACAAAACCGGTAGAATAAAGCACTCCGGCAGCCAACGGAATGGCAATAACGTTATACCCCGTCGCCCAAATAAGGTTCTGGATCATTTTATTGTATGTAGCCTTACCGAACAAAATCAAGTTAGCAATATCTTGTGGGTTGCTGTTTACCAAAATAATATCCGCAGTTTCAGCGGCTACGTCTGTGCCAGAACCTACTGCAATACCTACATTGGCTTGAGCCAGAGCCGGTGCATCGTTCACGCCGTCTCCTGTCATTGCCACAAACTCTCCCTTACTTTCCAATTCTTTTACTATTTCCACTTTTTGATGTGGCAAAACTTCGGCGTAGTATCCATCCAAGCCGAGTTTATCGCTAACAGCTTTGGCAGTTCTTTCATTATCACCGGTAGCCATTAAAACTTTTATATTATTCTTTTTAAAGACTTTTATAGCCTCGGCAGATTCTGGTCTTATTTCATCGGCAAGTGCAATATATCCTGCCAGTTTTCCATCAATCAAGACAAAGACGACAGTTTCAGCGGCGTCACTATAGGCATCTTCGGGAATAGTTATTTTTTCATCCCTTAAATAACCAGGACTAACCACTTTTATTTGCTTTCCTTCTACATTTGCTTCCACACCTTTACCCGTAATCGCATTAAAGTTTTCTGGATTTGGGATAGCAACTTTATCTTCTTTTATCTTTTTAATTATTCCAACGGCAATAGGGTGTTCCGAGCTTTGCTCCAAAGCACTCGCCAACCGTAATATTTCCTCTTTCGAAAATTTTTCATTTACAGATTCAATTCTTGTAACCCCAAAATCTCCCTTAGTAAGCGTTCCCGTCTTATCAAATAATAAGGCCGATATTTTTCGGGACTCTTCAAAAGCGGTCCTGTTGCGAATCAACAACCCGTTCTGAGCAGATACAGCTGTTGAAATAGCAACTACTAACGGAATCGCAAGACCTAAAGCGTGCGGACATGCAATAATCATTACGGTTACCATTCTTTCCAATGCATAAACAAATGGAAAGCCCAATATGAGCCAAACCGCTAATGTTCCAAATCCAATTCCCAATGCAACGTAAGTCAACCATTTTGCAGCCCTGTCAGAGAGGTTTTGCATTTTTGATTTAGACTTTTGTGCTTCCTCGACCATAGTGATGACCTTGTTGAGATAGCTGTCCTTTCCGGTATGCTCTACTTTTACTTTTAAACTGCCATTACCGTTTACCGAACCTCCAATTACTTTATCTTTTTTATCTTTTTTTACCGGTTTAGATTCTCCGGTAAGCATGGATTCATTTAGATAACTAGAACCTTCTACTATAATACCATCAGCGGGAACTTTTTCCCCTGGTTTTACAAGTATTACGTCATCTTTCAGTAAATCTTCCAGAGGAATATCTTCAATAGTGTCTCCTTTAACACGATGTGCCTCGGCAGGCATCATGCTTACTAACAGCTGCAAGGCCTTAGAGGCGCCTAGAACGCTTTTCATCTCTATCCAATGACCTACAAGCATAATAGCAATAAGCGTAGCCAGTTCCCAGAAAAAATCGACACCTTCTAAACCAAACACCGTTGCCGAACTATAAAAGTACGCCACGGTAATGGCCATAGAAATAAGGGTCATCATTCCCGGTGCACCTTTTTTAACCTCGGACCAGAATCCGGTAATAAATGGCCAGCCGCCATAGAAATATACTACCGAAGAAAGAGCGAATAAAATGTACTGGTTTCCAGGAAGCAAAAACTCATACCCAATAAAATCTTGTATCATAGGGGAGATGATCAGGATGGGAATGGTCAAGATTAAAGTTACCCAAAACCGTTTTCTAAAATCGGCAATCATCATTTTATGATGGTCGTGCCCGTGTTCTCCGTGCCCTGGATTGTGGCCAGAATGGTCTCCACTGCCGTGGTTCATCTTACTATGATCCATAGCCTTTTCGTGGCCGTGCTTTGTTTTTTCGATATGATGGTCTTTTATCTCTTCTTCTTTTTTTTCTGCTTCTATCTTTGTGGAATCTTTCCCTTTGCTTTTATGGCCGTGATTTTTATGGTCTTTGTGATTTTCCATGATTTCTATTTTTAAGTATTAGGATATTTTAGGTTTAGTTTTTTTAAATGCTCCGTAATTATATTGGCAACGCTAAAGTTGCGGTGCCAACGTTTATCTGCGGGTATAATATGCCAGGAAGGTTCATCGCAGTCATTTAATAACATATTGTAGCCAGCTCTATAAGCCTCCCATTTTTTAGCTGCTTTTTTATCATTGGCACTATATTTCCAACGTTTATGAGGTTTTAAAAGTCGTTCTTTTATACGCTGTTTTTGTTCTTCTTTCGAGATATGGAGAAAAAATTTTAGTACATGAATGTTACTCAGTTTAAAATGCTGTTCAAGATGCTTTATGAGTTTACAACGGTGTGCGAGAATCTCTTCTGGAAGGGAATTGTTGAGCCTTGGCATCATTATATCTTCGTAATACGAACGGTTAAAAATTTGAATCATACCCTTTGGTGGAATATGGGGGTAAACACGCCATAAAAAGTCGTGCTTCAACTCTTCCTCGGTCGGTTTTTTAAACGATTTAACCTGAACGCCCTGCGGATTCATACTGCTAAGGGCATGACGAATGGTGCCGTCTTTGCCGGAAGTATCCATGCCCTGTAGGATAATAAGCAAACCAAAACGCCCATCGGCATAAAACATATTCTGAAGTTCAAAAAATTCTTTGCGAAGCTGTGCCAGATTTTTCTTTGCCTCGCCTTTTGAAATCGTTTGGGGTGGTTTGGTTGAAATTTTATCTAAATTTATCATTTTCAAGATTTTATCTTAATTTTTTTCGCATTGCTTCCGTTAGGTTTTCAGCATAGACACCGTAAGCATCTACCAAAAGACCCTTAATGCCGTTTTTAGAAGATATAGCATATAAAATACTATTATCATCGGTACTGCTCATTCCTTCAAAGCGATAGGTTTTATCTACTTTAAAATCTTCTGGCCGGATCTCAATTTTCAGGGAAGGACATTCTAAGCACTCTGGTTTTAAATTGAAATCATAAGGATAGTCGTTTGCTTGTAAGTCATTTATGGCTTCTGAAAGTGTATCGTAATTTGTCATCTGTCTTTATTTATAGTTCATTGTAAAATAGCTCTTATCCTCTTCTGTAAATTCCTGAAAGGTCAATAAACCTTTTTCATTTAATTTTTCGATAACGGTATAATTGAGTTGCTTAATGCGAATTCCCCAGGCATAGGCTTTAATATTAATTTTTGATTTTATAGTGTTTTTCCCATCCTCTAATTTTCGGTCATAAATTTTTATGATGCTTTTGGAACCAAAAAAGTTTAACAAGCCCGAGTCAAAACTCATTTCCAATTTAATATCTTTCAAGTTTTGTAAATCGTAGAGCTTTTTAAAATTTTCAGAAATGGTATTAATTTCGGTTTCTTTTGATTTTGGCTTGGAAAACGGAAAAGCCATTATCATTACATTGGCGTCATCTGGCTCACAACGGTAGGTAGTAGTGTATTTATCGGTTGATTGTTTGTTTTTGTCAAACAATTCTGTAACTACCTTTATTTCATAATATCCATTTTCCTTTATTGTTTCTCCAGCTTCAAAAGTTTGTTTATTGAGAAAATCACCTTCTTTATCAAAATTTTTTCGCACTACATCCCTGCCTGAAATCTGCCCGATAAGCATTTCGTTTTGAGCATTTATACCTGTACAGCCCAAAATAAAATAGAACAATGCTGCCGTGAACATCATAGCTGTGCTATATGTTGTAGGATATTTTCTATTGAATTTTCTAAACATTTTCTTTATAAATTACATTTAGATACTTGATCGTGTATGCTATTCTATGTTTTTTAAAATAAATTCTACCCGTTCAGTTGGTGGCAAAACTGGAACAGAAACAATTGGAAATCCCAAGGAAGTGTAAACATCTATTATTAATTGGTGTATTTTCTTTTGAGCCTCTTCATCCTCAGTACGGGCATAATCTTTGGTGAATGGTAATCGGTCTAAAATGAATATTTTTTTATAGGAAGTGTTTTTAACTGCGGTGAGCAGCTTCTCATCATAATCAAGCTTTAAAAATTGATAGTATGCCATAGCATCTGGAATGGCCCTATCTAAGAAAACCAAGTCTTGGGGCAATATGGAAGCTTCTTGTTCTATTTGCATATCCAAGACCCCTATTTGAAATTTCTTACGATTACTTCTTAATTCTTCAACCGTTTGACCTTCAGTACGCATGGTGTCTATATAGTGCCTTGCATGCTCAATGGTTGTTTTATAACCTCTCTCAGCCAGCATATTAATTACAGTGGTTTTTCCAGTACTAGGTCCGCCGGTAATCACTTGCCAGTTCGTGCTTGCTTTTTTGGTTTGCATTTTTATATGATTAACAAATTATACATTTTCTATACTATATAGCTGTGGGATTTCCGAATCCCATTGATAAGTTTCTTTAATTCCTTTCTGCAATGCTTCCGCACTTTCTTTTTCACCGTGTACTATGAAAATGCGCTCTGGCGTATTTTTTATTTTGCCCATCCATTCTATAAGTTCTTTATGGTCTGCGTGTGCCGAAAGCCCTTCAATTTCTGCAACTTCCATATGAAACGGCACCCATTTTCCGTACACTTTCAATTCCTTATCACCTTCCAATAATTTTCTTCCCCGAGTACCTTCGGCCTGATAACCCACAAAGAGCAAAGTGTTGTTTGAATTTTGTGCTTGGGTTTCGAGATAGTTGAGCATTCTTCCGCCAGTAAGCATTCCGCTTCCTGCAATCACAATTTTTGGTTTGTTATCGGTTCGTAATTCCATAGTTTCCCGATAACTGCTTACGACCGTAAAATGTGAACACATTTCATCACATTCATTCTCATCTAGTCTGTGCCAGTCCCTTGTGCGATGAAACAATTCCAATACACTAGCGCCCATTGGGCTGTCCATTATCATTCGTACTTTTGGGATTTTCTTCTCTTTCAATAATTTCCAAAAAATCACCATCATCAGTTGGGCGCGTTCTACCGAAAAACTTGGAATAAAAAGACTTCCACCTCTATTGATAGTGTCATTGACCAATTTTTCAATCTGCGGAAGTGCTTCTACTTCATCTGGATGAAACCTTCCACCATAGGTTGATTCTATAAATAGTACATTGGCTTTTTTCGGTTTTAACGGTGGATATAATAGTAAATCGTTAGTTCTACCAATATCTCCTGAAAACACAAAACGTTTCCCGTATACATCCAACTCAATGTAAGTGGCACCCAGAATGTGCCCGTTGTATTGGAAACGAACTCTGATACCGTCAAACAATGGAATCCATTGTGCTTGTGGAATACCTTTAAAATGCGGAATGGTTTTTTCTACATCCTTCAAATCGTAAAGTGGTTCGGCAGGACTGTGTTTGGAATAGCCTTCTTTGTTGGCACGTTCTGCTTCCTGTTCCTGAATTTTAGCGCTATCGTTCAAGATGATCGTGGCGATGTCTAATGTGGGATTGGTACCATAGATAGGCCCATTGAATCCTTGCTTGACTAATCGAGGCAGATAGCCCGTGTGGTCTAAATGACCGTGGGTAAGCAAGACCATATCAATTTCCGAAACTTTCACTGGTGGATAGTCCCAGTTTTTAAGGCGTAATTCCTTTAGCCCTTGAAAAAGTCCGCAGTCTATGAGTATTTTTATATCTCCTGTATCCACTAAATATTTTGAGCCGGTTACGGTTCCTGCTGCTCCCAAAAAGTGGATGTTTATTTTATTGGTTTTCATCTTTATAGTATTTTTTTAGTGTCCACCACAGCAGGAAGATGTGTTTCCTTTACCTTGGTTAGATTTGCTCAATTCCACTATTTCTTTATATAGATTACGGGAATCCTTTTTGATAAAAAGAGCCAATTTCTTTATGGATTTAGGTTCAAAGTGTACCATTTCCAGTAATATCTCAAGGGCTTCTTCAAGTAGTTTAGAATCATCTTCCAATGCTTGGTAAAATGGCTCTAAATCGATACTGTCCTTTTCTTTCAGTTCATCTGTTTTCATTTCTTCTATTTTTAAATTAAAAATTTAAATAGTGCTTTAATGAATTCTACATAGTTCTCTTGAATCCTCAAGAATCTTTTTGTGTCTTGATTTTGGCACTCCTACTTGTTCTAAAATTTTTGGTGTTTCGTGAAGCTCTTTGCAGAGCACGATTCCTTTCTCCAATAATTTCATTTTCTCGGCTTTGGTCAGCGTTGTTAAAGCAGTTAAGGGGTGCAAGCCGGACTTGTCTATCCTGTTTTTTAAACCATCGCCCCTTGGGTAATCCCAGCTTGTCAATAATAGCCCAACGCATTTACCATATTGTATAGCATCACTTGTAAATCGGGTGTTGGTATATAAACCTCCTTTGTGAATTTTAGCTTCGTGACCTTTTTGGCGCTCCCATTGTTTTTCTACGTCCAAAAATCTTGAATGGATATAAAGGGGCACTTTAACATTGCAAACCCGCCCTTGATCACTATGGTATTTACATTCAATCATATAATGTTCGTTATCCTGTTGGGCTATCACATCTGTTTCGTGCTGCACGCAATTGCCCTGCACAATCACACCCACCTGTGTTACAAACCCCTCGTGCGTTAATAGTTTGCTCACAAACCTTTCAAATGGAAAGCCCGTTGGGCCCAGCTCCATCAAAGCTTTTTTGAGTTTGTACTTTGAAGCACTTACCCTCGATCTTAATTTTAGCATCTTGAAAGCCAATTGATAGATTTTCTTAGTGGTCATTCCTTCTTCAATCTGCTCTTGCACCTCCTGTGCTATATCTTGAATAAGATCCTCATCTGCCTGTGAACGTCGCAGAGAATTGATGAGTTTGTTTATATCAAAAGCTTCGTACTCGCCGGAATATTTTTTTATTAGGACTGGTTTATTCATTGTTATACCTTAATGGTCATTACCGGCAATTCGGAATGATTGGTTACGCCCTCGGCGATACTTTTGGAGAACAGGCTTAAAAAACCTGTACGGCCACTAGTACACATTGCTATTAAATCGGCATCTTTATATTTCAAAAAATTGTTTATACCTGTTTCTACATCAGGTTCATTATATACATTCATTGAAAAGTTATCCAAATCGGGGAATTTCTTCAAGAATTCCTTGATGGGGTCCAAACCCTGTTCTATACTGTTAAAATCAGTTTGGGTATTAACCCTCAATAAATGAAGATGTGCACCGCACTTTTCCGCAATAGAAATAACCTGCTTAAATGCTTCGCTCACATCTTCCAGAAAATCTGAAACAAAAACAATATTATTAAAAGGAAAAGTTACTTTTTCATCCTTAACCACAATTACAGGGACATCGGCTTTTCTTACAATTTTCTCTACATTGCTTCCCAGTAATTCGCGCACTCCACCTCGGGTGCCGCTGCTTCCTGTAACAATAAAGTCGTGGTGAAAATGACCGGAGTGTTTAAGTATATTTGCCTGTCCGCCATCAAACTCAAGGAACGTCCTGCATTCAAGCTCTTGTTGTTCTGCTTTTTTTTCCAGTGCTCTCAAGGAGGCTTTTGCACTTCCTATTTCTTTTACTGTTTCTGGATATCTTTTTTCTTTTTCCTTATCTAGCTCAACCCAGTTTACGGGGGTGTTAATTAAGTGAAAAAAATGAATTTCTGAATTGTAAAGCTTTGCCATTTCAATTCCGAGTTCCTCTGCTTTCTTGCAGTTTTCTGAAAAGTTTGTAGGTACGAGTATGTTTTTCATGATTTATTGGTTTTAAATTGTTTTCGTTATAATTAAGCTATGGTTATACTATCTTCCAGATATACCTGTTGGACGGAGTGCAGTAACTCAATCCCTCTAATAAAAGGCTTTTGAAATGCTTTTCGACCCATAATCAATCCAGAGCCGCCAGCTCTTTTATTGATTAATGCTGTTGTTACCGCTTCGGTCAAATCTGATTCACCTTTAGAGCCACCGCCGGAATTGATCAATCCTATTTTGCCCATATAGCAATTGGCGACTTGTAATCGACAAAGGTCAATGGGATGTTCTGTGGTAAGGGTTTTATACATTTCATCATCATATTTTCCAAACCCAATTTCCTTAAATCCAAAATTGTTTGTAGGTAATTTTTGTTTGATGATATCTGCCTGTATCGTTACGCCGATATGATTAGCTTGTCCGGTAACGTCGGCGGCAGCGTGATAATCTTTCTTTTCGGTTTTAAAATTTTCATTGCGGGTATAGCACCATAAAATGGTAGCCATTCCTAAACTATGGGCTTCTTCAAAAGCTTCGGCTATTTCCTTTAGCTGTCTATTACTTTCTTCAGAACCAAAATAAATGGTGGCACCCACAGCAACGGCTCCCATATTCCAAGCTGATTTTACTTTTCCGAATAGTGTTTGGTCATATTTGTTTGGGTAGGTAAGCAGTTCATTGTGGTTAATCTTCACGATAAACGGAATTTTATGGGCATATTTTCGTGCGTTTAATCCTAAAACCCCAAAGGTGGAAGCCACTCCATTACATCCTGCTTCTATTGCCAATTTTATAATATTCTCCGGGTCAAAATAATCCGGGTTTTTATAGAATGAAAAAGCAGCACTGTGCTCAATACCCTGGTCTACGGGAAGGATGCTCAAATAGCCTGTACCGCCAAGGTTTCCGTGGTTATACAATTGCGAAAGACTTCGCAGTACCTGTGGATTTCTGTTACTTTGAACAAATACCTTATCTATGTTTGCTTTACTGGGGGTTTGCAGTTCATCCTTTGTTATTTTTTCACAAACGTGTTCCAAATAGAAGTCTGCCTTTTCTCCTAAAAGTCCTATTATGTTTTTGCTTATTTTCATCTCGATAGTGTTTAATGGATTCCTAAACTTTCATTTGTTTTGGCGATGGATTTAGCCCCATCTGTTTCAATTCCGGTTAATGCCCTAATAGCATCAATTGTTTCCGGAATTACAATAGCTTGATTATCGACTACATAAGCATAGAAAAGTTCATCGCCATGTACTTTTAGCATATCTTCCCATAGGGCTACTTCGTACATATCGCCCCAAGGCCTTCCCATATCCAAGAACATTTCTTTTATGGTATTGTTGGAAACCAAACCTTGGTCATATTGAATCAATTTGATACGGCTGGACGTTTTAAAAGCATTAAGCACTTCTTCTTTAGAGGCTTGTTTTTTTAACTTCACGTTCCAGTAGTGTAAATGGCTTAAGGTTTGGGGTACCTTTATTGCGGTAGTAATAACATCCAAATCAGGATCTACACTTTTGGCGTCTGGTCCTTGATGGCTCGGAATATCCTTTTCGGGAACCATTGTGTTCATAATCCCGCCTAAATGACTTTCCCAAGGATCTGTAGCTCTTCTCAAGAGTGTCCCTCTGGCATAATCCAATAGATCAGCTTTTTTTAATGCTGTTAAGGTTCTTAAAATAGAGGTGGTGTTGCAGGAAACAACCCTCGTGGCATCTATATTTATAGCCGATTTGTAATTATTTTCGGCACTAAAGGAATGGCCTGTGGTTTCGTGTTTTTCGCCTCCCTGTAAAATAAATTTGATATTTTGTTCTTTATAAATCGCAACATTTTGAACCGCAATTTTTTTAGGGGTACAGTCCACTACAAGGTCTGATTTTTCTAAAAGCTCCTGCATATTGCCTTTTACTGAAATTCCTTCGGACTTCATTTTATCGGCCGCTTCTTGAGTGGCTGCATAAATATCATATTCTTTTCTTACCGCGTTTTGAATGCGCCAGTCGCTAATAACATCACACACGCCTAAAAGTTTCATATCGTCTTGTAGATTGATGGCATCTGCCACTCTTTTTCCAATGACTCCGTATCCTATAACCGCTATACTTTTCATTATTTCTTAACTTTAAGGGTTATCGTTTTTTGGTTATTCTGTAATAGGATTGTCGTTACTATAATCCCTATACTCACTAAGGTCCATAGGATCGCCAGCTTTAGGGTAAAGAGGAAGCCACCGCTTTGAAACAAAGCTTCATCAATGCTCAAAAAGACAAGTACTGGTAGCGGTACCATTGCTATCCCGCTTATCAACTTTTTGTTTTTCATTTTTGTTGTTCTTTTTGTCTGTTCCATAATTTTTAGTATTAAATAGTAATTACATTTTTTCTTTTGCAGGTTTGTTGTCGTCCATCCCCATAGGCATATTTCCTTCACTATCAGTATGGGAAATCATAAAAAGTCGTTCGGCAAGAAGGATGAGTATTATACCGATGGCCGCCACAATTAGCACCAACGGATCGTTCAGGTATTTTATATAGATAAAGGCAGTAAGCACCCCAATATCCAGTATGATAGCGATCAAGGGGATGATTGGTTGAAATTCAACTTCTTTTCTAAGATGTCTGAAAAGCCCCCAATGAATCGCGATATCCATTATGAGGTAAAAAATGGCTCCAATAGAAGCAATTCTTGTTAAATTGAACAGGGCAGTCAGTAAAATGGCAAGTGAAACTGTAAATATGAGCGCCGGATTTTTAAAATTCCCCATCCCTTTTAAGGAAGGCACCTGTTTCATATTACTCAACATCGCCAACAGGCGTGATGATGAAAACACACTGGCAATAACGCCAGATACTGTGGCAATTATAGCAATACCAATAGTAAACCAGGAGCCCCATTCGCCAAAAACAGGTCTTGCTGCGGCCGCAAGGGCATAATCTTTTGCCGCAATAACTTCAGGAATGCTTAAACCTCCGGCAACAGCCAAAGCCAGTGCTACATAGATGAGCGTACAGATAAGAATAGAAATAATAATAGATCGTCCCAGGTTTTTATGTGGGTTTTTAATATCCCCGCCCTGGTTGGTGATAGTAGTAAAGCCTTTGTAAGCGAGGATAGATAAGGCCAAAGCAGCCACAAAGGCGAATCCTTGCGGTAATGTCTCGGTATTTTCGGGAATATAGTTTCCGGTGATATCGGCAAAACCTGAAATTGCTAAGCCGGCAATGGCCAATATTGCTATTCCCACTACCTTTATAATAGCGGTAAATGTTGCGGTGACCCCAATAACCTTATTGCCCAGGATGTTCACTATATAGGCAACAACAATTAGCCCAACACCCAGGGTAGAGGCATAACCTGCATAAGACTCGGGAAATAGCCTAAGTGTATAAGCTCCAAAAGTGCCGGCCACCAGACTTTCGGAAACTACCATAGAGACATACATCAACAATGAAAAAACACCGGTTGTAGTTCCTGGCCCGTAGGATTTACTTAAAAATTTTACGACACCTCCAGAGGAAGGAAAAGCGTTTGAAAACTTTACATAAGAATACGAACTAAAACCTACCACAATAGCTCCCGCAATAAATGCTATTGGAAATAGATCTCCCACTAATTCAGCTATTTGACCCATTAGGACAAATATGCCAGCACCAATCATTACGCCTGTACCAAGGGATATGGAACCTATTAGGGAAAGCTTATCTTTATTCTCTCTGTTATTCTTCATTTTTAAATTATTTTCCCCTGTTTTTAATCGAAGATTTCGGATTAAAATTTCTAATAATCAGTCGGTTGCTCTTTTCATAAGTGAAATAACTAACCGCCCAATTAAAACCAACCATCAATCTATTTCTAAATCCGCTTATGGACATCAAGTGTACTATGGACCATAGTAACCAGGCGAAATAGCCAGCAAACTTCATTTTTCCCAAGTCGGCTACTGCTTTACGTTTTCCTACGGTTGCCAAAGAACCCTTGTCTTTATATTCGAAAGGTTTTGGTGCCTCGTTCTTAATGATTTTTAATAGTGAATCACCCAACCATTTACCTTGCTGAATAGCTGTCTGTGCTACTTGTGGATGCCCTTTTGGTGTATCTTTAGTAATTATAGCCGCTATATCGCCTATGGCAAAAAAGTTTTCGTAACCTTCTACCATTAAAAATGAGCCAGTTTTTATACGGTTGCCCTTGACCACGTGTTTTTCATCAATACCTTTTGGGAATTGTCCTTTTACGCCAGCCGTCCAGATAAGATTTTTAGCCAAAATGGTCTTACCACTTTTGGTAGTGACTTCGTTGCCGTCATAATTGCTTACAGCTTCATTTAATAATACCTTTACATTCAAATCCTCTAAATATTTGAGGGTTTTCGATGATGCCTTGTCTGACATTGTGCCTAACAACTCATCAATGGCTTCTATTAGATAAATATTCATAATGGAAGAAGGGTACTCTGGGTAATCTTTGGGAAGGATGTATTTGCAAAACTCTGCCAAAGCTCCTGCCATTTCTACGCCTGCTGGACCACCACCTACTATTACAAAATTTGTCAGCGCGTCGCGTTCTTTATCATCACAAGTAATAGCTGCCTGTTCCAAATTTTGCAACATCATATGACGGATGTTGAGGGAATCGCGAATATCCTTCATCCCCAAACTATTTTCGGCCACAGAATCCATCCCAAAGAAATTGGTGGTCGTGCCAGTAGCCAACACTAAATAGTCATAAGAAACACTTCCCTTATTGGTCAATATAGTATTTGAATCAGGTTGAATTTCCTCAACTTCAGCCAAACGAAAGAAAACATTTTTATAGCCATTGATTTGTTTTCTGAATGGAAATACAATACTGTCAGGCTCCAGGGCACTCGTTGCCACTTGATATAATAAAGGCTGAAACTGATGGAAGTTATTTTTATCGAGTAAAACCACTTGAACTTCTTTGTGTTTCAGTTTCTCAACCAATGCCAAACCTGCAAATCCTCCACCAACGATAACCACACGAGGTAATTTAGTATCGGGAAGACATATCTCATCTGTTATCTTACAGGTGGATTCCAACGTAATGCTATGTGTTTGCTTTTCTTTCATTTTTTATTTCTATCTCTTGCAATCAGTACTGAACATTTGGCATTTGTGGTTAAATATTGGGATACTGAGCCCAATACTAAGCGAGAAAAAGCACCGTGACCCTGAGAGCCTACTACAATTAAATCTGCACCCCAATTTTCTGCTTTTTCATTAATAGTACTTTTGGGCAGTCCGCTAACAACACTTGTGGTTATGGTAAGTGCCTTGTTTTCGGCCTTGATTTTATCGGAAGCTTCTGAAACGATTTTGTTTCCCAATTTTTGAGCGTTACTTTTAATTTCTTCTATGTAATTTCCTATCTTGCCGCCCATAGTATGCAATCCCAGACCGGTTGTTTTAGGAAGTTCATAAACATTTATAATATGAATTTCACTATTTGAGGATAAAGTCATTTTCTTAAGCTCGTTAATGGCTACTTCACTAAAATCTGAACCATCTATGGCCAATACAATTTTCATTTTTTTCGTCTTTTTAATCTCTGATTTCGGGTTTAATTCCACTAATTCTGTCCGAATTAGATTTACATGTCAAGCCAAAGAATTTAGTAATCGAATCATTTTGGATATTTCATTTCCAACCTCTCTTATAAACTAGTTGTATTGCATAAGCTTAAGCTTTTTGGTTTTTAAATAATCCACTGTTTCTTTTACCGATAGTGGATACGTAGCATTTCCTGTGCGTACATAAAAAGTGGTGTTTCCTTCATCACTCACATAAACCGGTTCGTTGGAAGGTTCGATATCCACCACGCACACATCTTTCTCATCAATACTGTAGAACGAAATATGGTTGCTGAAACAAGCCTCGTGACCCAATTGTGTAGAGATAATCCTGAACACCGCACGTTCATACCCATCCATGTTTTTATGCTTTAGGGTTTTATAATCTTTTTCCAATCCCAGAACATTTCCGTCGTCATCAACACCAATTATAAGTTTTCCACCCTTGGCATTCATAAAGCCCACAATGGTTTTGGCAATGACCAACTCCAGTTCCCGATTGGTTGTTTTACGGTAATAATCATAGCGTATGGAAGATTTGAATTCCACCCGTTCATTTTCACCGGCCTGGATTAATTCTTCAATATCACGAACAAGCAGCCGCTGTTGTGTGCCAATAATTTCATTTTTCTTTTTCAGGTTTATCCAGAATAAACCTGAAACTATCCCCAAGAATCCTCCCAATAAAGTTAAGAGTCCGCCCATGCCCCGCATATTGAAACTGAAAGATTCCAAAAAACGTTCTTCTAAGACTTGCTGAAACAAGGGGAAAGAGAAGGGCGTATCACTGAACTCAAACCAGTAGATTACCATTGTAAAAGGGTGTACCAGGAAATAAAAAATACCTGCCCCAATAAATAAATGAGTCAAAATGATCTTAATATTTTTATAAGTATTACTGTTTATCATTTTTAGCGGTTTATGAATCTTTGATATAATTATGTTCTAAATTCAAGAGGGCCTTATCTAAACTTTCGATTAAACAATCCTATTTAATGCAAAATCATCTGTTTTTTATTTGGGCATTATAAAATGCCGCAATACACGCTCCAATCAACCAGCCTAAAATGAAGCTTTGCACAATACCAAAAAATGCTTCTAATAGTGGCACGTCCATTCTTATAATATTACTGGTGTCCAGACCGTGTAAAAGGCTGTTGAAAAATATAATCGTTCCTTCCTGTCCTGCTGTAGCCATCACGATCATACAGCCCAAATAAATTAAGGATACTGTTAGACCGAGGGCAAAACCGAATTTTTTTACATTTAATCGATACATAATTTATATGTTTTAAGATTGGTTATCTGATTTTAATAATTTTTTGGATTCTTCAAATTCCTCCTTTGAAATTTCGCCCTTGGCAAACCTGTTTTTTAGGATGTCCAATGGCTTTTCTTTTTTTGGTTTTTGGTATGGGATATCAGTTGGGATAAAGAAAATCCAAATGATAAACGCCATCCAAATAATCCACCATATCAGGTGCATACCTCCGAAACTTCCGTCGTGAAAAAACATAATTTTTGATTTTAAGTTACTTTTATAGTTTTTCAATTGTGTAACCCTCAAGGTTGCTGAGTTGTTTTTGTAATTCATCTACTGAAAGCGTTTCCTTCATAGTGATGATTGTAGCTCCTTTTGGTGCCAGAAAAATTTCTGCCTTTTCAATCTTTGGATGTTCTTCCAATGTCTTTTTGACCCTGCTAATGCAGCCGCCGCAACTAATACCATTAATTTGAAATTTTCGTTTCATAACATAAATTTTAGTGATGTTGTCCTTCTTTTTTTTTATCCTTCTTTTTTAAGTTCTCATTGGACAATCCGTGCGTATGGCTCCCGTGCCGCATGGGCATTAACAAGTGTACTGCGAACATTATTATAATAAATGCAAAAAGCCAGGTGCCACCACCAATTCCAATAGATGGTGCTAAAAAGATGAGTAAAAGCGGCAGTCCACAACCGAGGACCATCCATAACCAGTGATTTTTCATTGTTTTTTATTTTAATTAATGTTTATTCCTCGCCTTTTTAAGACCTGAACTGGCTTATGTTGTAATTGGGGGATTATCAACACAAGCCTTAGGGAGTTCAGGCTTTAGGGTTTTTAATATTATAATTAACACGAAAGCTATCTGTTTTTATGCTACTTCATCTGCATAACTTTCGTTGTTATTTATATAATTTCATCATAGAAATTTCGTTTCCATTTTTCTGTGTTTTTATAGTCGCTCATACTCATTCCCACAATCTCTTTAAACTGTCTTGATAAATGGTTAATGCTACTATAATCCAGCATATATGCCACATCTGAAAAAGAATATTGTTTTAATTGAATAAGTTCTTTTACTTTTTCAATTTTCAGTTTTATAAAGTATTTTTCAATGGTGGTGTTTTCATTTTTAGAAAACAGCCTGCTCAGTATTTTATAATCCCTGTTGAGCGTAGAAGACAAATGTTCTGAAGTATTTGTTTTCAAATGAAGTGGTAACTGAGTAAGCAGTTGGATTAGAATGATTTTTACTTTTTCAACCAGCATTTCCCCTTCACTTTGTACTATTTCAAAATCATTGGAATGAAGTACTTTGGTAACTTTATACGTAACCTCCGTGTTGGTGTTTTTTGAAGATTCAACCAATAGTTTACCTAATTCCAAAGAGAGTACGGTTATTCCCATCTCTTCCAGTTCTTGCGTTATTACTTTTAGACAACGGCTACATACCATATTCTTTATCCAGAATTCTTTCTGTAAATCCATAGTATTAATTATTTATTCTTAGAATGGTATTTATTCTAATAGATTATAAATTTCTGTTTTTCAAATAGTTGAAAGTGTGGTATGCTCAGGATAGAGCGCACCAGTTGTTAGCCTTTGCGTAGTACAGGCCAACATATAAGGTAGGTTGTTTGAAAAAGAACCTACCTAGGATGAAATCAAATTAAATATACCTCGTGGAGTACTTGAAAATCTTTCGGTATGAGGGGTGGGTCATAATCCCTAAAAGGGATTATATTTTGTTCCAACCCTTCGAATAGATTTACGTAAGTGTAAAAAAATGTGTGTAGGAAAATCAGTTTATGATTTTCCATCTCAAATGAAGCTTTTTGAAAGTTATCGCCACTTTCTTTAACTATAGATTTATTAGCACAGCAACCTTTTTTTTCGAACGAACATTTTTTTGAAGGATTGGTCTGAGCCTTCACCGCATTATCACAAACCTGAGCTTTATTTAAAACCGCCATATCCACGAGTTTATCACAGCAGAAATGCATATTCACAGTAAAAGACGATGAAGCAAACATTACTGCAAGTACCAATGAAACAGCTATTATTTTATTAAAGCTTTGCATAATACGAATATAAAAAAAATTAACAAATGTTAACTAATTTTTAATAATGAATTTTTTAGAACTTATTTTTGCCGAACATACTGCAAAAAAGAAAATAAAATATGATATTTATCATATTTTTAGAAGTTTGATTCTTTTATTTTTGTCGAAAATAGTATAGGAAGTAAAAGTTTAACATAACGAAAAGAATTATTAATGTTTTTATATTTCGTTGTTTTATATATATTTGCAATCTTATGAAATCGTTTTTCCATAAAATATTATCTGTAGCCTTGGCGAGTTTGGTATTTGTTACCACTATGTCGTTTACTGTAGATATGCATTATTGTGGAGATTCATTGGTTGATTTTGCTTTATTTCATAATGCTCAAACCTGTGGTATGGAAAATCAATCATCCCAAAAAAGTTGTGAAGCAGGTTTTTCGGAAAAATCTTGCTGTTCAGATTCACAAATAGTGAATGACGGTCAAGATGATTTAAAAACATCTTACACCAATTTAAGCTTTGAGCATCAAGCCTTTGTTGCTACTTTCTTTTATACTTATATTAATCTTTTTGATGGACTGGATAAGAACATTGTTCCATTTAGAGATTATACACCTCCTTATCTTGTAAGGAACGTACAAAAACTACACGAAACTTATTTAATTTGATTTTAAACAGTTTCCGATAATTATCGGAAAGATTTGCTCTATGGTTACTTCCATCTTGGGCTTACTTTGTTGTGTTTAATTTTCTGATATTATCAGAAAGTTATTCAATGTATAACTGTTTAATTATCAATAAAGATGCTAAATAAAGGCATAAAATTTCTTATAGAAAACAAACTAGTAGCAATTATCCTCCTAGTCCTTTTTGTAGGCTGGGGCGTGGTAAATGCCCCTTTTAATTGGGAAACCGGTTTAATTCCGCGCGATCCCGTGGCGGTAGATGCCATCCCCGATATTGGCGAGAATCAACAAATTGTCTTTACCAAATGGGAGGGGAAATCCCCCCAGGATATAGAAGACCAGATTACCTATCCCCTTACTACTTCGCTCCTGGGAATTCCCGGTGTGAAAACCATCCGGAGTTCCTCTATGTTTGGGTTTTCCAGTATTTATATCATTTTTGAAGAGGATATTGAGTTCTACTGGAGCCGTAGCCGGATTTTGGAAAAACTCAATTCCCTGCCGGCAAACCTGCTTCCCGAAGGTGTAAACCCTGCCCTGGGTCCCGATGCTACCGGGCTGGGCCAGGTTTTTTGGTACACCTTAGAAGGACGTGACAAAGATGGCAATGTTACCGGGGGCTGGGATTTGCACGAACTGCGAAGCATTCAGGATTATTATGTGAAATATGGACTTTCCGGTGCCAGCGGGGTTTCCGAAGTTGCATCCATAGGTGGCTATGTGCAGGAATATCAGGTAGATGTGGATCCCGAACTGATGCGTCAATACGATATTTCCCTGGCACAGGTGGTAAAGGCCGTAAAGGAAACCAACCGTGATATTGGTGCACAAACCTTGGAAATAAATCAGGCCGAATATTTGGTACGTGGGCTGGGCTACGTTCAGGAAATAGAAGATATTGAAAATGCCGTGGTAACTTCAGAAGAATTTACCAGTATCAAAATAAGCGACATTGCCAAAGTAAACCTGGGTCCGGAAACCCGCCGTGGTATCCTGGACAAAGAAGGTGCCGAGGTGGTTGGCGGAGTGGTTGTGGCTCGTTATGGCGCAAATCCGCTGGAAGTAATCAATAATGTAAAGGATAAAATAAATGAACTTAGCCCCGGCCTGCCCACCAAGGTGCTGGAAGATGGTCGCGAGTCGCAGGTAACTATTGTTCCATTTTACGATCGTACGCAACTGATTCAGGAAACCCTGGGCACGCTTAATGAAGCCCTTACATTGGAAATCCTGATTACGGTACTCGTAATTATCGTTATGGTTTTTAACCTACGGGCCTCCATCCTCATTTCCGGTTTATTGCCAGTAGCGGTTTTAATGGTCTTTATCTCGATGAAGTTCTTTAATGTCGATGCCAATATCGTGGCCCTTTCCGGTATTGCCATTGCTATTGGGACCATGGTGGATGTGGGCGTGATCTTATCTGAAAATATCATCCGGCATCTCGATCAGGACAAAGAACGGAAATATTTGACCACGAATGAAATCGTGTACAATGCTACTGCCGAGGTTTCCGGGGCAATTATGACGGCCGTGCTTACCACCATTATCAGTTTCCTTCCCGTCTTTACTATGGTGGGGGCAGAGGGGAAACTGTTCCGCCCACTGGCATTTACCAAGACCATGGCACTGGTGGCTTCCCTAGTGGTTGCGCTTTTCCTTATTCCGCCATTTGCCGCATCTTTCTTTAAGAAACGGACCCGGCGTACTTCCGCGGGCTGGGTAATACAGGGGATTCTGATAATTGCAGGGCTTACCGCTATTGTTTTTGGATATTTCATCGGTATTGTCCTAATTGCTTTTGGCGTAACCGGAATACTGCTTCTTAAAAAGAAAATTAGTTCCAAAAGATCAAATGTTATCAATATAGCTATTTCGGCTTTCGCCATAGTGCTACTTTTAGCCGAGTATTGGCGTCCGTTGGGTCTGGAAAAAAGTGTTTTCTGGAATTTTATTGTGGTAGGGATTATATCCTTTGGTTTGCTGGGTGTTTTTGCCCTGTTCCAAAAATTTTATACCCGCATCCTCAATTGGGCCTTGCGCAATAAGTTGTTGTTCTTGTCGGTGCCCACCGTTTTGGTTATTCTCGGTTTTATGATTATGCGCAACATTGGGCAGGAATTTATGCCCTCACTCAATGAAGGCTCCTTCTTGTTGATGCCCACTTCGCTGCCCCATGCAGGTGTAGAGGAGAACAAGCGGGTCTTGCAGCAGCTGGATATGGCCGTGGCCGCTATCCCGGAAATTAAGACGGTAGTGGGCAAGGCAGGTCGTACAGAGTCGGCCCTGGACCCTGCACCTATATCCATGTATGAAAATACAATCCAATACAAACCTGAATATATGCTGAATGAACACGGCGAACGCCAGCGCTACCAGGTAAATGAAGACGGTTTATTTATGTTAAAAAATGGCAAATTGGCAATAAACCCAAGTTTAGAGGTGGACGAAGATGCAGCTGGCAGTTATAATGACAGCGAAATCGTGGAATTCCACCGCGTAAAAAACAAACAGCTCATTCCAGATGATGACGGGGAATATTACCGTAACTGGCGCCCCGAAATAGAGTCGCCAGATGATATCTGGAACGAGATCACCGCCGCCACCAAGCTGCCGGGGGTAACCTCGGCGCCCAAGCTCCAGCCCATCGAGACACGGCTGGTAATGCTTCAAACGGGGATGCGCGCACCTATGGGAATCAAAGTGCAGGGGCAAAACCTTCGACAAATAGAAGATTTTGGACTCCAACTGGAAGACCTGTTAAAGCAAGTGGAAGGTGTAAAAGACGAAGCCGTTTTTGCCGACCGTATTGTTGGAAAACCTTACCTGCTTCTTGATATCAAGCGTGAACGTTTGGCTCGTTATGGTATTAGCATAGAAGAAGTTCAGCAACTTTTGGAGGTTGCTGTGGGAGGAAAACGCCTAAGTCAAACGGTTGAAGGACGCGAACGCTACGGTGTACGCGTGCGCTACCCAAGGGAATTGCGGGACAGCCCGGAAGATATGGGCAATATCTATGTTCCGGTTGAGGGCGGCTCGCCGGTGCCGTTAGATGAGTTGGTAGATATCCGTTACGAGCAGGGGCCGCAGATAATAAAAAGTGAAGATACCTTCCTTATTGGCTATGTGCTTTTTGATAAACAGGATGGTTTTGCTGAAGTGGATGTAGTAGAAAATGCCCAGGCCCTTATTCAGGATAAAATCGATAACGGGGAGCTCAGGGTGCCCAAAGGTCTCAGCTATAAATTCACGGGGACTTACGAAAACCAGATTCGCGCTGAAAAAACGCTGAGTGTTGTGGTGCCACTGGCACTGATGATTATCTTTTTGATCCTGTACTTTCAGTTTCAAAAAGTTTCTACCTCGCTTATGATCTTTAGTGGGATCCTCGTGGCTTTTTCTGGCGGGTTTATCCTTATTTGGCTCTATGGCCAGGGTTGGTTCCTGAATTTCGACTTTTTTGGCGAAAACCTTCGGCATATGTTTCAGATAAAAACCATAAACCTGAGTGTGGCGGTATGGGTAGGCTTTATCGCCCTCTTTGGTATCGCTACTGATGATGGCGTGGTAATGGGTACCTACCTTACCCAAACTTTTGACCGGAACGAGCCCAAGAGCCGAAAGGAAATCCGTAAATCGGTGGTGGAAGCAGGGTCCAAGCGTGTTCGCCCCGCCTTGATGACCACGGCTACAACAATCCTGGCACTCCTGCCCGTACTGACGTCTTCGGGGCGTGGCAGCGATATTATGATCCCTATGGCCATCCCCGCGGTTGGAGGTATGTCTATAGCATTAATCACATTGTTTGTAGTGCCGGTGTTATTTAGTTGGAGAAAAGAAGCCGGCATAAAAACCCTGGAGACGGCGAATAATGACAAGAGAATTGAAAATAGAAAATAGAAGAAAGCCTTTTACTATGAAATCAAAAGATATTTTAATAATAAAATTGAATAGAAGAAGCGGAATGCTAGCGGTGATTGTCTCTCTTTTCTTTTTTCTTACAGGAACAGCCCAGCAGCTCCAGCCTTACCTTACCCAGGCTTTGGAAAATAACCCGAAGATACAGGCGTTTGAACTGCGTTATGAAACGGCCCGGGAGAGGATTGAAGAAGTTGGGGTACTCCCGGAAACCCAGTTCAGCGTAGGCTATTTTGCCAGCGAACCAGAGACCCGAACGGGCCCACAGCAGTACAAACTATCGGTGCAACAAATGATTCCGTGGTTTGGGACTATCACGGCAAGGGAGAATTATGCATCAAGCCTTGCCGATGCCCAATATGTGGAAATCGCCACGGCCCAGAGGCAACTGCTGCTAAATGTGGCCGAAAATTATTACAGGCTTTATGCCATTAGGGCAAAGCAACGCGTATTGGAACAAAACATAGACCTGCTGGAAGCCTATGAGGAGCTTGCGCTTACTTCCCTGGAGGTAAACCAAGCCTCGTCCGTAGATGTGCTTCGCCTGCAAATGCGGCAAAACCAGCTACGGGAACGTTTGGAAAACTTCGATGAAGAATTTAAAGCCGAACAAGCCGCTTTCAATACCCTACTCAATGCCGAACGTGGTGCTACGGTAAAGGTGTACGATTCGCTGGCAGTGCCACAGGAAGACCCGGTGCAGTTGCCAGAAGTGCCTCAAGTGCACCCAGAGTTGTTGCGTTTTGACAAGCTATATGAATCGGTAGGAGAAGCAGAAAAAATGAATCGAAAGGAAGCGTTGCCAGACCTGGGTTTTGGTCTGGATTACGTTTCGGTAGGCGAAGCCACTGCGATGGAAGCCCCGGATAGTGGGAAAGATATCCTGATGCCGATGGTCTCGATCACGATTCCAATTTTCGGCAATAAATATAAATCGGTTACCCGACAAAATGAACTGAAGCAACGTGAGCTAAATGCACAGCGGGAGAACCGGCATAACGAATTGGTGTCGCGCCTGGAAACGGCTCTTAGCAATAGGGCAGAGGCACGCATAAGCTACCGTACCCAGCTGCTCAACATCGAGCAAGCCAATGATGCCGAAGAGATACTCATGCGGAATTACGAAACCGGCACCATAGATTTTAACGATGTGCTGGACGTTCAGGAGTTACAGCTAAATTTTCAGTTGAACCTGATAGAAGCGGTAAAAAACTATTACCAGGCCAGTGCAAACATCAATTATTTAAGTGAATAATTCAGAATAAATTAAAACAAAAACGATGAAAAAATATATCATTTACACCGGGTTACTGTTAGGAGGACTGCTTCTGGGCTATCTGTTTTTTGGTGGCAATTCGTCTGAAAATAACGTCGAAACAGCCACTACAGAAGAACATAATCACGAGGAGGAAAACCAGCTGTGGACCTGCTCTATGCACCCGCAAATTATGCAGCCCGAGCCGGGTGATTGCCCCATTTGCGGGATGGACCTTATCCCTGCCGAGAGTGGCGGCGGCGAGGTTGGGCCGCAACAAATAGAAATGTCTGAAACCGCCCTGGCTCTGGCCAATATCCACACCGTGGAGATCGGCGATAGCCTCTTAGGGGATCACGACCTGGTGCTCTCCGGGAAGATCGTGGAGAACGAAGAGGTGAAAAGTGTGCAGGCTTCTTATTTTGGCGGCAGGATAGAAAAACTTTATATAAATTACACCGGGGAGGAAGTACGCCGCGGGCAGGTGTTGGCCACTATTTATTCCCCAGAGCTGGTCTCTGCCCAGCAGGAATTGCTTACCGCTGCGGGGATGAAGGACTCTCAGTCCCGGTTATACGAATCTGTACGCCGAAAATTGAAATTATGGAAACTCAGCGATAAGCAAATTCAGGAAATTGAAGTTTCGGGGGAGGTAAAAGAATATTTTCCTATTTACGCCACGGTTTCAGGTACGGTGACTGAAAAACTGGTGGAAGAAGGCGATTACGTTAAACAAGGGCAACCCCTTTTCGAGATAGCCAATTTAAGTAGCGTATGGGCGCAATTTGATGCTTACGAAAACCAGATCGCCCAACTAGAGGAAGGTCAACAACTAAAGATTACAGTAAATGCACGTCCCGGCAAAGAGTATGAAGTGCCCATTACTTTCATTGAACCACTGCTTAATACCGCAACACGTACGATAACTGTGCGTGCAGTCCTGCCAAATAATGAAGGCCGCTTAAAGCCCGGGATGTTCGTACGTGGGAGAGTGGCACCGGCTCATAAAGAAAATACAGATAATACAGAACCCCAGCTTATTACAGTGCCAAAATCGGCAGTGATGTGGACCGGGGAACGTTCGCTGGTTTACGTACAACCCAATCCGGACAGGCCTGTCTTTGAAATGAGGGAAGTGAGCCTGGGGGCCGCCGCGGGTGGTAATTATGCGGTTACAGATGGCTTGAGTACCGGAGAGCGCATTGTGGTAAACGGTGCCTTTACCGTAGATGCTGCCGCACAACTCCAGGGCAAAAAGTCTATGATGAACAAGGACGGAGGCAAGACATCTACCGGTCACGAGGGCCACGCCGGTATGGACATGGCAGGTAGCGAGGGTAATGCCAATATGGAAACGGCAGGAACCGGCAACGTTGACCATACCGAAATGCAGGAACGCATCGTGGTACCTGAAGAGTTCACCAACCAGCTAAATGGCGTTTTTGATCAATATTTGAAGTTGAAAAACGCCCTGGTGGAAGATGAGGCCAAAACCGCCCAAGCAACTGCAAATAAAGTACTGGAAGCAATGAACAAGATAGATATGAGTCTTTTAGAGGATCGTGAAGCTCACGACCACTGGATGCTGATTTCAAAAGAAGTAATTGGTGCTGCGGAAAAAATAACGGAGAGTGAAGATATTTCTACTCAGCGGGATCATTTTAAACACCTGTCTGCCCATTTGAGCAAAGCGATGCAACTTTTTGGAGTGGGACAGACCGTTTATAAGCAATTTTGCCCTATGGCAGATGACAATGCGGGAGCCTACTGGCTCAGCCGTTCAGAAGAGATCAAAAACCCTTATTACGGTAGCGCAATGTTAACCTGCGGCGAAATTGTGGAAACTATAAACTAAAGCAGGGAAGAACAAATTTTTATAACCTTTAAAACCTATTAAGATGAAAAGAACAATGATGATGCTCCTTCTAACTTTGTTAAGCATGGGAGTTTATGCACAACACGACCACGACAATATGGCTGGTCATGGTGAAGAAATGCAAATGTCGCCTAAGTTCAAAGACAAAGATCTGGGCGCTGCTTATGAACATTACCTATTGGTAAAGGACGCTTTAGTGGCTTCCAATGATGCAAAGGCCGCCAAGCATTCGATGAAACTCGAGAAAACTTTGGCAAAAGTGGAAAATGCTGAGACGGCTCGCAAAGAAGCTTCGCAAATGGCCGGTGCCACTTCTCTGGAAGACCAACGTGACAATTTTAATGCTCTTAGCGATGCAATGTTGAAACTGGTTAAAAATGGGAAGCTTGCCAAAGGTGAAATTTACCTGGAATATTGCCCTATGGCAAACTCTAATAAAGGCGGCTATTGGCTTTCCAATGAAAAGGCGATCAAGAACCCATATATGGGCCAAAAAATGCTGAAATGTGGTAGTGTAAAAGAAACTATCAATTAATAAAGTCCTGCAAGGTATGGATAGACTCTTTTTTATAGGTCTATCCATTTTGCAGGCACAAAATTAGATTGAAATGAAAAATACATTCAAAGTTCTAACAGCGGTATTTCTTCTGGCCGTGGTTTTTGGTGCTTGTAACTCCTCTGGGGAGCAGCAAAAACAAAAAAAGCAAGACAAACTGGCTACAGAAATTAGTACAAGTACCGCCAATAAACAAACCTTTTCTTTAGATTTTCAGATAGGAGACAAGTTGCCTAATGACCTGGTATGTATGGTAAACGATGCCTATATGGCCAAACCGCAAATCCCGGTTCCGGTAAACGGGAAAACCTATTATGGTTGCTGCGAGATGTGCGTGGGCACCTTGAACAACGAAGAATCTGCAAGGATGGCCACCGATCCCCAAACAGGGGAAAGAGTGGATAAAACCGAAGCCTTTATTGTACTGCTTGACGCGAATGGCCGGGTTGGCTATTTTAATTCAGAAGCGAATTACACAGCTTACACAAAAAAGAGCTAAGCATAACAAAACTTATTTCAACTTAAATTTAGAAGATATGAATGAGATCAAAGCCTTTATCAGACCCGAAAGACTTAGTGAAGTGACCATGAATCTGCGGGAAGAAAACTTTTGTTGTTTTACCGTATTTCAAGGCGAGGGGGTTGGAGATTACACTGATTCCAAAACCGCTTCCCCCAGTTTGAATTTTCAATTTATGCACAGCAAAGTCATTAAAATGGAGATAGTGTGCGAAAAAGAGGATGTAGATAAAATTGTAAATATTATAAAAGTAAGTGCCCGTACTGGCAAAAGCGGGGACGGGCTCATCTATGTAAGCGACGTGGAACAGCGTATAAAAATAAGGACTGGGGAAAAGGAAAGCCGGTAAGTGCTTTTTTTGTTTCCGGTCGAACAACCAAGTAAAATACTAAGTTCCGGGCTGTGTTTTATGGCATCCGGAAAATTTAATTAATTGCAGTAACAGAAATATCAACCTTTTAAAAACAAGAAAAATGAAAACAGTAAAAGTAAGTTTGGGAGTGATGGCTATGGCATTTGCCGTAATAAGCACTTCTTGCAAGAACAACGAGAAAAACAGCAATACAACTATTGAAGACGCGGCGACCGAGCGCGCTGTCCCGATGGAAGAAAACAGGATGGAAAGCAGCAATGCTGCCCAAACCGATGCCAGCCTGACCACATACTTGGAGCTTAAAAATGCCTTGGTAAATGACGATCAGGAGGCCGCGGCCAAAGCCGGGGAAAAAATGGTGGGACAGTTAAAGACCTTTAAAACGGAAAACTACGAACAGAACGACCAACAAGAACTGCAAGATATCATAGAAGACGCCACTGAGCATGCCGAACACATTGCGGAAAGCCCCATAGGCCACCAGCGAGAGCATTTCGACATTTTGAGCAAGGACATGATAGACCTGATTGACATTGTCGGAACCAGCCAAAAGTTGTACCAAGCTTATTGCCCGATGTACAATAATAACAAAGGTGCACAGTGGTTGAGTGTAACCAAAGAAATCAAAAATCCCTATTATGGAAGTAAAATGATGGATTGCGGAGAGGTGCAAAGAGAAATTAACTAAATGAAGACAATCAAAATCATTGCACTGGTTTTTTTAGTTGTGTTGGTGGGCATCCAGTTTGTGCCCACCAATCGCAACCAAAGTGAAGTGGTGCCAAAATCAGATTTTATGCTGGTGAACAATGTCCCGAAAGACGTACAGGATAAATTAAAGGTTTCCTGTTATGATTGCCATAGCAACAATACTGAATATCCCTGGTATAACAGGATACAACCAGTGGCCTGGTTTCTGGAAAATCACATCAGGGAAGGAAAATCTGAACTAAATTTTAATGAATGGGGCGAGCTTTCTGATAGAAGAAAAAACAGTAAGTTAAGGTCTATTATAAGCCAGATTGAGGATGATGAAATGCCGCTGGATTCCTACACTTTTATCCATTGGGATGCTAAATTTTCAGAATTGGAGAAAAAGGAAATCATAAAATATATGACCCAGCTTAAAAATAGTTTATAGGGGATTTTTAAAATAAACAATATCATATCCCAAAAAAGGAAAGGAATTTTTTCATTGATTGGTTAGTTAATCTTTTTCTTTTGAGAGTATGATGTTAAAGTCCTGTGAGGGAAGGGTATTCTTAAATTTAATTAGTTTATAAAGCCTCTTCCCTTGACAGGCACAAAAACCAAAAAATGAAATATTGTTAGACTACTGGGAAAAACATGGGCGTGGTAGCTTAAATAAATGCTTAGGGTATGATAAAAAATAAATTTTTAAAAAACATTACCAAAAAATTATCGTGGTAGAGGTCTTTGTTAAAAATATGGTCTGTAACCGGTGTATAAAAGTAATTAAAAACGAGTTACTTGAAGCCGGGGTGGAAGTAACAAAAGTAGAACTAGGCCGGGTAGTTTATAAAAGCAAAAATATAGCTCGTGATTCTAAAAAGTTAGAAAAGGTCCTCGATGAAAATGGTTTTGAAATATTGGAGGGATCCGATAAAATTTTAGTCGAGAAGGTAAAACAAAGTCTTATACGGCTTTTGGAAAACCTTCCCCTGCAAAAATCAGGGACTTTATCCCGCTACTTATCCAAAGAAACCAAAATTGATTATTCGAGGTTGAGTCGGATTTTTTCCTATACCGAAAACATAACGGTAGAAAAGTATTTTATAAAGCTGAAAATTGAAAAAGTAAAAGAGCTCATTCAGTCCAAACAATATAATTTTACCCAGATTAGTCAGCTATTGGATTATACTAATGTAAATTATCTTTCCCGGCAATTTAAAGCAGAAACAGGGATGAATTTATCTGAATATAAGGAACTTAATAAAAATTTTAGAAATTCTTTAGACCAAATTTTATAGATGTTTAACCAAATTATGACAATAAATCCTTTTTCTTACCATTAATTTTAAAAATCAAATTTAAAACCAGTCAAGATATGAAAAATAGATTTTTAAGTTTTAGTGTGTTTTTATTTAGTGTAATTGTATTTACTTCCTGCCTTGATAACAAAGCAAAACAATCGGTAGGAATAGACACCCCTGAAGAGGTTAAAAAAGCCGAAGGGAAAACAGCAGATATCGCCGATCAGGATTTTATAGATGGAATGACGGGAAAAATATGGCATAACTACCTGGAAATAAAAATAGCATTGACCAATGCTGATGCAGGCCAGGTACAGGATGCGTCTCAAAGTATGGTAGCCTCTTTTTCAGAAGAAAGAGCAGAACTGAAAGCTATTGCACAACAATTATCTGAAACCAGCGAGCTGGAAAAACAAAGGGAATTATTCGCAGCATTCACAGAAAAAGCAGGGCCTATGTTTGAAGATGCACTTTCTGGCGGTACGATCTATAAAAAGTTCTGTCCTATGGCTTTCAATAACGAGGGCGCATACTGGTATGCCGATATCGAAGAAATAAACAATCCATATTTTGGCGATAAGATGCCCAATTGTGGTTCCGTAAAAAAGACAATTAAAAAGTAAAAACCAACCTAACCAAAACCAAAAAATAATGAATTCAGAAGCAAAAAACCACCATAAAACTGGTGGTAGCAATTACGGTAGATTTTTTCTAATGCTCGGGTTATCTTTTATAGCCATGTACATTACCATGTACCTGAATACCTACGAATTTGATCATGTTTATTTCAGCTTGACCCGTTTTTATATGACCTGTTTGGGGATAGCGGCAATGGCGGTAATTATGTTGTCGTTGATGTTGAAAATGTATAAAAATAAGAAGAAGAATATAGCAATTTACGTGGGTAGCCTGGTGCTGTTTGTCTCTGCTTTAGGTTTAGTACGAGCACAACGACCTATTATTGGCGACGTTTTATATATGAAGGCAATGATTCCCCACCATTCGATTGCGATTTTAACTAGTAAGCGGGCAGATATTAAAGATCCTGAAACCAAGAAACTGGCCGAAGAAATAATTGAGGCCCAGAAACGCGAAATTGCCCAGATGAAGAAGATCATTTATCGTTTGGAGAACGAGGAATAATATTAAGCGAGACCCCACAGGTTTTGAAAACCTGTGGGGTCTTCTTTAAATAATCAATGTAGAATATTTTCAACAGGATCGATCTTTTTAGCCTTGTTAAAGCCTTACTAATGAAACCTAAAATATTTAGGCATTAAAATATCAAGAATGAAAAATAATTTTTTTTTAATATTAACTTTGTGTTCAATGATGATTTCCTATGGCCAACGGCACATGGAAAAATCTGTTGAAGGAAATATAAATAATTTACCGGTACACGAATATAACCTGACCATAGACCAGGAAAAGGTTACTAAAGCCGAAGGCAAAGAGGTCATGGGGATGACCATTAACGGGGGAATCCCCGGCCCGACCCTGGAATTTACCGAAGGCGAATATGCGGTGATCTATGTTGAAAATAAAATGGATGTGGAAACTTCCATTCACTGGCATGGGATGATTTTGCCAAATTTCTTTGATGGTGTCCCTTATTTAACCACGCCACCCATTAAACCGGGCGAAACCTTTAAATATGAATTTGAGATCAAACAACATGGTACATACTGGTACCATTCCCATACCATGTTACAGGAACAAAGTGGGGTATATGGCTCTCTGCTAATCAATCCAAGAGAAAAAACATTGGAGTATGACAAAGACCTGGTGCTGGTACTTTCAGACTGGACCAATGAAAAGCCAAAAGATGTGCTTAGGTTTTTAAAAAGGGGCACAGAATGGTACAATATTAAAAAAGGAACAGCTACTCCCCTAAATCAGGTGATCAAGCGTGGAGCTTTGGGCGCACAAATTGATTTTTGGAGACAACGGATGGAAGGTGCCGATATTGCTGATATTTACTATCCTGCATTTTTAATAAATGGTGAGGAGAAAATAGAATATCCCGAATTCAAGCCTGGGGAAAAAGTTAGAATGAGAATTATTAATGGAGCTGCCTCTACTTCTTTCTGGATGACCTTTGGAGGTAATATGCCTACGCTGGTTTCTGCTGATGGTGTAGATGTAGTGCCGGTGGAGAAAAATAAAACCTTTATTGCAGTAGCAGAAACCTATGATTTTATTGTCACCATACCCGATGATGGCAAAATGGAATTTAAAATTACTGCACAGGATGGTTCTGGGACAGCTTCAGCTTTTCTAGGCACCGGTAGGATACTTCCCGCCCCTAATGTGCCCAGGCCCGATAAAATTGGGATGATGCAAAAAATGGCAAAAATGGATATGAAAATGGGGGCACCAGCCCTTAAATTCAATCCAAAAAATGTTGATCCCTATGAAATGATGGATAAGTGGGGAATGCAAATGGATGAGATGGACATGGAAGCGATGAACCATGGCGATATGAATATGAAAAAAGAGGGAGATATGCAGGCCATGGACCACTCTAAAATGGATCATTCCAAAATGGACATGAAGAAGGACTCCACAATGGCCAATAAGGACCATAGTGTGAAGATGAAAAAGGACTCTATGAAAATGGCCGGTGGCGGGAAAAAAACCATGCAGATGGATAAGATGAAAGGAATGGAGCAAGGAAAAATGCCGGGTATGGATATGTTTTCAGAATATAACTATGATTACCTGGAATCTAAAAATCCTACAACACATCCCGAAGATGCGCCTGTAAAGGAAATCCTGCTGAATTTAACCGGAAATATGGCCCGCTATGTTTGGAGCTTAAACGGGGTGCCCCTGGCCGAAACCGATAAAATAAAAATTGAAGGTGATGGGGTTACCAGGATCACCTTTAACAACCTTACCATGATGCACCACCCTATGCATCTACATGGGCATTTTTTCAGGGTAATTAATAAAAACGGAGAACATTCCCCTTTGAAACATACCGTCAATGTCCCGCCCATGCAAAAAGTGACTATCGAGTTTTATGGGAATGAATATGGCGATTGGTTCCTGCATTGCCACATCCTTTATCATTTGGATTCCGGAATGGCGAGAGTGGTAAGTTATGACACTAAAAGGGACGAACGTATGAAGCCTTTCCCATTGAGTAACCTAGTAAGGGAAACCAATAAATTTTATACCTGGGGAATGTTGGATGCCGCCTCACACATGACAACATTAAATGTGGTAAGTTCCAATATAAGGAATCAATTTAACGTTTTGGCAGAATACGGCTGGAACGAAAATATTGAAGCAGAATTCACCTATGAATATTACCTCTATGACTGGGTACGTTTGTTTGCCGGTGTGAATATGGAGAATGAAATGAAGGATAGTATGGAAGAACTCAGTACCACCGCCATTGGAGGTATTAGGTATTTTACTCCCTATATGTTTGCTTTAGACCTTCGTGTAGATAATAAATTGAGGCCCCAAATTAGCCTTGCCCGGGAAGTTATGATCTTCCCTCGACTTGTTTTATTCGGGGAATATGAATTCCAGGCAGATTTTGGCTGGGTCAATGA
The DNA here is from genome assembly GCF_031846585.1 of Autumnicola musiva. Lineage (NCBI taxonomy): Bacteria > Pseudomonadati > Bacteroidota > Flavobacteriia > Flavobacteriales > Flavobacteriaceae > Autumnicola > Autumnicola musiva. The sequence continues at coordinate 135,503 of NZ_JAVRHK010000002.1, forward strand.
TCTTGAACCAGGAAAAGATTTTGAAGATGAGCAAGTATGGAGCGCCGGGCTGGAATATTTTCTTGGTAAGAACTTTTCATTAATGGGAAGTTACGACAATAGATTTGGCGCCGGAGGTGGATTATCATTACGATTCTAAACAATATGGGAAATTATAAAGAAAACAGTCTAAGCCTGGTGGGTGCAATATCAATGGGAACCAATGTTATGATTGGTGCAGGGATCTTTGCGCTTCTTGGTCAAGTGGCAGAACTTTCTGGTGAGTATTTTCCAATAGCTTTTATTGTGGGTGGAATTATATCAGGATTTAGTGCTTATTCCTATAACAAGATGTCTAATGCGTATCCATCTGCAGGAGGTATCGCCATGTATTTGGAGAAAGCTTATGGAAAGGGACTTGTAACTGCTTTTGCAGCTTTACTGATGACGTTCTCTATGATTATTAATGAAAGTCTGGTGGCCAGGACCTTTGGTAGTTATACGTTGCAATTGTTCGATGCGCCAAAAGACAGTTATCTCATTCCCGTTTTAGGGGTGGGCCTACTCATTTTTGCCTTTGTAATTAATATTGCAGGCAATAAGGTAATAGGGAAATCCTCCCTTGCCATGGCGATCCTCAAAACCGGTGGGTTATTGATCTTTGCCGGAGGAGCTATCTATGCCTCGGGTTTTGTAGTATCAGATTTAGTACCTTCAGGAGGTACCGGCGGGGAAAGGGGAGTAATGGAGTACCTTGGAGCACTGGCTTTATCTATCCTTGCCTATAAGGGTTTTACTACTATAACCAATAGTGGTGGTGAAATTGTGAAACCACACAAAAACGTGAGCAGGACCATTATCATTTCATTGCTCATTTGCGGGCTAACCTATTTACTCGTTTCGTGGGGGGTGATTTCCAACTTGAGTATTCCTGAAATCATTGAGGCCAAAGATTATAGTCTAGCTGAAGCTTCCAGGCCATTATTTGGTCAATTTGGTTTATGGTTTACCGTGGCTATTGCTATTATCGCCACTATTTCTGGAGTAATTGCCAGTGTTTTTGCAGTTTCAAGAATGACTGCTATGTTAACTGACATGAAGTTGATACCTCACAGTCACTTTGGTATGAAAGGGAGTATACAAAAGCATATGCTGGTGTATATTATAGTAATTGCCATTGTGCTTACTATCTTTTTCGACCTTTCCAGGATAGCCTCCCTTGGCGCAATATATTATTTGGTGATGGATATTATTATTCATTGGGGAGTGCTTACCAAAATGAGAAAGGACATAGAGGCCAAAGCGGGGATCGTAATAAGCGCAATAATTCTGGATGTGGTAGTTCTGGGTTCCTTCGTTTATATTAAAATAGAACGTGATCCCACCCTAATTTGGATAGCATTTGGTTCTATGTTGCTCATATTTTTAGGTGAAAAATGGTTTCTAAATCGAAAACCTCCAGAAAAAGGGGCGGTAGATTAGCTGTTAAGCAGCCTACGACTTTTAAGTTGTCTAAGTATCTAAAATTTAAGCGGGGCTTTAACCTTCCTTGTGCTGAAATTTTACGAATGCAATTCAAAATAATATAATGATGAAAAAAAACGTAAACAGAAGAAATTTTATACAAACTGCAAGCCTGGCAGCAGCAGGTTTCTATGTAATGCCTTTTTTTGCCTCCTGTAAATCGGATACCTCCACCCGGCATCCTGAGACCGTAAATAAAATGAACAAGGATTTTATTGCCGATTTAGATCTACAACTTACCGCATTACCTTCCCAGACCAACATCTATCCAGACAGTAGTACCAAAACATATTCCTATAGAGCATCTATTATAAAAGGTAGTGAAGATAATTTACAAAATATAGAGGGTAGCTATTTAGGACCTGTTATTCGGGTAAAGAAAGGGGATAAGGTTAGGGTGAGGTATGAAAACCAGATTCCGGCCGAATCTATTGTACACTGGCATGGCCTGCACGTGTCTCACGAGAATGATGGCCACCCAGAGCATGTAATAAGTGAAGGAGAAACCTATTATTATGAATTTGAAGTGATGAACAGGGCTGGAACGTATTGGTTCCACCCACATCCGCATAAACATACAGGGGAACAGGTATATAAGGGACTGGCAGGATTGTTTATCGTATCTGATAAAGAAGAAGAAAAATTAAATTTACCCCAGGGTGAATATGATATTCCTGTGGTAATCCAGGACAGGACTTTTAATGATAATAAGCAGCTCCAATACCTAGGCGATGGTCAGATGGATCGAATGCAGGGTTTTTTAGGTGAGCAAATATTGATCAATGGTAAAATTGATAATACCCTGAACCTGGGCGCAAACGGGAAATATCGTTTAAGGCTCTTAAACGGTTCCAATTCCCGTGCCTATAAATTGGCATGGGATAACGGCGAAGCGATAACCGTATTGGGTGTAGATGGAGGTCTGCTTAAAGCGCCAAAAAGAATGTCTTATTTAATGCTAGGGCCGGCTCAGCGGGTAGATGTATGGTTGGATTTATCTCAACAGTCAGAAAATAGTCGTATTAAACTGGTCCATTTACCTATCCCACTGGACATGATGGGTGGTGGCATGATGAATGGCGGGATGATGGGAAATAGCAGTAGCAATCACTTGCCTTATGACACTCAGTTTGATATTCTGGAAATAAATGTGGGGGCTTTCGCAGAAAACAAAGATGCTCAATTACCTGGTGAGCTCAGTTCTTTCAATACATTGGCGGCCACAGATGCCATCAATAAAGACAATCCCAGGACTTTCACCTTCGCTATGGGCGGAATGATGGAATGGACCATTAACGGTCGCACCTATAATGGCACCGAAGTAGCCGAAGAAGAGACCGTGAAATTAGATACTACCGAAATTTGGCGTATCAATAATGGAAACCAGTTTTCTTCAGATCCTGATGATGACAGCGGAATGATGGGCGGCGGAATGCATGGCAACGGCGGAATGATGGGCGGTCAGGGAGGCATGGGAAATATGATGCAAATGCCACATCCTGTTCATATCCACCAATTACAATTCAACATCTTAAACCGAGACGCTGATAAGGTAGATGATAAGCTTTGGGAAGCAACCAAAGACGGTTTTATCAACGAAGGCTGGCAGGACAGTGTTTATCTTTTACCAGGAATGCAAATGGATTTGATCATGCGATTTGAAGACTATAAAGGATTGTTTCTATACCATTGCCATAATCTGGAGCATGAGGATATGGGCATGATGAGAAACTTTAAAATAGTGTAGAAAGAACAGGATAAGAGAATTAAAAAAAACTGAACGATGAAATTTTTATTAACTCTAAAACAAAGTAAAATGAAAACAATTGTAAAAACCTTAATGATTATAGTAGCAGTAGGAACATTGATAAGTTGTAAATCAACATTTAACGCTTCTGAAGCAATGGATGTTCCAGACAATCGAAACGCTGTTTACCAGGAAATTATTTCGAACCCAAACCAATTCAATGAATTTATTGATCTGGCACAACAAGACGAAGGGGCAAGAAAACTCATGATGCAAAGCCATATGCAAATGATGGAATCTGGCAAGATGAAAGCCATGATGCAAAAGAACCCGGGGATGAAAGAAAAGATGAAATCCCACATGGAGAAAATGATGGATGATCCTGAAATGAAAGAAAAAATGCATAAGATGATGCAGGAGAGACTGGACAGGAATCCAGAAATGAAGAAAAAGATGAAAGAGAAAATGATGAAAGATCCGGCTATGAAAGAAGCAATGATGGAAGAGATGCATTCCAAGATGAAATCTAATCCCGAAATGGCCGAGAAGATGATGGATAAAATGATCCAGTTTTTGCATGAGAATCCTGAGCTTATGGAAAAGATGAAAGCCAAAATGAAGGCACATCAGGAAAAGATGTAAATTTTAAATGCAGTCAAAAAAATTGTAAAACGCATTAAATAAAAAATCATGGACTATTATTTTAACAAAAGCCTTAAAGGAAATTTCGAAGAGGTAATCGTTAAAGTTACCGAGGAATTGGAAAAAGAAGGTTTTGGGGTATTAACAGAGATCAACGTTACTGAAACTTTGAAGAAAAAGCTGGATGTGGATTTTAGAAACTATCGCATTCTTGGAGCCTGTAACGCGCCTTACGCTTATAAAGCTCTAAAAACGGAAGACAAGATTGGGGCTATGCTGCCCTGCAATGTGATTGTACAGGAAAAAGAGGCAGGAGAGATAGAAGTAGCGGTGGTAAATCCCATTGCTTCCATGCAGGCGGTGGAAGATGATGCGCTAGGCAAAGTGGCTAAAGAGATCAAGGTAAAACTTCAAAAAGTTATTTCGAACCTTTAATTAAATAATTGAACAATGAAAAAATTCAGAATTTTACTGTTAGTCTTATTTGTGGGAACTTTTAACCTTACCATGATTTCCTGTAGGGAAACCACCGAAGATGACCACGGCGATATGGAAATGGAACAGGGAGGGATGGAAGGTGACGATATGGAAATGGACCATAATGAGTCTATGGATCATGATTAGAATCTGGGATTAAAGTTTAAAGGAAATGGAGGGATCGTTGTTTATGATAATTAGTTGAAGTCTTAATTTCCCTCCTTTTTCTTTTTTCATTGTAGAATTCCAAACCATATAGCGATATGGCAGATATTTAAGATACCCGGTATGGATTTTAAATTTATTTTTCGAGTTATCAATTTAAGTTCCATTTTAAATCACCAGAATAATGCGGGTACTTCTAAATAATTTAAGATGTTTGGGCCTAATGAATTTACCATTAAGACATATTTACATTATACTCTGCCACCAATCCACGAATATTTTCTACAATTTATTGGTGGATTCGTGGCTCCTTTGCGCATTTTTGGGCAGATTAAGAATATTCTATGCTTCCGGTAATTAACTTTATAACTCCATTTATTTTTATGAAAAATTTTGTCTTTATATTCTTTTTAATGATGTTGCCATTATTACTCCCGGCGCAAGACGATCATAATCATTCTCCATTAGGTCAGGAACAGGGATTAGACCCCGATACTATAACCACAAATATAGCTACAGAAAATACCAGGCAGGATCCGGCTTTAGGATCAGAAGATAGTTTCAGGGAAGTTAAGGCGGCGCTTGATGATTTTCCAAATCTTCATCCTTTGGTGGTTCATTTTCCCATTGTTTTGCTTTTACTGGGGGCATTTTTGCAGCTAATTCAGATTTTTACTCTGAAAAGGAATCTGGATTGGATAATCCTTTTAACCGTAGGCGGAGGGTTTATCGGTGCCTATATAGCCGGGGTGTATGCCCATCCCCATACCCAGGATTTAACTGAAATGGCCAAAAAAGTATTAGAACAGCATGATAAATTTGCCGAATGGACCATTTATTCCAGCGCAGTTGCTGCTACCTTAAAATTGATCAGCTTATTTTTATTGAAGAAGAACCGGGTTTTTGAAATTTTTGTATTCCTAATTCTTGCTTTTTCAGCATATTCTGTTGCAGAAGCAGGACATTATGGTTCCCAGCTGGTATATATAGAAGGAGTGGGCCCTCAGGGCGAATATCTTGAAACTGAAAAAACAGATGGAAATAGCAAAGGCGAAGGACACTCGCATTAAATTGGATTTATGAGAATTTTTTTTTTAATAGGTTCTTCAGTATCCGCGGTAGGACTTATATTAATTATATTGTGGCGGCCGCATCTATGGTGGATAGCGATTTTATTGCTTCCTATTTATATATTGGGCTTTAAAGATTATTTTCAAAAAGCAGACAATATTCAGCGTAATTATCCTTTATTTGGTAGGCTTACCAATTTATTAGAAGAACAACGTCACGTTTTGCAAGAAGCTTTGTTTCTCAACCGCGCCGAAGGTATGCCCTTCAATTGGATCCAAAAGGAAATTGTATATAAGCGGGCCGCAAATGCAAACATGAATCAGCCATTTGGCACCCAGTTATCTTATGAGAGTACTGGCCGTGAATGGTTTTTGCATTCTACATTTCCCTCAAAGGAATTTCGCGATAATTTTCGTATTAATATTGGAGGTCCAAATTGTACTAAGCCCTACAGTTCAAGTATTTTGAATTTAGGGGCAATGAGTTATGGCTCTATTAGTAAAAATGCTACCCTGGCTTTTAATGGAGGGGCTAAAATAGCGGGATTTGCACAAAACACTGGTGAAGGGGGGCTTACACCTTATCATCAAAAATACGGGGCAGATCTAATCTTTCAATTTGGCACCGGATATTTTGGATGCCGAAATGCTGAAGGGAATTTTGATGCTGAAAAGTTCACTGAAATAGCCCAGAATGATCTCGTAAAAATGATCGAGATTAAAATCTCACAAGGAGCTAAGCCAGGTTTTGGTGCTATACTTCCTGCCAGTAAAAATACCAGGGAGATTTCAGAATATAGGGATATTGAAGCACATACAGAGATTCATTCCCCGGCGCACCACAGTGCTTTCAGTAACCCTAACGAGTTGCTTAAATTTATCAAAGAATTACGTGATCTTTCCTCTGCAAAACCTATAGGGATTAAACTCTGTATTGGTTTAAAACTCGAATTTGATGAGATGATTGAAATATTTTCGAAAAATAAAGAAAATAATTTTCCAGATTTTATTGCGGTAGATGGAGCAGAAGGTGGTTCTGGGGCTGCAAGCATGGATGGATTACATTGGGGCGGAACACCTTTAATTGAGGCGCTCCACTTTGTGGATATAACTTTAAAAAAATATAATCTGCGCAAACATATTAAGGTTATAGCTGCGGGAAAAATAATTTCTTCTTTCGATATTTATAAAGCATTAGCCGTTGGGGCCGATGCTTGTTACAGTGCCAGGGGTATGATGTTTGCCCTGGGGTGTGTCCAATCTTTAAAATGCAATTTAAATACCTGCCCTACCGGAATAACCACTATGGATTCAAAGCGGGTAAAGGCTTTGGTAGTTGAGGATAAGAAACACAAAGTGGCTAATTATCATAAAAACACCATTCAGGGTTTAAAGGAATTGTTACTATCAATGGGTATCTCAGATAGAAATGGAATAAACAAAACCAGTATTGTAAGAAAAATTAGTGAGTCGGATAGTAAATCCTATAGTGAACTTTATAAGTGATCTTTAATGACTAAAAGTAAATTTGTAATGGATTACGTAGGTAAACGTAAACATAATTGCAAACGTAAAAAGAATAATCTAATATATGGAAGTTAATTAGAAATGGTGAAGAGAAAAACAGCGATGAAAATTCGTAAAGCCCATCGATATCTGGGAATCTTTATAGGCATTCAGTTCTTGATGTGGACTATTAGCGGGATGTATTTTAGCTGGACCGATATCGATGAAATTCACGGAGATCACTTTAAAAAATTGCCTCCTGAAACTTCAAATTTTGAAAATCTTGCCGGTATTTCCACGCTCATTCCAGAAATGAAAATTCATAGTATTAGTTTAAAAGAAGTTTCGGGAATGCCTTACTATTTTGTAAACAACGAAAAACTGGTACACGCACAAGATGGCAAAGTTATCGATGAAATTTCAGAAGAAGATGCCAAGAATATTGCGCAACGATATGTAAAAGATGATTTTAAAATAATTTCAGTAGAAAAAATCAACAAAGTCGGGGATCATCATGAATACCGTAGTGGATCTTTTCCGGCTTATGTTATTAATTATGCCCAACCTAAAAACCTAAAAGCCTATGTGGGTGCTACCGATGCAAGTTTTAAAACGGTACGTTATCGCGACTGGCGTTGGTTCGATTTTCTTTGGATGACCCATACCATGGATTACGAAGGAAGGGACGATTTTAATAACCTTATACTACGTATTTTTTCTCTTATGGGCCTTATAACGGTCTTGAGCGGTTTTTTACTCTGGTATATTTCATCACCATCAATAAGAAAATTTCAAAAAAAATTCAAATAAACCTAATTTTGAACATTAATAGCGATAAAATCGGAAAATGAAAAAAATAATTAGAAGCATAACAGTTTTAAGTCTCATTGCTGGAAGTTTAGCGATATTCTCCTGTAAAAATGACCAAAACACAAAGGATGCCCCAAAGCCTATGCAAAATGAAATGCACCAGCCAAACATTGATGAAAATGCTGAAGCAAAAGGCTATGAGGATGAAGGATTGCAAGCAGAATTTAAGGATGAAAAAACTGCTGATCTCTATGACCTGTATGTAGCTATTAAAGACGCATTTGTAAATACCAATTCCCAAGCCGCTAGTGCAAAAGCAGCAGAACTTGCGGAAACGGCAACCAATAAGAAGGGTATAGTGGCTATTGCAAATGAAATTGCAGAAAGCGGTAATATAAATAAGCAGCGGGAAGCTTTTTCTAAACTTACAGAAGCTATGGAACCTGTTTTAAGGAATGCATTAGCCTCTGGAGAAATCTATAAGCAATACTGCCCCATGGCTTTTGAAGGAAAAGGAGACTATTGGTATTCAAATTCAAAAGATATTTTTAATCCATATTACGGAAATAAAATGTTGAAATGTGGTAGAGTTCAAGAAACAATCAAATAAGCGTAAGAATAACTTGCTTGGTTTTCGCACCTTGTAGGTTGTTCAAAAGTTTTTGGGTCAAAGTAAATAAAGGGTGCATAAATAAACGTGGTGTGCTAGAGGTGCTTATAGTGGTAAAAGAAATTTTTAATAATTTGAATATTCCTTTTTCCGTGGTAAACCTTTGTGAGGCCATTATAGAAAGGAAGCTCTCTGCTGTTGAGAAAGAGCAACTATAAACAGAATTTGAAAAATTAGGGTTCGAGATCATTGAAAGCCGTAATGAAAAATTAATTAGATAAAATCCTTAATTACTAAAAAGGTTTATTCAAAAGACACCGCAAACGATAAATTTTCAACTATGCCTAGCTCGCACCTGCACTTCGATTATAGACATATAACCCACATCTTTACAGATAGGGAGGGACAGAGTATTCAGCAGCTTTACATCTCGGTTCGAATTGAACGCGTAAAAGAACTTTTAAATTACGATGATTGGAGTATCGCGATGATTGCAGATAACCTTGGATATTCCACAGCCGCCTATCTTTCAACTTCATTTAAAAAGGCAACTGGGCTTTCCCCTTCAGGTTATAGGAAGTTACAAGTAAAAGACCGGAAAAGTATAAATATGGTCTAAGTTTCCCTTGGTATGGAAGTTTAACAGGGTTAGCTTGTTCAAGGGGCTACTTAGGTCAAATAAAATAAAGCATAAAATATGAACATTCTTTCAATCTTAGGCATAATTATTTATCTATTAATTGTGTTAGATGTTATTCAAACAACTCTTTCCTTGCAGGGTGGGGGGTGGTTAACCAGCCGGTTTTCCCATTTTTTCTGGAAAGGATTTTTAAATATTTCTGGCAAAGACGGAAGCTCAAAATTTTTAAGTCATGCAGGTTATATCCTGCTTATTGCAATTGTAATAATTTGGGTCTTTGCCCTGTGGAGTAGTATGGTGTTGATTTTATATTCCAATCCTGGATCAATAATTCAAAGTTCCACCAAGACCACCGCAGGATTATGGGAGGTAATATATTATAGCGGTTTTACCCTCTCCACTCTGGGCGTTGGTGATTTTATAGCGGCAGGAAATTATTGGAGGCTACTAACCACTATTTATTCCTTTACAGGTCTTATTCTTCTTACTATGTCGGTAACTTATTTTATTCCCGTTCTTTCAGCAGTTATAGACCAACAAAAATTGGGGATAAAACTTAGTACCTTAGGAAGCACACCGCAAGAAATTGTACTTAATTCCTGGAATAAAAAAGACTTTTCAAGACTGACGAATAAAATTGATGATATATCCGACTCTATTATTAAATACAGCCAGCATCATAGAACATATCCGGTTATTCATTATTTCCACAACCCAAATCAAAGTAACAATGTAGTTTTGCAACTGGCGCGCCTATACGAGGCATTAGTTATCCTTACCCATAAAATAAAAAAGGAAAAACAGCCCCCCTTAGAAGATATTCGGCCTTTGATTGTAGCTTTTGAAAATTATTTTAAAATTATATCTGAAGTTACCCATATCAATATTAAAGAAAAAAATACTGCAAAAATTTCGGTTGCAATTTTGCAGGAACACGGCTTGGTGTCTACCACTATAGAACAAAAAGATATAGAAGAAAAATTTATGAAAAAACGTAGATTTTTCAAGACCTTATTATTGCAGGATGGCTGGAAATGGACACAATTAGAAGAAAAAAAGCCTTAAAATTTTAAGGACTTTGTTAAATACCTTTAAAATTGAAAGATCTTAGCATAATTTTAAAACCCACTTTGGTTTTTAGTTTATAATTTCGACATAAACCATTAAAAATCAATATTATGAGAAATGAAAAATTAATTAATGCACTTGGAAATTGTATTAACCATTGCAATTATTGTGCTGATGCCTGTCTTGATGAAGACAATGTAAAGATGATGAAAGATTGCATTAGAATTGACAGGGTATGTGCTGAAGCCTGTGCTGCTTTAAATCAAATTTTAGCCACGAGTTATAGCGATGTGAATGCCCTGGTTGAATATTGTAAAAAGGTATGTCAGGATTGTGCAGATGAATGCGATAAGCATGATCATCAACACTGCAAGGATTGTGCGCAGGCTTGTAGAGAATGTGTAGAAGCTTGTGAAGCTTATCTGGCTTAATTGTAACTGGGACCCGGTTTAGGCCGGGTTTTTATTTACGATTTAGCAGGCTATGTTAGTTTTTGAACCTATTTGAAAACTACCTCAATGTTTTTGAGGTCGCAACTGGTCAATTGCCAGTTTGATGCTCTTAATCTATAATATTTTGTGCTTTCGCAGTCCTTAAAAACTACTCTTTCCTTTCACTTTCATATATGCGTTTAAAGTAATTTCAGGGCGGTTTTTTGCCTGAGGTTACTTAATAAAATTAGGACGATCATATCTTTTGATTCTTAGCTAATTATAAGAAATAACTCTTAACTGGACAATTTTACCAATCATATAAATATAATATAATGAGTGCAAATAGAAGAGATAGAAGAAAAAATAAAAACCGGAAAAAGACAAAATACAAGAAAGATACTATTTCTAAAAAAGATAAAATTTATGGTATTCTTGCTTTGGTTATTTTATTTTTCGCAGCCTTATTTGCTGCTATTTCTGTTGCTTTTATGGCTTAAAAGTATATATTTAAAACCTAAATTATGACCAATATTCTTTATATTAAAAATATGGTATGTCCACGCTGTATAAGTTCAGTCGCGTTTATCTTAGATAAGTTGAAACTATCTTATGGTGTCATCACACTGGGTGAAGTATATTTGGAAGAAGAATTAGAGGAATATACAAAAAAACTTTTGAAAGAAGAACTTCGGAATTCTGGTTTTAGTCTAATAAACGATCGAAAAAGTCAACTTATCGAAAAGATGAAAACATTGGTTGTAGATAAAATCCATCATTCCAATGAGGTGCTCGATATAAAATGGCCAGAATTTATAAGTGAAAAATTACATCTTGACTATAAGTACCTTAGTTCTTTATTTTCTGCTGTAGAGAGTATTACTTTTGAGCAGTATATCATCAATCAAAAAATAGAACGCATTAAAGGACTTGTGATTTATAATGAATTAAATTTAAGCGAAATTGCATTTCAAATGAACTATAGCAGTGTTGCCTATTTAAGTAACCAATTCAAAAAGGTTACTGGAATGACACCTACACAATTCAAGAACTCCACTATCATAAATCGAAGGAATTTAGATGATATATAGGATTATTTCACGAATCTGAAAATTTTACAAATCATTCGGCTCATTATACAATACTTCTAGCTTGTTATATGACTAAATTTGTTTTGAACAAAACCAAACAGTCTTTACTATGGAAGCCTTAAATGTATTCGAACCCAAGAAAGAAAAGAAAACAGACAAGGGAACAAAAAAATCATTTCCGGTTACTGGAATGACCTGTGCCGCCTGTGCCGGGAGTGTAGAATCCATACTTTCCCATACCGACGGTGTGAACAATGCCACCGTGAATTTTGCAAGCAATTCGGTGTTGGTCGATTACGATGAAAATATTTCCGAAGAAAAATTACAGCAAGCACTAGAAGAGGTGGGTTATGACCTTATTATCGATACGGAAGACCCAGCGGAAGCACAACAGAAACTTCAGCAAAAGCACTATCTGGATATTAAAAACCGCACCATTTGGTCGGCCATTTTAACGCTGCCCATTTTTATTCTGGGAATGTTCTTTATGGATTGGGAACCCGGAAAATGGATATCGTTGGTGTTGACCGTTCCTGTTTTATTTTGGTTCGGGCGTAGCTTCTTTATCAATGCCTTCAAACAGGCCAAGTACGGAAAGGCCAATATGGACACGTTGGTAGCGTTAAGTACGGGAATCGCCTTTCTATTTAGTGTGTTCAACACGCTATTTCCTCAATTCTGGCTGAGTCGTGGTATCGAACCTCACGTCTATTACGAAGCAGCAACTGTTATCATTACCTTTATTTCCCTTGGGAAATTATTGGAGGAAAAAGCAAAATCGAACACTTCTTCAGCGATTAAAAAACTGATGGGGTTGCAGCCCAAAACGCTTAAAATAATTGAAAATGGGGAAGAAAAGGAAATTCCGATTTCCGAAGTCCAAGTGGGTCAGACCATCTTGGTACGTCCCGGAGAAAAAATACCGGTAGATGGCGAAGTATCAAAAGGCAGTTCGTATGTAGATGAAAGTATGATTACGGGCGAACCTGTCCCTGTCCAAAAATCCAAAGCGGAAAAAGTATTTGCCGGTACCGTCAATCAAAAAGGAAGTTTTCAATTCACGGCAGAAAAAGTAGGCGGCGAAACCCTGCTTGCCCATATTATAAAAATGGTTCAGGAAGCACAGGGAAGCAAAGCACCCGTGCAAAAATTGGTCGATAAGATTGCGGGAATTTTTGTTCCCATCGTATTGGGGATATCCATTATTACCTTCATCGTTTGGATGTTTGTTGGTGGCGATACTGCATTTTCACAAGCTTTATTGACTTCCGTAGCAGTATTGGTCATTGCCTGCCCTTGTGCGTTGGGGTTGGCGACACCAACAGCGATTATGGTGGGAATAGGAAAAGGCGCAGAGAACAATATTCTCATAAAAGATGCCGAAAGTCTGGAGCTTGGGCATAAAGTGAATGCCGTCATTCTTGATAAAACAGGTACGATTACCGAAGGTAAACCCTTGGTAACGGATATTATTTGGAATGATAAAAGTAATGATGAAACGAAATACAAACAAATTATTTCAGCGATTGAGGCACAGTCCGAACATCCATTGGCCGAAGCCGTGGTCAATCATTTTAAGGAACAAGGTGTTCGACCCACCGAAATCACTTCTTTTGAAAGTATAACGGGAATGGGTGTTGAAGCAGAATCGGAAAAGGGTATTAAATACTTTGTAGGTAACCATAAACTAATGGTCAAGAATGATATTCAAATCGATGCTGCCTTAATCAATGCATCCGAAAATCTTGAAGAACAAGCAAAAACGGTCATATTTTTTAGTAATGATGAACAAGTACTTGCAATCCTTGCCATTGCAGATAAGATTAAGGAAACATCCAAAAAGGCCATTGCCACGCTGCAAAATAAAGGAATTGAAGTTTATATGTTGACAGGCGATAATAATAAAACCGCATCTGCTGTTGGAAAACAAGTGGGAATAACCCATTATCAAGGGGAAGTAATGCCTTCCGATAAAGCAGCCTTTGTAGAGAAATTACAAGCCGATGGAAAAACAGTGGCTATGGTGGGCGATGGCATCAACGATTCCCACGCCTTGGCACAGGCCAATGTGAGTATTGCTATGGGCAAAGGTTCCGATATTGCGATGGATGTTGCAAAAATGACCCTTATAACCTCAGATTTGCAATCTATTCCCAAAGCGTTGGAACTATCAAAAAGAACCGTATTGGGTATCCGTCAAAATCTGTTTTGGGCGTTCATTTACAATATTATTGGTATTCCTATTGCAGCAGGCGTGCTATATCCTGTAAACGGATTTTTACTAGATCCGATGATTGCAGGAGCAGCAATGGCTTTCAGTAGCGTATCGGTTGTTGCCAATAGTTTAAGACTTAAACGAGTAAAACTTTAATATTAATTATAAATTCAAAAATTATGAAAACTTTAAAATTCAAAACAAATATCAATTGTGGTGGTTGCGTATCTAAAGTTACCCCCTTTTTAAACAAGCAGGAAGGTGTTGAAAGCTGGGAAGTGGATACGAACAATCCCGATAAGATACTGACCGTCGAAACTAATAGTGCTACCGAAGAGGAAGTGAAGGCTACTTTGCAAAAAGTAGGGTTCAAAGCGGAGTCCATAGATTAACACTTCTGAATAAGGATGGTTTACGTAATCCTCTTAGGTGTCGTCATTTTTTTTGCCGTTCATTTTTATAGAAAAGCGAGGCGACGGAAGGTCAAGCCTTTTCTAGAACATTGGCACGGGTCGTTGTTAGAAAATGTGCTCTATTATCGCAATCTTTCAGAAGAAAAGCAAAAGGTTTTTCAGCAGCGAATAACATCTTTTTGAAATCTCGATTTTCTATAAGCCAATTAACAGCTTGGTTTTCACTATCAAAAGTTCTGGTAACACTTACATCTGGCTTGGGATTGTTTACGAAAAATGAAATGTTGGAAGAATCATCAAGAGGTTGTCTGTCCGAAAATACATATTCTGTAACCTCATATTCCAGTGGTGGTTCATTTCGGAAAAATTGAACTATTCTATTTTTAATGTCTGCCATTATTCCCATATGTTAAAATGGAAACATTTGGTCAGTAAATTGTTTAAATATGTCGCTGGCCAAAGTCTTGTCAAAGGCTTTGGCTGCGACCAAATCACCAAGTTTTGACTTCAATAATTGGCCAAACGATTTTTTGCTTAGATGTGGAATGTCATTTCGTAACTCTTCAAACTCGTCAAAAATGATTTGTTGACCATATCCTGATTTTTTAATCTCGGATAATATCTCTTTCAAAAGTTCTTTTAATTCTTCATCAGAATCGCTGATTTTTGAGTAGTCAGGTACTTGGGCTTTTCTGGCTTGTTCAATGGCATACTTTCCCTCAAGTTTTAGTTTGGCATTTACCTCGCGACCATTCATAGTCTCAATGATGCCTCGTTCTTCAAGCATTCTACTATAGTCCCAATCCTCGCTACGACCATTTAACTTTACGCCGTTACCTTCAAGAATCCATTTAATAGAATGATATCTCCCATCATTATACAGTTCATATAGTTTAGAAAGTATAAGGTCAAGAATGCCTTCGGTATCAAGGTTTTTACGCTCTTCTAAATCAATGTCATCAGCTCGCACAATAGCATCTGAAATAAATAATATTTTTAAATAGTAATCAAGCTGTTCTAGATTGGAAATATTGTATTAAACTACATTAGATTATATAAAGAATTCTTCCAAAAACATAGAACCGTAGGTCAACCGTACTACTGTCTTTTTAAAGAGAAATAAGGTGCCTCTTATTCCTCGCGCTTATCCATTTCTATGAGTAGCGAGGCAGAAAGATCATCAAGAAAAAGTGTCCTGCTATTCTTGCGGTTTTTTATGTCCTGAAAGGTTTTGTAGATGTCTTTTGGTTCTATATCGAACAGCTGTTGCAATTTTTTGGAAACCTGCATTATGCTTTGATTATCCTGTTTACCCAATCCTTTTGAGCATAGCGCATATACCATTTCTACATAATCTGTATTTGAAAATGGCCAATGTATCTTTTCCAATGGTTTAACACCATTTAATTTGTCATTCAATCCTTTCCGAATGCGATGTTTTTTTTCATCCAAGTAAATCACTAATAAATCATAAGCTTTGTATTTGCCAAGCAGCATATCCCTTGGCGTGCAAAACTCTGGGTCTTGAAAATAGAATTTGGAAGTTGTGATATGGAATGTTTCGAGGTAATCTCTGGTATAGTATTCCTTGTCGAAAAGGGTAGCACCGGAATTTACATACCGCCCAAAATCGATATTGTACGAAAAGAAGCGATTGAGCTTGTTGATTTTTTTCTTAATCGATTTTAGCTGGGCATCTTTATCGCCCTTTGGCAATTGAATCTCAAACGAATGTATTTCTGAATAATATATCAATTGAACTAAAGGTATTTGCTTAATAATCTTAAAAAAATTGATTTCAGATTCCATTGAATCAAAACCTTTAGAAATAATTTTCTTTTTAAACTTGTAAAGGGTTGTACGACATAATTGAATAGAGTGATAGGCTTGCTTCAAAATTTCTTCATTTTGAAGCTGTATATTTTTCAAGTCTTTTGAGAATAATTCTGATTCTAATTGTAAGTCCATCACCCATCAATTTACTTTTTAAAAACAAAATCTTTGAACCGTTAACCTTGAAAACAATCTTTCAATGGTTAGTAATAAATATAAGTGTGTTCTATAAAAACTGCTAAATTACATACCGTATTTCAATATATGAATTCCGTATTTTTGTACGGATCGAATGATAAAGGGTATTTTTACTATAGACAGTTACTTATAAGAAATTTTCTCATTTAATTTTTTAGAAATCGATCTAGAAATTCTTTTCTATTATTTGTACCTGTTTTTCTAAAAATGTTAGAAGCATGTTTGGAGACGGTGTTTTCTGCAATAAAAAGTTGTTTTGCGATTTTTTTGTATGAACTTTTTGATAAAATAAAAAGTGCAATTTCGAATTCTCTTCTGGTTAAATTCTGAAATATTATCTTATTCTTAACCAAATTTTGATCAGATTCCTCATTAAAATTCAATACTTTATAAAGTTTGCCTTGATTTTTGATTAAATAGATGTATCTGTATATTTCTAAGGCTGTTATTGTGTAAAAGGCAAGATTCATTACGGTAAAAGTTAACCATTGATAATCTCCAATTACCGTTAGAATGGGTAAGAGTACTATACAACCAATACTGGTAGTAGATAATTTTTTTCTTTTGGAAAAGAAAGAGTTTTGATTTTTTATTTCAGAGATCCTTCTATAAAACAATCCCAAAAATATAAAACCTAGAACTGAAGTAGGAAGGGTAAAAAGTATTCTGGCTGAATCTAAAGAACCCGTTATCAAATAGGGAATTAAAAATAATATGATAAACCCCACAATTAACGTGATTCCAATATTTTTAATGCTGAAATACCGCTTTAAAAATATAATGTCATAATCTTTGTAGAGATAATATATGAGGTAAACACATAACGCGATTGCTACCCCATAAGTTATTATGTATTGAAGTATCAAGGGTTTGAGAAAACTATGGTCTGGTAGAAAACCGCCGGTTAGATTATAAAGAACAAATAAACATCCAAGAATTATATATCTTCTAAGACTAAGTTGCTTTATTTTCGGATTTTGAATTAATGCAAGAATCACTATTATCGTATCGATTAATAGATAGAAAAATGTTGTCCAGTGTATTGAGGTGCCAAACATCCTGCTTATTCATTAGACTCGAATTTATTTGTATCTAAATTTTTAGTAACATCACTCCAATGGAACAGTTTTCCGTTCATGGCGATATAAACATCAGGCTTCAGAAATTGTAAAGCACAAATTGCATAACCTAAATTAAAAGGTGCGTCTGTATCTTTTGATGTACCCAAAATGAATGCTCCCACCAGAATTATAGTTTTATTAAGACTACGGTTTCCAATATATTTTGCGGTGTCTTCCATAGTATAAGTACCGTGAGTTACTAAAATTTTATTTGTATTAGTAGCTTTTATCTTTTCCACCAAGAGCTTTCTGTCATTCTCTGTAATGGCACGGCTGTCTTTCTTGAAAACACCTTCGATAGTGTATTCAAAATCGATATTTGCTTTGTCCAAAAAATCCATAATCCCTACATCAGAGGAAGTAATACCACCATCATCCGTATAATCCAATCCTTCGATTGTACCGCCAGTTGTGAATATTTGAATCATAAATTAAGGACTTTCTCTACTTATAAAGATAGCGTTAATTTATTTGAAACTACTTTAATTTGCTCAGTCAAAATTGGGGGTCTAAGAATCCTGCCACTTCATTTTCTGCAATCTAACGGCATTAAGAATAGCAAGCAAAGCAACACCTACATCGGCAAAAACAGCTTCCCACATAGTTGCAAGCCCACCTGCACCGAGAATGAGGACTATAACCTTGACTCCAAATGCAAGCCCGATATTCTGCCATACAATACGTCGCGTTGAACGACCAATTTTAATCGCTCTTGCAATCTTGCTCGGTTGGTCTGTCTGGATGATAACATCGGCCGTTTCGATGGCTACATCGCTACCCAAACCTCCCATAGCAATACCCACACCACTAGCTGCCAATACGGGTGCATCGTTAATGCCATCGCCTATAAAAGCTACTCTTATATCGGATTGCTCTTTAAGCTTTTCAACCTCATTCAACTTATCTTCGGGTAACAACCCGCCTTTTGCCCAATTAATATTTAACTCTTTTGCCACTTGTTGTGTAATAGAGTCCTTGTCGCCTGATAGCATTATAATTTTTGAAATTCCTGAATCCCGAATTTGCTTAATGGCCTGGTGCGCATCATCCTTCAGTTCATCTGCAATGGTTACATAACCTGCAAATGTTCCGTCTATTGACAACATAACGATTGATTCTACAATGCCATCTGTTTCTGTGGGAACCTTTATGCGGTTCGAGGTCATCAAAGCTTTATTGCCTACCAGCACGGTTTTCCCATTGACCGTTCCT
Source organism: Autumnicola musiva (assembly GCF_031846585.1). NCBI lineage: Bacteria > Pseudomonadati > Bacteroidota > Flavobacteriia > Flavobacteriales > Flavobacteriaceae > Autumnicola > Autumnicola musiva. The sequence goes on from NZ_JAVRHK010000002.1 coordinate 154,255, forward strand.
TTTAAACCTTTTCCGGCAACCTCTGAAACATTAGTCGCTTCATAATCTGAACCATCCTCTTTATATTCAAGAATCGCCTTAGCAATGGGATGAGTGGATTGTTCTTCCATCGCCATCAGGTACTTCATAAACTCGGTTTCCTCAAATGTGATGGAATTGATTTCCTTGATTTTGAAAACACCTTTGGTAACAGTTCCTGTTTTGTCCATTACTACCGTGTTTACTTGCGTCATTGCATCGAGAAAGGATGCACCCTTGAATAGAATACCGTTTCGTGATGCCGCACCTAAACCTCCAAAATAGCCGAGAGGAATAGAAATGACCAAGGCGCAGGGGCACGAAATCACTAGGAATATCAATGCTCGATACAGCCAATCCCTAAAAACATAGTCCTCCACAAAAAAGTAGGGTAGGAGCGTAAGTCCAATAGCGAGGAATACAACTATGGGAGTATAAATTCGTGCAAATTTTCTAATAAATAATTCCGTCTTTGATTTTCTGGCAGTTGCATTCTGTACCATATCCAGAATTCTTGCAATGGAACTATCCTTAAATTCCTTTGTGGTTTCAACCTCAATTACCCCATCGAGGTTGATGCTTCCTGCAAAAACAGTATCGCCTTTAGCAATAGTATCAGGTTTGCTTTCACCTGTCAAGGCAGCAGTATTAAAAGAACCTTTTTCAGAAAGCAAAATACCATCAAGCGGAACTTTTTCGCCTACACGTACCTGTATTTTTTCACCAATCTCAACAGACTCGGGATTTACTGAAATAAAATCGCCGTCACGATAAACCAAAGCTTCATTCGGCCTTACGTCGAGTAAAGCTTTAATATTTCCTTTTGCACGGTTAACGGCTGCATTTTGGAACAGTTCACCTACGGCATAAAATAGCATTACGGCTACACCTTCAGGATATTCGCCAATGGCAAATGCACCAATAGTAGCAATAGACATCAAGAAAAATTCTGTGAATACATCGCCACGTAATATGCTTTTCCAACCTTCCTTAATAACTGGAAAACCAACAGGTAAGTAAGCTATGGTATACCATAGAATGCGAATCCATCCTTGAAATTGGGGAATGGCATCAAAATAATCTACCGCTATCCCAACGATAAGCATAACAAAGCTTACGAGAGCAGGAATATATGTTTTAAATGAACTTCCATCTCCGTGATCGTGGTTATGGCCATCGTCATGACTGTGCTCGCCCTGGGCTTCTTTTGGTTCTAAATCACGCAAGTTTACTTTTTTCTTTTTCATATTATGCATTGATCCATTGTTTAGCATCTTCTTTGTTATCCATTTCAAAAAATTTAATTTCCGATTTTGTAAAGAAATCGGTTGCTTTTGCAGCCCATTCCTGCCATTTCCTTTCACCCACAAACACCATTTTACCATAGTCTGAAATATGTGCCGTGTCCAATTTAATATCTTCCCAAAATCCTTTTAAGGTATATCCTTCAAAATCTTCCATTTCAAAAAAGAAATCGACCTTTTTTCCTTTTTTAATTATATCGTGAATGAGCGGATGCAACTTTTCAACTTCATCTCGTGAAATTTTACCGCTGATTTTCGCGGAAATCAAATTGTCTTTTTCTGAATTTAGTAGATATATCATTTTTTCTTTTTAGTCATCACAATTTACTGAAATGTTTGCGCAACTGCTGTGCAAAGTCAGTTACTGCATTTTTCACAGATACCTGTCACGACCAGGTTTACATCTTCAGCGACATAGCCATCCGGCAAGTTAATGTGTGGTATTTTATGCTCTGTCAGACATACGGTTTCGTTACAATTGTTACAGCGAAAATGCAGGTGCAAATCTTGTTCAATCTCACAATTGCAACCTGGCTCACAGAGCGCATATTTTGTGATTCCGGTACCATCTTCTATTTGGTGCACAATACCTTTTTCCTCAAAGGTTTTAAGAGTTCGGTATAGGGTGGTTCTATCCGCTTTAGTGAACGCAGTTTCAATATCAAGCAATGCCAGAGCAATCTTTTGTTCAGCAAGATATTTATAGATCAATATGCGCATAGCAGTGGGACGCACGCTGTGATCGTTTAATTTTTTTTCTATTTCAGTCATTTTGTGCGATGTTATAGTTGATACTCTTAGCCTTATTATAGGCTTCCCAGCCTTCTTTGGCAGCATACGGGACGATTAGTAATGCCGCTACAGGGTCCGCCCACCACCAGCCCAGCCAGTTGACCAAGAGTAATCCTATAAGTACTACAACGGTCTGGTACAGACAAATAAAGGTGTCCTTAGCATCGGCAAGTAAGGCAGGACTGTCAAGCTTCTTTCCATATTTTCTTTTGAAATAAATCAAGATAGGGTTCACGACTAGCGAGACTAATAATATGACTAGTCCCATAGTGCTCCAGTTTGCGGTTTCTTGGTTGATTAGCTTTGATATAGAATCATAAGAAATGAAAATACAGATGAGCGTAAAGGAAATTGCAATCACATATAGCGTTATTTTTTGTCTTCTTTTCACCTTTTCTTCATCTATGCCCTTGATCTCGCCGTGTAATCGCCAGCCCAACGTTCCCGCACTTATAACTTCTATGGTACTGTCCAGTCCCCAGCCAATTAGTGCCGAACTGTTTGCCGTAAATCCCGCAATGAGAGATACCACTACCTCAATAACATCATATATCACGTTCCAAATCTGTAAGATTCTGGCTTCTTTTAAATTTTTCTTTCTTGTCTCTTTCATATCATTTTAATGTGAGTGTTCTGCATCGCCTTTATTCATCTCTCCCATAAGATAATAAGCATTATTGTAGGCAAAACGCGAATTATGATCTGGGGTTTCAAAAAAACGTATGGCTATCCAGTCACCATCTTTCTCGCCTGTTGTAACTTCTACTGGCGTAAAACTCCATGCGTTGTCATCCCTTTTCGCTTTAAACACATAATCCTTACCAGCTTCTGTAACAATAGCGCTTTCAGGTAGTGCAGTAGTCTGCTTGTTATCAACTTCAATCTTACCTCGAATATACATTCCTGGGATTAGGCCATTACCTTTGTTCTCAATTTCAGCGTGTACGTGAACCGCCTTGGGATCTTGCTCGAAAGTCTGGCTAACCGAATAAATTTCGGCTTCTAGCTCTTTACCTGGTTTCGATTCAACGCTAAATCGTACTTGTTGACCTTTCTTTACCCTATCAACATCTTTTTCAAAAACCATCAAATCTGCGTGTACGTGGTCAGTATCTACTATCTCCATTAAGTTTGTTTGAGGCTCTACATATTGTCCAGTTTTTATAAATACTTTTTCTACAATACCTGCAATGGGACTGTGCAATGCAACACGCTGGTAAATAGTACCGTTTCGCACCCTATTTACATTGATGTTATATTGTCGCAATTGAGCTTCCAACCCATTTACCATTGCGGTAGATGACTGATAATCTGCCGTGGCTTTTTGATAATTCATACCGGATGCCACGCCAGCTTCATAAAGCCTTTTTTGACGTTCATACTCTTGTTTTAAAAACCGACTGTTGCTGTACGCATTTAGGTAATCACTCTGTATCTGTATAACACTGGGATGAGACATATAGGCAACCGTTTGATTTTTTTTGACTTCGTCGCCTTCAATTACTTCTATGGATGCAACATTTGCTCCCGCTAGCGCGGTAATAATTGCTTCGTTTTGTGGTGGTACTTCCAGCGTACCGTTTGCTTCTACATAACCACTCATATTGCGTTGCGCAAGTGTGTCTATTTGCATTTGCAAAGCTTCAAACTGCTGTGCCGTGAGCATTACTTCTTTAGCCTCCCCCTCAGAATGGTTATCTTCTAATTGAGAATTGGTCGCTTCAACCTGGCTATCTTCCGTTTTTGAGTCACCACAACTGGTCAATGTAAATGCTATTAGTATTGCAGCAATCGGCATATATTTTATCGTATTCATCTTTTTTAGTTTTGGAAATATTGTAGTTCAAACAAGGCGTCTAAATAATTATTGAGTGCGTCGAGTGCATCCATTTCGGTTTGTATGGCGTCACGTATAATTTGTGTGAATGCTGCATAATCCAGCGCACCTTCCTTGTATGCGAGCAATGCGCCCTTGCGCTGGTCTATGGCAAGTGGCAGGGCTTCGGTTTTATAAAAAAACCATGTATCCCGCCATCGTACATACTCTTGTTGAGCCTGCACAAATTGTGATTGCAACTCACGTTCTTTAAAGGCTGCATTGGTTTCTGCAATCTGTGCATCCAGTTTTGCAGCTTTTGCACGACTGCGGTCTGGAACCGATAGCAGCGGTATGGAAATCCCTGCTTGATAAGTGTAGAAACCGCTATCACCATTTACACGCTGCAAGCCACCTTGTAGGTTGAACTTGGGCAGCAAGTTTGCTCTTGCCGCATCATAGCTTGCCTGTGCTTCGTCTATACGCTTTCTTGAAATTGATAACTCGGGATGTTCATTCAATGTATCATCGGTCTCTAAAATCGAAATTTCGGCAGCTTCCAATTCATCAGTTACGGTGTACATCGTATCTGGCGTCAACCAAAGATTGAGTTTTTGTAATGCAATGAAATAATCTGTCTCTGCTTGCTGAAATTTATTATTGATTTGTAAAGCCTGATTACGTGCGGCGCCATATTCCAGTCTTGAAATGGCTTCGACTTCATAATTGAGTTCTACAGATTGTGCAAACTGACCGTAAATACTGTCCAATTCTCGGTATAAAACAAACTTCTTTTTTGACTGAAAAGTTTCTGACCATGCTTTTTTTACTTCCAGTTCTATCTGAATTTCAGAAAGATTTAAAGCGGTTTGTGCTAACTCGATGCGTTGTTGTTGCAAATGTTTTTTGGCACCTATTCCCAGAAGATCGATATTCTGTTGGCCGATGCCGATTAAGGTATAAATGCCCTGACCATCTGCCAATTCTTCACCACCTGTAAATACCTGTGTATTACCAAAGTCATAAGCATTGCCCGTTAGGGTGTTCTGTCTTTCGATTTCGAGCTGGCTCGCTTTAAGTGCAGGATAATTCTCTTTGGCAATTTCTACGGCTTGTGATAACGTGATGGGTGTGATACTGTCCTGAACAATGTTATGTTGCACAGGTGCTTGAATTTGTTGAGCTTTCGCAAAAGCGGTACCACCTAACATAAAACCAAGTATCAAAATCGTAGTCAAGGCTTGCGGATTAAAAGCACCGATCTTATTCTGCTCTTTGCGCTCGCGTCTCTTTTCTATGAGCGTATAGAGTACAGGAAGAACGACCAGCGTAAGCAGCGTGGCAGTAAGCATCCCACCAATAACCACTGTAGCAAGCGGTTGTTGTACCTCTGCACCGGCTGATGTAGAAAATGCCATAGGTAAAAAACCGAAAATATCGGTAGTGGCTGTGAGCATTATGGGGCGAATACGTTCTTTAGTCCCTTGAAATATTCTATCCTTTATGCTTGTAACACCTTCTTCCTTTAAAGAATTAAATCGGTTAATAAGTACCAGCCCATTAAGAACTGCGACACCAAATAGCACAATAAATCCTACACCTGCGGAAATACTAAATGGCATATCGCGAAGCCATAAGGCAAATACACCACCGATGGCTGCCAAGGGTATTGCGATGTAAATCATTATGGATTGTGAAAAGGATTTTAATGCAAAGTATAACAGTATAAATATCAAGAACAGGGCGATGGGCACAACTATTATCAAACGATCCTTTGCGCTTTGCAAGTTTTCAAACTCTCCACCATAGGTAATATAATACCCTGATGGTAAGTCCAGTTCTTTATCTAATTTTTGTTGTATATCCTTTACGACAGATTCTACATCTCTGCCTCGTGCATTTACACCTACATACGTTCTTCTATATGTATTGTCACGTGAGATTTGCATAGGTCCAGGCACGTATTCAATCTCAGCTATTTCAATAATGGGGACCTGACTTCCATCCTTGAGATCAATGTACATATTGCGCAGGTCATCAATACTTTTTCTATGACTTTCATCAAATCGCACCACGAGATCAAATCGCTTCTCGCCTTCAAAGATAACGCCTGCGGTACCACCAGCAAAAGCAGTACTTATATAGTCATTAACTTTTTGAATATCCAGTCCATATTGCGCCATTTTATCGCGTTTAAATTTTACAGTCATCTGTGGTAATCCAGCTGTACGTTCTGCACTCACATCACCCGCACCAGGAACGGTCTGTATAATAGCTGCCATTTCTTGAACCTTATTTGATAAAACCTCTAAATCTTCGCCATAAAGCTTCACGGCAATATCTTCTCTTACACCTTCTAAAAGTTCGTTGAATCTCAACTCGACCGGTTGGGTAAATGATAAATTAACACCTAATAGTTCATCATCCAGTTTGTCCCTAATGGCATCAATCAAGCCTTCTTTAGTAGTGGCTGTCGTCCAGTCATCCATATCTTTATTAAGGATGATGTACATATCTGCAATGTCCATAGGCATAGGGTCTGTAGGGATATCTGCAACTCCTATGCGGCCTGTGACCGTTTTTATTTCTGGGAAATTTTCTAATAGAATAGTTTCAATTTTCTTTGAAACTTCAATGGATTCTGTTAGCGAACTTCCAGGCCTTATAAACGCCTGCATTGCTATATCTCCTTCATCGAGCTGCGGTACAAATTCTCCTCCCATATTAGAAAAGATAAAACCTGCGATTAAAAGTAGAAAAGCGGCAGATGATAAAACGATAAGCTTCAGCTTAAGAGCTCCTTTTAATAAAGGCATATAAGCACTGTGTATAGCACCTATGATTTTATCACTTACCTTTTCAAGCCAGCGCTCAAATCTGCCAAACCAATTTTTGGTATTCTGTACTGGTTTCATAAAGAGTGCAGACATCATTGGGACATATGTAAGGCACAAAATGATAGCACCTATCATTGCAAACCCAAAGGTGTATGCCATAGGTTTAAACATTTTACCTTCAACACCTGTAAGAAAAAGTATAGGCGTGAAAACAATGAGAATAATGATTTGCCCAAAAAAAGCAGAACTCATCATCGTGCTTCCGGCATCATAGGCAACTTTATCCATCACGGCTTGATTGAATTTTAGCTTGCCAGACCTGATTCTTTTTTGGATCTCATACACCGTTCCTTCTATAATAATTACCGCACCATCTATAATAATCCCAAAGTCGATAGCGCCTAAACTCATTAAGTTTGCCCATACATTAAATTGCTTCATTAGGATAAAGGCAAAAAGCAAGGACAACGGTATAGTAGTGGCCGTTATGATTCCACCTCTTAAACTACCCAATAGTAAGACAAGGGCAAAAATCACAATTAAGGCACCTTCCAGTAAATTGGTTTTAACGGTATCGGTAGTTCTCGCAATTAGCTCACTACGATCAATTATCGGGGCGATTGTCAGACCTTCTGGCAGGGATTTTTCAATTTCTGCCATACGATCCTTGACATTCTGAATAACAGCATTTGGATTAGAACCCTTAAGCATCATTATCATACCGCCCACAGCTTCCTTACCGTCTTGTGTAAAAGCACCATAACGCACTTGATTCCCGAAATGGACACGTGTTGCTACATCTCCAATAGTTACAGGAACGTTGTTCTCGTTAATAATTGAAATATCCTTAATGTCTTCCAAAGAGCGAATAAGCCCTTCGCCTCTTATAAAATTTGACATTTTATTTTTCTCTATATAAGCGCCACCAGTATTCACGTTGTTTCGAGCGAGAGCCTCATAAACTTGTGAAATACTGATACCCATACTGTTCAACTTCTCTGGATTGACAGCAACCTCGTACTGTTTAATACTGCCTCCAAAAGAGTTGACCTCTACCACGCCTTCCAGTAAGGTGAGTTGTCGTTTGATAATCCAATCCTGCACTGTGCGCAGTTCCATAGGTGAATACTTGTTTTCAAAACCTTCCTGTGGTTTTATAGTATATTCATAGATCTGACCTAAACCAGTGGAAATAGGCCCCATAGATGGACTTCCAAATTTTTCAGGTATGGATTCGTCCAATTCATTGAGTTTTTCCTGTACCAACTGTCGAGGAAGATAGGTGCCCATATTGTCTTCAAAAACAATCGTTACTACAGAAAGTCCAAAGCGTGAGATAGATCTTATTTCGGTAACGCCTGGCAAATTACCCATAGACAATTCTACCGGATAGGTTACGAACTGTTCAATATCTTCCGTTCCTAGATTAGGTGATTGCGTAATGACCTGTACCTGATTATTAGTAATATCTGGCACCGACCCAAGGTTTACGGTTGCCATTGACCAGATACCAACTCCTATAAGAGTCAACGTAAACAAGCCAATAATAAATTTATTATTGATTGAAAAATCAATGATTTTGTTAATCATAGATTAGAGAATTAATTCAGTTAAAAATTAGGTGTACGCTTTCGCGAAAGCGAAAACATCATAAAGTTTTTCAATTAGAAAAACTTCAAAACAGGATAGAGCTATCCTATGAAAACTGAATTATGCCGTGGCGGCTGAAAAAGCGAAGTGTGGAAATCCTTGCCGTGGTGTTGAAAAGAAGTAAGGATCATATTTGAGATTGGATCTTGAAATGGCTCAAAGGTCATTAGCTCAAAGTCAATAGTATGTACGTGACAGCAATGACATTGACAGAACGGTGAACATAGATCGCTATCGTTATGGTCTGCATCTGTTGTTTGTGAAAATTCAAGTTGTGTATCATCGCTATCAGGAACGGTATCGCTACAAGGCGCAAAATTGAGCGCCAAAAAGTATAAGGATAGTATGATTGTAAATATTTTCACGAACCAAAGGTAAAAAGATTTAGATGCAACTGTGTTGCAAAATTAGGATGGTTTAGAAATTGACCACGCTATCCAATGCGTCATCAGCATCTTTATGTATGAAATTGGCTTGGTACCGAATAGTTGTTGTCACCGAAGAATGGCGATATAATTTTTGCAACATTTGAATCGGTATTTTATCCCCAGAGATATTTCCAAAGCTATGTCTAGCAATGTGCATGCTTATATTCTTTTTTATACCTAATTGCTTGGCAGCAATCTTTAATCTTCTGTTCAGATTTCTCGTTATCGATTGTGTACGCCTTGTTACTTCTTCAGAATCCCTAAAATCTATACTTTTTAATTGCGGAAATATAAGATCATCATAAGATGAGCTTTCTCTATATAGATTAAAAATATCTATAGCCTTATCTGGAACTTTTAGAGAAACTAACTTGCTGTTTTTGTTCATTCGATAGAGTAATCGCCCGTCATTAAAATCTGACCATTTTAGTTTAAGAACATCACCTACTCTTATTCCTGCAAAGTAAAAACTCACAAGCCAAATATGAATTGCTTTTTGCTGAGCTTCGGTTATTCCTCTAGCATTTTCCAGTTTTTGAATTTCTGCTTCGGAAAAACCTATTTTTTGAGATTCAGGTATTCTGATGGTCATTTTGCCTTTCCCAAAAGGGTATAAACCTCTGTCGGTAATGGATTCTGAAATAGCTAAATTAAAGACCGTTCTAATAAGTATAAGATAATTAACTACCGTTCTGGGCGAAAGGCTTTTTTGATGTAAGAGATAGGTTTCAAATTTTTTAAGAACAGTAACATTAAGTTTATTGAACGAAAGTGAATCCTTACCGAGAAATTCCTTGAATTTTTTAAGTCTGCCTAATTCAGTGTCATATTGATGGTGTTTGTTTCTATTCTTAAGATTTTGAAGATGCATTTCTGCTACAGCAAAAAAATCAAGACCATTAGTAACTATAATTTTATTTTTTATTTCTGAAACCGTCTGATATTCAGGGTTCATTTCAGACTTTATGACCTTATCGTTTGCTTCTGCAACTTTAGTCGCAATATAATTGTTCAGTACACTGGAATTAGGATGTGATTTCCTAATATTACGATTTTTTTCATCCCAATATTTTTCTTCGATGTATTGACCTGTGTTTAGATAAGAGCTTTTGCGGTCTTTTGTAATCCTAATTGCAATTGGAAGTAATCCAGATTTGTTTTTCTTCTTTCTTAATACTACTCGAACTGTTGCCATCACAAAATATTTTGATTATAAATATACTCATTTTAGGTACAACATAGGTACAACATTTATTGATTTTGTTTGATATTAAATGATATGAAATTTAAATATCTATCTTATAAATCATTGATATACAAAGGTATTGTGCTAGTTTATTATATTAGTATCAAAAACTCATAACCCGAAGGTCACTGGTTCGAGTCCAGTTCCCGCTACTAGCAATGACAAGGCTTCACAGAAATGTGAGGCCTTTTTTTATTTGAGATAGTACAGAATAGGTACAGAATAACGGATCAAGCGGATCAAGGATGGATCAGGATCAAGCCTAATTGTTGTGTTTAAGCAAAAATTGTGGTCAATCTGTATAGAAAGTATTCTACATTTTTTTACTCCTCTGAACTGACTTCCAAAAATTTTATTTTGGAGCTAAAGATTATGGATTGCATTATTCCTTATCTTCTGAATTTTATATATAATAGGCTAAGTTTTAATTCTTATGGCTCGGCTTAAGCTTGTTCAGCTTCTTGTTTAGCTGATAAACTTCTTTGCTCAATGCACCTAAAGATTCTTCAAAAAATTGCATCTTTCCCTTAAAAGCCATTTCACGATGAGGAATCAATACATTACTCACTTTGCCCATTACCATTAAAAGCTGATCAATATCGCGCTTTTTAATTTCTTTTTTTCGTTCTTCATTGGGATTATCGCTCTCTGTCCAAAAGTATTCATCATCATCATGTTTATAAATACGCTTGGTTAAAATAGCATCTTTAGTTACCAGAATAACAATAGATCCGTCTAAAACACGCTCCAGTTTATGCTGGGTTTGGCAAATAAGAATGTCGCCAGACATAACCGTAGGCTCCATGCTACTTCCTTCATTTTCTATTAAATAACTGTCTTTCGTAGGGTTAAATCCAGGGACTCTGTAATATTCAAAATCATCCATTACATCCTCCTTATGCATGTTCTTTAGAAATCCGGCATGAGTTCGGGCATTGATCAGGGGAATAAAGCCATTTTTGTAATTCATCTCTATTAATTTGTTATTTCCGGATAAAAGAAAGTCGGCTGTCACACTAAATAATTTAGATAACCTCAAAAGGTGCTCTGAGTTAATACCATTTTGTGCATTTTCCATAAGTGAGTAGGCAGACTGGGAGACAAAAAGCTTTTGCGCTACAAAAGATTGAGGGAAATCCATCTTAGCACGTAAATCTTTTATTCTCCTTGCAATCTCAATCCGGTCCGTCATTTAGGGTTGTTTAAATCATATGAGTAGAAGTTATAAGGTAGGTCTAATTTTACCTGACATAGTTAAACATGTGTTAAAATGCTAAACTTCATTTTGGAGGTTTTAGATTAGATAGAAGATATTTGCCATTCTCTTCTAATTCTCACTGAAGTTTAACCTGGAGCGTATTTTGCCCGGCCTGTTCTTATTTTTATCCAGGATTATTGTGAAAGTAGTTCCTTCCGCCTTATTACTTTCAAGCTCAACATTTCCACCATGCGCCTCAGCCACTGTTTTTATTAAAGTTAATCCCATTCCCCAGCTTTTTAATCTTCCTGATTTTTCTTGCTTGCTGGTATTGAGAAATCTAAAAATTCCTTCCTGCTTATCAAGTGGAATTGGATTTCCCAGGTTGTGAACATTTATTCTTACCTTTTCTGTAGAATCCTTTACATTTATGGTAACAGGTGAATTTCTTCGGCCGTGCTTAACGGCATTGGAAACGAGATTTTCTAAAATTCTTCTTACTGCCGTTCCGTCAAATACGCCATGGATCTCATGGCTACTAGTATTCAGCTGGATTTCATTGGAATAAATTTCAGAGGCTTCTGAATATACCCATTCAACATCCTGCATAAGGTTGGTTTCGGTAAAATCCAATGTTATTCCTTCTCCTGCTTTTACAGACATGGCATCAAGCAAGCCCTCCATAAGATCAAGGGATTTCTTTAAACTTCTCAGGCTTAGTTTTTGAAGTTTTTTTAGTTTTTCCTCTCCGTCCTCATGATTCATCATTTCTGTGGCCAAATAAGCAGCCATCATAGGATTTCGTACATCATGAGCCAGGGTTCCTACCAGTTTATTCCTCATTTCCTGTAGTGAATCTGTAAAGGAAGCCGCTGAGCTTAACATTGCTGTTTCCAAAGTGTATTTTAGCAGAATACCTACTTCAGTTGTATATGCATCATGTTTTTGCAGAAAGTGAGTAAGTGTCCTGTGAAATATTATATATTCCTGGAGTATTCTTTTTACGGTATATTTTGGAGTAGATGCCCGGTGCCGACCATGGGCTATGCTATTGTTAATTATTTCCTCATAATTTTCATTCTTTTTTACCTGTTCAAAATCATCATACCTGTTCATGATTTTGGCAACATCTTCCAGTACATGAGGTAATTGATTCCGTAAGGCAAGTTTGCTGCTAATGGGGGATTCTTCAATTTCTGCATTAACAGCTTCCTCCCAGGAATTCATGATTTCCTGTTGACTTTTATGAATAACACCTGCGGCCTTTTTCATTTTTATTAACAAATTTTTGGCTGCAAAAATATTTATTAATATTGAAATTATTATATAGCTGAAGAGTTTATTTATAACATTATAATTCGTTTAACCATGCTAAAAATCACATAGATGGTAATATTTACACTTCCAGATTTTGAAAAATTAGTTTGAAGGATTTACTTATAGTTCACAATACTTAATTTAAGTTGAAGAGAAAAATTAAAACTATTTTAAGATTTTCAGAAATTTCCTCCAATAGATCAATTTCCTTCGATAAAAACAAAACAGTAATGACTTTTAAAATTGCTTTAGGAATAAAGAGGATGAAAATGGCTAATTTAGTCCAAGAACAAGAAGGCAATGAAAGAAGCAGAAAACATAGTTCCTGGAAATATTATTATTCAACTTCCTCTTAAGGTGCAATATGATGTGCTGGAAGATATTCTCAGGGAGAGGGCTATAGGGGAAAAAATTGGTACCATAAATGAAAATGGAGAAACCACGAATTATGCTGAAATACTGGATATAAGTTTTGGTGAAAGCCTGAAGGAAGAATTTAATTTTGCAGTAAATCTAAAATTTAGAACCCTTACCACCTTATTCAAAAATAAAGTAGGAAGATTAGAAATGGATCTTGCTCTGGAATTTTTAGAAGAAACGCAGGAGATCGGAATCCGGAATTATCATTTGGAAGGAGATACCGAGAACTGGCTTATGAACAATTTTATTGAAAAAATGGTAAACAATGTACTTTATGGAAAACTTAAAAAGAAAATGAAATTTGATTTACGCCCGCTCGTTAAAGAACAGCTGGAAAAAATAAATAAGAAGATTAGTTCCGGAGTGGAGCCACGAAAGGGTATTTTTATTAATGGTGCTCTTGAAGATTTTAGAATAGAAAGTGTATTTCCCGGCAGCGGATTTCTTCTTGTTCGTGTTGACCTTAAAGCAGAAGCCCTTGTGTCTATTGACGAACTGGATCTTAAGGAATTTTCCTCTTAGATCATTTCAAATGCGGAAACCTCAAAGTATAATATCTGATATCTAAAGCTGAAAATTCTACTTTCTATGTCTTACCTGCCCTACGGTATTGCTCACCGTCTGGCGTCTACTTGAGAGATCAGGTGAAGTAAATCAAATTTTTTAGGGATCTTAAGCGTGGAATAATCTGGGTCATATTCCAGCTCGGTTAAGTTCACTTCTTCATTGTCTATAAAGGCCTGAACTATTTTAAAAGGTAAACCGTGAAATCTTAGCTGCAGGTGCTCATAAGTAGTGAGGTATTTTCCGTCTTTGTGCTGTTGGATAATAACTTCATTGGACCTACCTCTAAATTTAAAAGTTTTCAGGCTATATCTGCCTTTTTTGTGATCGTATCCGTCATGGGCATCTTCATATAGCACTGAAGTCTCGGTCCCTGTTTTAAAATAAATATCCAGATATAATTCTTTCAGCTCAATTTCATCCACATATTGCTGTACAGGAAATTTTGGGATAATAGCACCTTCTTTTACAAAAATGGGGGATTTTTCCAGGGGAGCATCCACCCACCATTCCTTACCGCCTGGCATAACCTCATCGTTCCAGAAATTATACCAGCGGCCTTTTGGAAAATATACCCGCCTACCTAAAGCATTTGCATCCTGAACAGGACATGCCAGAATTTGATTTCCAAAGATAAACTCATCAGAGCGGTAATGTGTTTGTACATCTTCCTGGTCAAAGTAGACCAATGGTTTCAAAATGGGAATTCCTTCCTCTACATATTGATAAAATGCTGTATAAAGGTAGGGCAAAAGCTGGTATCTCAATTTTACAAATTCCCGGGTAATATTTAAAACTTCCTCTCCAAAAGACCATGGTTCCTGGTTTCCATGATCTCCTGAAGAATGCACACGGCAGAAGGGATGAAAAATTCCCAACTGGATCCAACGGGTAAACAACTCTCCTGAAGGTTGTTCAGCAAAACCACCAATATCGCTACCGGTAAAGCTCATGCCGCTAATGCACAGGCGCTGTACCTGCGTATTTGCGAGCCACAAATGTTCCCAGGTAGCTACATTATCTCCTGTCCAGGTAGATGTATATCGCTGTCCGCCGGCATAATTGGCCCGCGTCATTATAAAAGGTCGTTTTGGGAAAGCATATTTTCGTACCCCATCATAGGTTGCTCTGGCCATTTGCATCCCGTAAACATTATGGGCTTTTCTATGGCTGCAGGCATTTCCATCGTAATCGTGCCGCACATCCATGGGAAAAGTTCTTCCCGGTACTTCCATAACTGCCGGCTCATTCATATCGTTCCATATACCTTTTATCCCCATTTCGCCCACCAGTTCCTTAAATAAATCTGCCCACCATGCCCGTACTTCCGGATTTGTAAATTCGGGGAAATAGCATTGCCCGGGCCATACCTTTCCCCGCATATAAGGGCCATCGGCACGTTTGCAGAAATAGTCGTTATCCAGGGCTTCCCTATAAACCCCGTAATCTGTATCTATCCTGATGCCCGGGTCTATTATAGCCACTGTTTTAAAACCGTTTGCTTCCAGTGCCCGGATCATTTCCTTCGGATTTGGAAAATGCTCCCTGTTCCAGGTAAAGCATCTAAATTCATCCATATAATCTATGTCTAGATAAATAGCATCACAGGGAAAGCCAAGTTTTCTAAAAGTTCCAGTGATTTCTTTTACCCTTTCTTCCGGAAAATAACTCCATTTGCTTTGATGGTAACCAAGTGCCCACATTGGGGGCATATCCGGGGTGCCGGTAAGATGGGTGTAGGAGGAAACCACATCGGCTATCTGGGGTCCATAGATAAAATAATAATTCATTTCTCCACCTTCAGCCCAGAATTTTACTTCATTCCTTTTTTCATTACAAAAGTCAAAATGTGTGCGAAAACTGTTGTCAAAAAAAATTCCGTAGGCAGTATTATTGTGAAGGCCTACATAAAAAGGAACCGCCTTATATAATTCGTCCAGATCTTTAGTGTATGCAAATTGATCAGTATTCCACAAACTGAGTTTTCGCCCTTTTAAATTGAAACTGGTGGGTTTGTCACCAAGCCCGTAAAAATTCTCGCCGTCTATGGAGTTTTTAGACATTTTCACGTAATTTCCGCCAAATTCGAAATTTTCTTCCCAGTGGAAACCAGCTTCATCATCAAGAATTAATTTATTCTGAAGGTCATAAATGCCAATTTTTAAATCTGCAGTAGAGATCCTGCACTTGATCTTGCTGGTGATAATAGTAATATGTGAAGTATTCTCCTGAATTTCAAATTTGTTGAAACCATGTATGGTTTCTTTATCTATGGCGTAGGAGAAATCATTTTCAAAAATCCCGTCGGTTCCGTACCTGAAGCGCAGGATGCTGTCTCTTAGCACATCAATTTTAAGAAGTACATTATTTTTAGTAGTAAAGGTGACTGAATTGCCATCAAACCTAAAGGTTTCTATGTGGCCGGGGAAAAAATTTCCTTTGGTTTCCGGTTCGGTACTTGTGATCATAAAATGAAATATTAGGTACTAAATCATTGAATTAGTTGCCGTGGACTCTAATTCTTCCAAATGAAGTTAAGCGTCAAAGATAATGTTTGAATGCATATGATTTACAGCAGACTATAATATTAGCTGATTGTTGATGATGTTTAAATTTATTAGAGGTTTGTGCTTTTTACTGTTGCACATCTTCTTCTGATGTTCTTTGGCTATATAATTTTTAGGTGGAGATATATTTTGTGGAGACATAAATTTCCAATTTTCATGTATTTTTTATTCTTCTGAAGGTAGCATATTTTTGCAGTATGAAAACAGATAATCTTGAGCAGGGATTTTTTGGGATTGGTATTCAGAATGGAAAAACTCCTGAAAATTTGGGAGTTTTATGGCGATCTGCCCAAAACATGGGTGCAAGCTTCATCTTTACCATTGGCAACCG
Source organism: Autumnicola musiva (assembly GCF_031846585.1). Lineage (NCBI taxonomy): Bacteria > Pseudomonadati > Bacteroidota > Flavobacteriia > Flavobacteriales > Flavobacteriaceae > Autumnicola > Autumnicola musiva. The sequence continues at coordinate 170,743 of NZ_JAVRHK010000002.1, forward strand.
CTATGCAAAACAAGCCTGTGATACCCATAAAGCTGTGGGTGCAATGCCTTATTTTCATTATAAAACCTTTGAAGATTTTTACGCTCACCTTCCCAAAGCTGCGATGCTGGTAGGCGTAGAACTTAATGAAGAAGCTGAGCCTCTTGAAAAATTTATCCATCCGCGCCGTTGCGTGTACTTGCTGGGTGCTGAAGACCACGGATTATCAAAAAAGGCTATTCAGAAAGCACATTATCTGGTAAAATTCAAATCTACCCTTAGCCTTAATGTATCTGTAGCCGGAAGTATTATTATGTATGACAGAGGCGTGAAAATGTAATTCCTGTCGTTGCTCCTGCTTTTTTTCTCTTCTATTCCGTAATTTAGCCGGACTTAAACTAAAATTTTTATAATGAAGCTATTTTCACGAACTGCCGTGGTACTAATGCTAATATGTACTTTTGGCTACAGCAGCTATGGACAGGAAGTTAAAGAAAACAACCAGTCCAATTTCGACGAATTTATGGACCGCAGCGGCAACCGATTCCGTTCTGCTTCCGGAGAACCGGGAGAAAAATATTGGCAAAATGAAACCGATTATGAGATTAAAGTCACTCTGGATGATGAAACTCACAATATTTCGGGAAATGTGGTATTAACGTATACCAATAACAGTCCGCAAGACCTGGATTTCATCTGGATGCACCTTGAACAGAACAGGTTTACTCCAGATTCCCGTGGAACCCTAACTACTCCAATTAGTGGAAATCGCTACAATGGAGATGTGGATGGAGGATACAAAATCAGCAATTTGGAAGCAAAGGTAAAACGCAGCACTTCTTCCCATTATATAGTTAATGATACCCGCATGCAGGTGTTTTTTGAGAAACCAATACGCGCAAATGGTGGAACGGCTACAATTTCAATGGATTTTGAATATAACATTCCTGTAAAAGGAATGGACCGCATGGGACGTCTGGATGTGAAAGATGGAACAATTTACGCCATGGCTCAATGGTACCCTCGTGCTGCGGTTTATGATGATGTTGATGGCTGGAACATTGAACCCTATTTGGGAGCGGGAGAATTTTACCTGGACTACGGCAATTATGACTATGAGATAACTGCTCCTTACGATCATATTGTAGTGGGATCGGGAGAATTGCAGAATCCGCGGCAGGTGCTTTCTTCAACTATGCGGGACAGGATGGAAAGGGCTTCCAAAAGTGATTCTACTGTCTTTATTGTTAAACCGAATGAAGTTAATGATTTGTCAATAAGGGCCAAAAAAGAAGGGATGCTTACCTGGCACTTTAAAATGGAAAATACACGGGATATTGCCTTCGCCTCTTCAAAAGCATTTATCTGGGATGCTGCCAAAATTAATCTTCCCGGTGGAAATACGGCCATGGCTCAATCTGTTTATCCGGAAGAGAGTGCAGGCAATGATGCCTGGGGGCGTTCAACCGAATATACCAAGGCGTCAATAGAGCATTATTCCAATATGTGGTATGAATATCCTTATCCTGTGGCGGTAAACGTGGCCGCGGCCGTAGGCGGAATGGAATATCCAGGCGTAAGTTTCTGCGGATGGCAGGCTGAGGGCGAATCTTTATGGGGCGTAACCGATCACGAATTTGGCCATAACTGGTTCCCGATGATTGTTGGCAGTAATGAAAGGAGGTATGCCTGGATGGATGAAGGTTTTAACACCTTTATCAACCATTACAGTACAAAAAACTTCAATAACGGTGAGTATGCTTCAAGCCTTGATCAAACGAGACGAATGGTTGGATGGTTTACCAGTTCCACCCGCGAAGGGATAAATACATACCCAGATGCTACCAACTTGAAAAATCTTGGAATGACGGCATATTACAAACCAGCCATAGGATTACTGTTACTTCGGGAATATATTCTGGGCCATGAGCGTTTTGATAATGCTTTCCGGTCTTATATTGAAACCTGGGCCTATAAACATCCGCAACCGGCAGATTTCTTTAATCATATGGAAAATGTAGCCGGAGAAAACCTGTCGTGGTTTTGGAAAGGCTGGTTTTACGGAACCGGGAATATTGACATTGCCCTGGAAGATGTACAGGAAGAGGATGGGAATTACATCATTGAACTTTCCAATAAAGGAGACATACCAATGCCGGTGGAATTGAAGCTGACTTTTGAAAACGGCAGCACTGAAAATTTAAGATTGCCGGTTGAGATCTGGCAGCGTGGCGATACCTGGAGCCATCTTTTAGAAACAGAAAAAACTTTAAATAAAGTGGAGCTGGATCCTGATAAAATTATCCCGGATATTAATTTCTCAAATGATGTGTGGCCAAAGAATATTTACAATAATTAATTTTTGTTTGTCCGTAAAGTATCCTAAACTGAAAAATGATGTCATTCTGAACTTGTTTCAGAATCTCATTTCAATGCGAATCACTGCATTATTGAGACCCTGAAATAAATTCAGGGTGACGAAAGAAATTATAGGAGAGAAAAAGGATATACATGTTTATTTTGATTAAAAACTAAAAACCGGCAAATTAAAGCCGGTTTTTTTATTCCTTTTTCCTGAACATATTGTATTCTTTAATAAGCCTGGCAGTATCTTCAGCTACGGCATTTTCCCATCCTGGCTGGCCTTCTCTTATCATTTCAAATACTTTCCTGGAATTAATCTCGAGAATGTGAGGATCGTAACCTTCTATGTCAACCACCCGGCCGTTATCCTTAAAAAAGCGATAAAGTTCTTTCATCCGTGGTTCAACTTCAAGGTTTTCACTGGTAATTATTTCTCCGGTTTTGGCGTTTTTCTGAGGCTGTAGATAAATCTTAAGGCTTTTAAAGAATAATTTGCCAAATGCTTCCAGAATTCCACCGCTTAAATGGTTATAATATTCCTCTTTAAAAACTTCAATAAAAGTACTAACGCCCATAGTTAGTCCCATACGCTCCCGGGTAAACGAGGAAAAATACTCCACCACCTTGTAATATTCCTGAAAATTGGAAATCATTACCGTCTGTCCCAGGGAGCAGAGTAAATCTGCACGATCCAGGAAATCTTTTTCATCTATTTCGCCCTCATTTTTAAGGTTGAAAAGGGTGATCTCAAAAATTGCCAGAATCCGCTCTTCATCTACTTTATTTTCTTTTTTGAATAGTTCCAGGGATTGCTCAAACATGTTGAGGTTTACCTTTGTAACAGGCCTGAAACTTCCCCTAAGTGTAAGGATATTCTTTTTATAGAGTAAATCTGCCGGCAGTACATTGTTGCCATCCGGGGCAAACATTACAGCATCCGTTTTTCCGGTTTTTACCAGATGAAGGCTCATAAGGCGATTATCCACATCTTTAAAAGCAGGTCCCGTAAAATTGATCATATCGATTTCAATTTTATGGGAGTTCAGGTGGTCATACAACCGGTTAACCAGGTGCACGGGGTCATCATGAAAATAATATGCCCCATAAATAAGATTTACCCCTAATATACCAAGGCTTATCTGTTGTTTGGCTGCATTATTTTCATGAAGCTGTACATGGATTATAATTTCACTATAATCCTCTTTTGGTTTGGTCTGGAATCTGATACCTAACCAACCGTGGCCTTTATATTTTTTGGCGAAATCTATGGTTGCCACGGTATTGGCATAGCTAAAAAAGAGTTTGTTCGGATGGCGATTACGGGTAATACGTTGCTCTATTAATCCCGTTTCATAAGCAAGCATGTTTTTTAATCTTGCTTCAGTAACATACCTTTTATTCTCTCCAATCCCGTAAATGGCATCGCTAAAATCTTTATCATAGGCACTTAGGGTTTTTGCAATGGTGCCGGAAGGATTTTTGGCCCGGAAGAAGTTCCTTACTGTTTCCTGGCCTGCACCAATTTCAGCAAAAGTGCCATATATATTTTCATTAAGATTTAATCTTAAGGCTTTATTTTCAACAGAAACGGTATCCCTGAATTCTCTTTCTTTATCAACGTCTACAGCCATATTTTTTCTTTCTCATAAAAGTAGGAATAATATTTTTTAATAGGTAGTTATGCCTATTAAGGATTTACTAATGTCTTTTGAGGTTTTAAATAACTGAAATTTCCCTGACGGGCTTATCATTTTCTATCTTTAAAGAAATGTTCAATTAATACCAGATCAAATTTATGAATGATAAGAAATTCAAGTTAAAAAAGGACCATGATGCTATAATTGTTAAAAACCTGGATATTTCAACGGAATTTTATTCAGAAATACTTCAGCTGAGGGAGATCCCGAATGGTGGGCTTCCAAAGCATATCACGTGGTTTCAGCTGGATAACAAGGTGCAGATTCATCTTATTGAAGGAAAAGAAGAGGTTGATAAGAACAAAGGGGTACATTTTGCCCTGAATACCACCAATTTGAAGAAGTTTATGAATTTTCTGAAATCCAGAGATATTCATTTTGAGAACTGGGCAGGAGAAGCCGGCACCACCAATACCAGGCCAGATGGCGTGAAACAGATTTATCTTCAGGATCCCGATGGTTATTGGATTGAAGTAAATGATGGTGGTTTAAAGTAAAACAAATGTTTGCCTTAATCTTCAATTATTTTTCAATTCACACCTCCGGCTCTCCCGGTGTTCTTGACATTTTAAAAAATTAATGTATCTTTTGGTTTTCAGTTAGTAAAACATATATATTTTTATTGAAAATGGAACAAATGATTTCAAAAGCTAAAGGTTTGTTGGCTTATACAAGCCTGTTTATTATCACATTATTTATTTTTAGTTGTGGAGAAGAAAAAGAGGACGATACTCCCTGGGTAAATCTTTTTGACGGGGAAGGCCTGGAGGGCTGGACCAAAAAAGGAGGTGAAGCCAATTATGAGGTGAAGGACGGAGCCATCGTGGGTTCCACGGTTAGAAATACTCCAAATACTTTCCTTACAACAAATAAGATGTACGATGACTTTATCATGGAAGTGGATTTTAAAGTAGATTCTACCATGAATTCCGGCATCCAAATTAGAAGCAATAGTTTTCCCTATTATCAAAATGGGCGCGTACATGGCTATCAAATAGAAATAGATCCCTCACCACGTGCTTACAGTGCAGGAATTTATGATGAAGCCAGGCGCGGCTGGTTAAATACATTGGAAAATAATCCTGAGGCCCAGCAAGCTTTTAATCAAAATGAATGGAATACCTATCGTGTAGAAGCAATAGGCGATACCATAAAGACCTGGATAAACGAAGTGCCTGCTTCTCATCTTATCGATGATGAAACCGGCGAAGGTTTTATTGCACTTCAGGTGCACAGCATTGGAGATGAAGAGGAAGAGGGAAAAGAAGTGATGTGGAAAAACATCAGGATTTTAACCGACAGTCTTTCAAAATATTCGAAAGATACTCCCCTGGAACCTGTGGTCACAAGGAACAATCTTACCATGGATGAAAGGAATAATGGCTGGGAGATGCTTTGGGATGGAGAAACCACTTCAGGATGGAGAGGTGCGAGATTGGATGAATTCCCTGAGCAGGGCTGGGAAATAGAAGACGGTAACCTGGTTGTTCTGGCTTCCGGAGGAGAGGAGTCTGCTGCGGGAGGAGATATTGTGACCAAAGAAGTTTACGGCGATTTTGAATTGAAGGCAGATTTTAAAATCACTGAAGGTGCCAACAGTGGGATAAAATATTATGTGGATACTGATATTAATAAAGGCCCGGGCTCTTCTATTGGGCTGGAATATCAGATACTTGATGATGAGCGCCATCCTGATGCAAAGTTGGGAAACCATGAAGGCAGCCGAACTGTTGCTTCCCTTTATGATCTTATTGAAGCAAGCCCGGATAAACCTATAAATCCTGTTGGGGAATGGAATACTGCACGTATTGTTTCCAAAGATAACCATGTAGAGCACTGGCTTAATGGTGTAAAGGTGCTGGAATATGAAAGAAAAAGCGAGAATTACAGAAAACTGGTATCCGAAAGTAAATATGATAAATGGCCAAACTTCGGGGAAGCTGAAGAAGGACACATTCTGCTTCAGGATCATGGAAATCGCGTTGCTTTCAGAAATATTAAAATCAAATCGCTGTAAATTCCAAAGATGACAACAAGAAGAAATTTTATTAAAAAAGCAGGTCTTGGAGGGGTAGGATTAACTGTTGCCGGTTCTGCAATGAATATGTCTGCACAAAGCTATCGCCGCATAATTGGTGCGAATGAAAGATTAAGAGTGGGTATTGCAGGACTTGGGCGCCGTTTGGGCGCATATTACGATCCCATTGCCAGGAATGAAAGCAATGTAGAACTTGCTTACCTGTGTGATGTGATGGAAAGCCAGCGTATAAAAGCACTACAGAATTTTAAAGAGGTAATTGATTATACTCCCAAACTAGAAAATGATATTAGAAAAGTTATAGATAATCCCGATGTTGATATCTTAATTAATGCCACTCCGGATCATTGGCATACCCCCGGCTCGATTATGGCTATAAAAGCCGGCAAGCATGTATATGTGGAAAAGCCCAGCAGCCATAATATGGAGGAAAACGAAATGCTGGTGAAAGCTGCAGATAAATATAAGCGTGTGGTCCAGATGGGAAATCAGCAGCGGTCCTCTACGCATACCATAGAAATAATAAATGAAATCCATAATGGAATTATTGGCCGGCCTTATAAAGCAGTTGCCTTTTATACCAATAGCCGGGGAGAAGTTCCGGTTCAGCAAAAAGCACCTGTTCCCGCAGGTCTGGATTGGGAATTATGGCAGGGACCTGCGCCAAGGAGGGAATATACTTCTGAAACATGGGATTATAACTGGCACTGGTATGGCTGGAATTATGGAACTGCAGAGACAGGCAATAATGCAACACATGAGCTGGATATTGCCCGGTGGGCGCTGCAGGTAGATTTTCCTAATTATGCAAGAACAGAGGCCGCAAAAAGGCATTTTTTAGAAGATGGATGGGAAATGTACGATACTATGGAAGCCACTTTTAATTTTCCTGAAGAAAAAGTAATTCAATGGGATGGCAAGAGCCGTAATGGATATGATACCTACGGCGGAGGCCGGGGCACCATAATTTACGGAAGTAACGGCACTGTTTTTATTGATCGCGAAAAATATGTTTTAACAGACAGGAGCGGCAATGTAGTGCGCGAAAGAAACTCTGCATCTAATGAAGCCGGTACTGCCCTTGGTGGCGGTGGAGATATGTCTACTACCCATATGATGAATTTTTTTGATGCCGTTCGCGGCAAGGAAAAACTCAATGCGCCTATTGATGATGCCAATGTAAGCATGGCCATGGTCCATTATGCAAATATTGCTTCCCGTATAGGAAAAGGTTTTGAAATTGATGAAAATACAGGCCGCATGTATAACCGTGATGCCATGAAGTTTTGGGGCAGGGAATATGCGAATGGATGGAAGCCTGAAGTTTGAAAACCCTGAGCTTTCTGTATTTGTAGAAAATTCGGTTTGCTCAAAAAATAGTTGGTCATTCGAGCGAAATCGGGAACTTCAAAGGAGACTTCTGACTCCGCTCGAGGTGACAACTATGGATTATGGCAATTTAATCACCCGCTCTAAAATTTACAATTTATCTACTGCAACTTTGTAGTGTGGATCTTCTAATACGTTTACTTCAATGATGGCATCTGCATTTTCCAGAAGTTGTCGGCAATCTTCACTCAGATGCCTTAGATGCAGTTTTTTGCCTTGCTTCAGATATCTTTCAGTTAACTTATTTACAGCTTCTATCCCAGACATATCTACAATCCTGCTTTCAGAAAAATCGATAATTACCTCTTTAGGGTCATTAAGAATATCAAATTTTTCATTGAAGGCGGCCACAGATCCGAAGAAAAGCGGACCGTAAATTTCATAATGTTTTACACCGTTTTCATCTACACGCTTTCTGGCACGAATACGTTTTGCATTGTCCCAGGCAAATACCAGTGCTGAAATGATTACGCCGACTAACACAGCCAATGCCAGGTTGTGAAGGAAGATAGTTACCAGCGTTACCAGGACCATCACCAAAACATCAGATTTTGGCATTCTCCTGAAGGTCTTTAAACTGGCCCATTCAAAAGTTCCTACGGCTACCATAATCATTACTCCGGTAAGCGCGGCCATAGGAAGTTTTTCGATAAGATCGGCGCCAAACATGATAAAAACCAGCAGCATTACCGCAGCCACAATACCAGATAATCTTGCCCTGGCTCCTGAAGAAACGTTGATAAGGCTTTGGCCAAGCATGGCGCAACCTCCCATCCCGGAAAAAAGCCCTGAAAGCATATTTGCCGTGCCCTGGGCCACACATTCTTTATTGCCACGGCCACGGGTTTCGGTGATTTCATCTATAATATTAAGCGTTAATAGGCTTTCAATTAAACCCACTCCGGCCATAATGGCGGCATAAGGGAATATAAGTTGAAGCGTATCCCAGGAAAATGGAACTTCGGGAAGGTGAAAAGGAGGAAAACCACCGCTTATCGAAGCCATATCTCCCACGCTTTTAGTATCTACGCCTAAAGCCACTACAATTCCAAAGACTACTAAAATTGCCGCTAAGGAAGAAGGAAATACCTTGGTAAGCTTCGGCAGTCCCCAAATAATAACCATTGCGGTTAATACAAGACCCAGGAATGTCCAAAGCGGCGGGCCCGTCATCCATACCATTTCTCCGGCAGCATTAAGCGTTTTAAACTGGGCCAGCTGTGACATAAAAATAATAATGGCTAACCCATTTACAAAACCAAAAATCACGGAATGTGGGACAAGCCGAATAAGTTTACCAAGACGAAGCACCCCCGCCAGAATTTGAATCATTCCTGCCAGGATAACGGTTGCGAAAATATATTCGGGACCATGAGTAACAGAAAGTCCAACAATAACTACTGCCACTGCTCCTGTAGCACCGGAAATCATCCCGGGGCGGCCTCCTAAAATTGAAGTTATCAATCCCATTACAAAAGCCGCATATAAACCTGTAAGTGGGGAGAGCCCGGCAATAAAGGCAAAGGCAACAGCTTCAGGAATAAGTGCCAGGGCAACGGTTAATCCGGCGAGAATTTCTGTCTTATAATCTACTTTTTGTTTAAAATCGAAAAGATTAAAAATCTTTGTCATAATGAACTATTTAAAATGGTGGTGTAAAAGAAAAATTTCTTTCAACTAAAATTCTGAAATTGAAGGATAGGCGGTTGAGTTCCGGTTTTTATGGCGGAGTAACAGGAGATGATATTAAAGTTCTTCTGTTTTTCATAAGAGCCGGCAAAATTAGATAATTTTATTTAATAGCAAAGCCCCGGCGCAGTTACCTGTTTATTTTTAGCACATTAACGAAAAACTGAGGTCTGCTTTAATGGTTTGATAATCAATTAGCTTAAGATTTTTTAAATTTACGGAAACTGTAATTAACCGTAAGTTTTGAAGATTAAAAATGTTAGGAAGGCGGAATTAAATAAAATACCTTTGTAGAAAATTTCAGTTATGGCACATAAAGCCGGTTTTGTAAATATCATCGGGAATCCAAATGTGGGTAAATCCACCCTGATGAATGCATTTGTAGGGGAAAGGCTATCCATTATTACTTCCAAGGCGCAAACTACCCGTCACCGGATTCTGGGAATTGTTAATGGAGAAGACTTTCAGGTGATTTTGAGCGATACTCCCGGAATTATCAAACCTGCGTACCAACTGCAGCAATCGATGATGGATTTTGTAAAATCTGCTTTTGAAGATGCCGATGTACTTGTCTATATGGTGGAAATTGGAGAGCAGGCTCTTAAAGATGAGGCATTCTTCAATAAAATTATTCATGCTGAAATTCCTGTTCTATTGCTGCTGAACAAAATAGATACTTCCAATCAGGAGCAGCTGGAAGAACAGGTGCAATTGTGGAAGGAAAAAGTACCCAATGCTGAAATATATCCAATATCAGCATTACAGGGCTTTAATGTTTCCGAAGTATTCAGCCGTATTATAGAACTACTGCCAGAAGGTCCTTCATTTTATCCAAAGGATGCACTTACAGATAAGCCGGAACGTTTTTTTGTAAACGAGATCATCAGGGAAAAAATCCTGATGCATTACAAAAAGGAAATCCCTTACAGTGTAGAAATCGACACCCAGGAATTTTTTGAAGAAGAAGAGATTATCAGGATGCGCAGTGTGATCATGGTGGAGCGGGAAACTCAAAAAGGAATTATTATTGGGCATAAAGGTTCTGCTTTAAAAAGAGTGGGCGTGGAGGCACGTAAAGACCTGGAAAAATTCTTTGGAAAGCAGGTACATGTTGAGCTTTATGTAAAAGTGAACAAGAACTGGCGTAGTAACAGCAGTCAGTTAAAAAGATTCGGCTATAGCAAAGATTAGGTGTAGGCTTTTATTAAACACTTATAACTTTACATAGCATCAAAAAGTTTCCTGAAGATGATTATTTGAAGTTGTGCTGTATTTCTGAGTCTGCTTTTGATATTCTTTTAAACTTTTTCAGATGGATAACTCAAAAATATTGATGATCATCAGTTTGTTTGGATCAAATCTTTATTCGTATTTCTTGCAGCAAAGCGGTTTTAATTTTTAACCGGCCGATAATGATTTTAAATTAGATAATTTTTTTTTGAGGCAGGATTGTTTTAAAACCCTTAATTTTGCCATTTTAAAATAATTGATATGGGTAATATTGTAGCCATTGTGGGAAGGCCTAACGTAGGAAAGTCTACTTTTTTTAATCGGTTAATCCAGCGCAGGGAAGCTATTGTAGATGCTGTGAGCGGAGTTACGCGTGACCGCCACTATGGTAAATCCGACTGGAACGGGCGAAATTTTTCCCTCATCGATACCGGTGGCTATGCCAAAGGGAGTGAAGATGTTTTTGAAGATGAAATAGACCGGCAGGTAGAATTGGCCATAGATGAGGCCGATGCCATTATCTTTATGGTAGATGTGGAAACCGGGATAACTCCTATGGATGATGATGTTGCCTCTCTTCTGCGAAAGGTGGAAAAACCGGTATTTTTGGCGGTAAATAAAGTTGATAATAATAAGCGTCTGGCTAATGCCGTGGAATTCTACAATCTGGGCCTGGGGGAATATTTTCCTATAGCAAGTACTAATGGGAGCGGGACGGGAGATTTGCTTGATGCTCTTGTAGCTGCCCTGCCTGAAACTGAAGCTGAAGAAGAAAATGAACTGCCAAGGTTTGCCGTAGTGGGAAGGCCAAATGCCGGAAAATCTTCTTTTATTAATGCTCTTATTGGGGAGGAAAGGTATATAGTTACTGATGTTGCCGGAACTACAAGGGATTCTATAGACACCCGCTATAACAGGTTTGGGTTTGAATTTAACCTGGTTGATACAGCCGGAATTCGTAGAAAATCGAAGGTAAAGGAAGACCTGGAATTTTATTCCGTAATGCGTTCAGTAAGGGCAATAGAGAATTGTGATGTTTGCCTGGTGGTTTTGGATGCGCAGCGGGGATTTGACGGGCAGGTGCAGAATATTTTCTGGCTGGCACACCGTAACCGGAAAGGAATAGTAATCTTAGTGAATAAATGGGATCTTATGGAAAAAGAGACCAATACGCTTAAAGAATACGAGGCTCACATCAGGAGAGAAATTGAACCTTTTACAGATGTACCGATAGTGTTTATTTCGGTGCTTACAAAGCAGAGGGTTTTTAAAGCTATTGAAACTGCGGTAAAAGTTTTTGAAAATAGGAGTCAAAAGATAAAAACACGGGAACTCAATGATATAATGTTACCAATAATTGAAAATAATCCGCCACCGGCTTACAAGGGCAAATATGTAAAAATTAAATTCTGTACCCAATTACCAACTCCACAGCCGCAATTTGCTTTTTTTTGTAACCTGCCACAGTACGTAAGAGATCCTTATAAACGCTTTATAGAGAATAAACTTCGTAAGGAATTTGATTTAAAAGGAGTGCCAATTACAATTTATTTCAGAAAAAAATAACTTTTCTTTAAACTTTTAAGGTTTTGATTAGTCATAAGGATACCGGGAATACCGAAAACTTCCCGAATTCGTTAATCAACCATCAGTTAAATGAAATTTTATCTTAGTCTCGCCCTGATTTTTGTATCAGGTTTTGCATTCTCCCAACAATTTGAAGTTACAGGAAAAGTAGTAGATGAAGAAGGACAACCTTTGGAGGCAGCTACTGTATATCTCGAAAAAGCAGCAGATAGCAGTCTTGTTACCTATACCATTTCAGAAAAAGACGGAGGTTTCCAACTTACCGGAAGAACATCGGGTGCTACCAGAACCAATCTTATAATATCTTTTGCTGGTTATCAACCTTACCGTCAATCGCTGGAACTTCAATCAGGAAACCTTGAGCTGCCGCAAATTAATATGGAAATCCAGGATAATGAACTGGATGAGGTAATGATTACCGCTACCAGTCCTCCTATTAGCGTTAAAAGGGATACACTAGAATTTAATGCAGATTCATTTACCACCCGCCAGGATGCAAATCTGGAAGAATTAATGAAGAAACTTCCGGGGGTGGAAGTGGATAATGAAGGAAATATCACCGTGAATGGTAAGCCAGTGTCGCGGATACTTGTAAACGGAGAAGAATTCTTCGGAAATGATCCTAAGATTGCTACAAAAAACCTTCCGAAGGAAATTATTAGTAAAATTCAGGTGGTTAATACTAAAACTAAATCTGAAGAATTCACCGGGAAAGCTGGAGATCCCGATAATAAAACTGTAAATATCACCATTAAAGAAGATAAGAATCAAGGCTACTTTGCCAGGGCAACTGCCGGCGGAGGAACAGATGATCGTTACGAATTGAGCGGCATAGGTAATTATTATAAAGATGATCTCCGTTTAACCGTTCTTGGAGCTTCCAATAACATCAATACATCAGGTTTTAGCTATGATGAGGTTTTTGGTATGATGGGTAGGACTGCCGGAAGAAATATCTTTGGTGGCGGAGGTGGAGGAATCACAAAAGCAGAAACTGCCGCATTAAATTTTGTAAACAAATGGAAGGAAGAAAAGGAAATTGAACTATCTGCAGATTATTTATTTGAAAGAGGAGATACAGAGACCCGTACCGTAGTGGCCCGGGAAAACATTCTTCCCGATTCCCGTTATTTCACTAATTCAGAGCAGAGCAGCAATGTACTAAATGACGAGCATAATGCCAATATAGGCTTTGAAATTGAATTTGACACACTTACCAGGCTTTCAGTCCAGCCGCGAATGAATATTAACACGGGGCAGAACAATCGCAGCAGGATAGCGGAATCTCTGGATGAGAATCAGGATCTTATTAACAGTACAGAAACCTCAGATAATGAAGAGTTTAATAATGTGGATTTTAGTAATGACATAGATTTTATAAAACGTTTTGGTAGCCGTGGTTCCTACTTACAGTTAGAATTTTCCAATGACCATAACCGCCGGGAAAATGACAATTTTTACTATTCTGAAAGTATGTTTTATGAAAATGGGGAAGCTGTGACTGAGATTCAGGATCAATATATAGATGAAGATGCAAAACAAAACAGCTATTCTTTTGAGGTGAGTAAAAGAAGTGTTCTGGCCGATCAATTCTTTCTGGATATTTCCTACGACTTCGATTATGAGAATTCCACTAATAAAAGGTACGTTTATGAAGGTGATGATGCCGATGAAAGTTTTGATCAGCTAAACGAACTTTTAAGTAGTGACTTTGAGGTGACCAGCAGGAGACATACTCCTAATGTTGGATTAAATTATGAAGGGGATGTATGGCGGGTTAATACTGAAGTGGGCCTGTTAAATACAAGTCTGGAAAATAGTAATTATCTGGAGAAAACTTCATTTGATAATACTTATAATAACTTATTTCTGGAAGCAAGGGTACGTTATGAGATTGAACGTTCCAAAAGTTTTTCCATCCGATATGATACCGATGTAGATATTCCTTCCATCCAACAGTTGCAACCTGTTGTTGACAGGACGAATCCATTAAATATTGTGGTGGGTAACCCGGAACTGGAGCCTACATACCGCCAAAGTATTAACATAGATTACCGTAATTTTGACTTTGCTACACGTAGCGGAGTTTTTAGCTGGTTGAATTTTGACTTTACCAATAACAATGTTGTTTCGGTAACTACGGTAGATGAAGATCTTGTAAGGACCACTACTTTTACTAATGTAGACGGAGCCATGGGGGCCAACATGGGAGTTTTCTATAACAAGCAATATAAAAAAGAAGCCAGAACGTTCAGGTACAATGTTGGGGTTAGTGGGAATTACAGCAAAAATGTTGGGTTTACAAATGCTGTAAAATTTAATTCGGAACGTTACAGTGTCAGCCCCAGGGTACGTTTAAGTTATGAGATAGAAGAATTACTCAATATAGAGCCTAACTACGAGCTTACATTTAATAAAACTGAATATGGTGCTAATCCAGACCGGAATGAAGATTTTCTCAATCACCGGATAGGTTTCGAAACTACTACCTACTGGCCTGAAAATGTGGTTTTCGGAAATGATATTTCTTATAATTACTCCGGAAATGTCTCCCCCGGGTTTGATAACACCTCTATTTTATGGAATATGAGCCTCGGTTATGAGTTCCTGGATGACAATGCAATTATTAAGGTCAAAGTTTATGATCTCCTGGATCAGAATATTGATACCAGAAGGATAATAGGAGATGATTATATACAAGATGTGAGCAGCCTTATCCTTACCAGGTATGCCATGCTTAGCTTTACTTATAAAATCAGCAATTTTGGAGGAAATTCCGGCCCGGGAAGAGGGGCGCCGGGAGGAAGGAGGTAATCTTTAAGAATTGCTATCAGTTGTGGGATACTAACAATTTATCGGATGATCTGCTGCAGATAAAGATCCGGTCTCCTGTCTGTTTAAAAAGGATAATCTTCCATTTATCGTTTTTGGCTGTTGTGATTATAGTTGATTCTCTTTCAGGCAGTTGAATTCAATTTCCTGATCCTTATTTTTTATTTTATATCGCCTTTTCCAATTGCAGTTGACTGTTTTAGACTTAGGTTTTCCTGTTAAAAATTGTTCGTGATTTCTTGATTCTCGGATCCTTGTCTCTTGATTCCATTGAACATTCTTCATTTCCAATGGTCAATTGAACTACCAGCTTCCGCCAGCGCCGCCTCCGCCAAAGCCTCCGCCGCCAAAGCCTCCGCCGCCAAAGCCACCGCCTCCTCCAAAGCCGCCACCTCCGCCGCTGCCAAAGCCACCGCCACCACCAAAGGTGCCGCGGCCCAGTGAACTTAGAATAACTGCATCAAAAAGGGTGCTTCTGCCGCTTCTGCGGCCGCCGTTTCTCCCGCCACCTCTTTTCTTGCTCAGGGCTACCAGAATAACGATAAATACAATAAAGAAAATAATTGTTCTGATAGGAGTTCCCTGAGAATTGTTTCCACGGTTTGGTGTGCCTTCAAAAGTACCGCTAAGTACTTCAAATACTGCGTTGGTTCCCTTATTTAGGCCTGCGTAATAATCATTTTGTCTAAATTCCGGCAGGATAATATTTTCAATAATATCTTTAGTATTGGCATCGGTAAGATATTCTTCCAGACCATATCCGGTAGTGATCCAGACTTTACGATCATCTTCAGCTAGAAGAATCAATAAGCCATTATCATTTTTGCTTTGCCCAATTCCCCATTCCTGTGCCCAGTGCGCAGCGTAAGTGCCGGCATATTCCCCGTTAAGGGATTGAATAGTCGCCACAACAATTTGTGTGGAAGTGGTATCGGCATAATTAACAAGTTTCTGCTCCAACCTTTGTTCATCAGAAGAAGATAACATATCTGCTTCGTCATAGACGCTGGTTTCTTCTGAAGGCTTTGGCGGGATATCCCGTTGCGCAAGAAGAATACCGGTAAAGGCAAAAAGAAATAATAGTGTTAGGTTAAGCTTTTTAGAAAGTATAAGCATCTATCCTTTAGAGATTTTATCAGAAAGTTCGTTTACATCATTTTCTTTCCAGGGGAAGTGTTTTTGCAATTCTTTTCCGGCTTTTAAAACACCGTCAACCAGCCCCTGCTTAAACTTTCCTTGTTTAAATTGCGCTACAATAGCGTCTTTGGTACTTTCCCAGAAATCATTTTCAACCACATCATTTATACCCTTGTCACCATAAATCACAAAATTGCGATCTTCTACGGCAACATATATAAGTACACCATTGTCCTGTTTGGTGTTATCCATCTTGAGCATGTGAAAAACCTCCATGGCACGATCAAAAATATCTTTGCCACCGGTGGATTTCTCAAGATGCACCCGGATTTCTCCCGAAGTATTCTTCTCGGAAGTACGGATTGCTTCTACAATTTCTTCCTCTTCAGTTTTAGTTAGAAATTCTTCAGGTTTACTCATATCTCGTTATTAAAATTCTACTTCAGGGGCGTTTTCTGCTCCGGCTTCTGCTGCAAAAGGCGGTTTTCTCTCAAACCCGAACATCCCTGTAAAAATGTTGTTTGGGAATTTACGAATGTAAGTATTATATTCTCTAACCGATTCATTATATCGGGTTCTGGCGACACTTATACGATTTTCCGTTCCCTCTAATTGTGATTGTAATTGCTGAAAATTCTGATTGGCCCGCAATTGAGGATATCTTTCCACGGTTACCAAAAGCCTGGAAAGAGCTGAGCTTACCCCGCCTTGTGCCTGTTGAAATTGCTGAATTTGTTGCGGGTCCAGGTCATCGGCGTTAACGTTTACCGAAGTTGCTTTGGCGCGGGCTTCAATAACATCTGTTAAAGCACCCCGCTCAAAGTCGGCTGCCCCTTTAACGGTATTCACAAGATTTGGAATAAGATCACTTCTTCTCTGATAAGAAGTTTCTACATTGGCCCAGGTTTGCTTAACGCCTTCTTCAAGTTCCACGGCGGTATTGTTAACACCTGCAGTAAGGCTGTAAATTATAATTGCCACAACAACAATAATAACTGTGGGGATAAGCCATTTCTTCATAATTATAACTGATTTTTGATGTTTGTTAAGGTCGCTTTTATTCGCTCTAACTTACGAATAATTTCAAAATTGTTAAGGGTTTCCTGCTTTTCTTCTTTAAGATGAATCTTGGCACCTTCAAGGGTAAATCCACGCTCTTTTACCAGATGGAATATGAGCTCGAGATTTTTAATATCTTCCTGGGTAAATTTCCTATTGCCTTTGGCATTTTTTTTAGGTTTGATCACGTCAAACTCCTTCTCCCAAAACCTAATTAAGGAGGTATTAACCTTGAAAGCTTCGGCAACTTCGCCAATGCTGTAATAGCGTTTTTCAGGAAGATTGATGTGCATTAATCCAGAGATTGATTTTCTTGTTGTGCTTTTTCCAGAATTTGATCAAACTCTTCAGGAGAAAGGTTGCCGTAGTAAAAATTTATAGGATTTATCCTGTCGTCATCTTTAAAGATTTCGTAGTGCAGGTGTGGCGCTTCAGAACGGCCTGTGCTTCCCACAAATCCAATTACATCCCCGCGCTTCACCCTTTGGCCTGGTCTTACATTATATTTGTAAAGATGTCCATAAAGGCTGGTATAGCCATAGCCATGGTCTATTCTAATATGGTTTCCATACCCGGTTGAGCGGTTATCTGCTCTTTTTATCCGGCCGTCGCCCGTGGCGTAGACAGGAGTCCCCCGGGGAGCACTGAAATCCATGCCGTAATGAAATTTTTTCACTTTGGTAAAAGGATCGGTTCTCCAGCCGTATCCGGAGGCAATTTTCTTTAAATCTTCATTTTTTACCGGTTGAATAGCAGGAATTGCCGCCAGTAAACTTTCTTTTTCTTTTGCCAGTTCCGCAATTTCATCTAAAGATTTAGACTGTACCACCAGCTGCTTGGTAAGTATGTCCATACGTTTGCTGGTTTGGATAATGAGTTTGGAATTATCAAAACCCTCCAGGTCTTTATACCTGTTTATCCCTCCAAAACCTGCTTTTCTTTGCTCTTCGGGAATAGGGTTCGCTTCAAAATAAAGTCTGTAAATGTTGTTGTCCCGGTCTTCCACATTAGCTAAAACGTCCTGGATCTGGTCCATCTTCTTGTTCAGTAGCCCGTATTGCAGTTTCATGTTTTGCAATTCTCTTTTTAGCGCCTTTTCCTGCGGGGTTTCAATCTGGGGAATGTTCAGGTAAATTACCAGCAGGATAAAACCAGCCAGGAATGAACTAAGGATACTCAACAGGATAATTCCTAATTTCCGGCCTTTGCGGCGCTCGATTTTTTTATAGGAAAGGGTCTCGCTATCGTAAAAATATTTAACCTTCGACATGAGTTAAATTTATGCTATTTTTGCCATTCAATACTGCACAATTACTGTGCAAATTTAAACGGTAAACGAACAAATATAACAATTGTTTTATCGCCGTCATAATTTTGTAAAATCAGAACAGAAAAGCTTCATGAAATCGCAGGATATCCGAAACCAGTTTCTCGAATTTTTTAAAAGCAAAGAACATTCCGTAGTGCCATCGGCACCCATGGTTATTAAAGATGATCCAACGTTGATGTTTACCAATGCCGGGATGAATCAGTTTAAAGAATTCTTTTTGGGAAATTCCAAACCTAAAAACTCCCGTGTTACCGATACTCAAAAATGTTTGCGGGTTAGCGGGAAACATAATGACCTGGAAGAGGTGGGCCATGATACCTACCACCATACCATGTTTGAGATGCTTGGGAACTGGAGCTTTGGTGATTATTTCAAAAAAGAAGCCATTCATTGGGCCTGGGAGTTGCTAACAAAGGTTTATAAAATAAATCCTGAAAATCTCTATGTATCGGTTTTTGAGGGAAGTAAAGTTACTGATAAGCTGGAGCTGGATACCGAGGCACTGGAACTTTGGAAAGCTATTGTTCCTGAAGAAAGAATCATCTACGGCAATAAAAAAGACAATTTTTGGGAAATGGGAGATCAGGGGCCTTGCGGACCCTGTTCAGAAATTCATATCGATATTCGTTCTGAAGCAGAAAAAGCTGAAAAACCCGGCCGCGACCTGGTTAACGCAGACCATCCGCAGGTGGTGGAAATCTGGAACCTGGTTTTTATGCAATATAATCGCAAAGCTGATGGTTCCCTGGAAGATTTGCCTGCAAAACATATAGACACAGGGATGGGCTTTGAGCGCCTTTGTATGGTCTTGCAAGGGAAACAGTCCAATTATGAAACCGATGTTTTTACACCGTTAATCCATGAAATTGAAGCGGTAACCAACAGTAAATACGGTACTTCAGAAAAAACAAATATTGCCATTCGTGTAATTGCAGATCATGTGCGGGCAGTAACTTTTTCTATTGCAGACGGGCAATTGCCGAGCAATACCGGCGCCGGGTACGTGATAAGAAGGATTTTAAGAAGGGCGATTCGCTACGGATTTACTTTTCTTGATACCAAAGAACCATTTATCTACAAGCTCGTGGATACTTTAAGCCGGCAAATGGGCGATGCCTTTCCTGAACTGAAATCTCAGAAACAGCTGTGCGAAAATGTGATCAAGGAAGAAGAACATTCTTTCCTGAGAACTTTAGACCAGGGACTGGTGCTGCTGGAAAATATTATTGAAGAGGCTGAAGGAAAAAAGATTTCAGGAAAGAAGGCGTTTGAGCTTTATGACACTTATGGTTTTCCTATAGATTTGACAGCGCTAATTCTAAGAGAGCGCGGTTATGATCTTAATGAAGAGGAATTTGAAGCAGAGCTGAAAAAGCAAAAAGACCGTTCCCGCGCAGCTACACAAATTACCGCCGGGGATTGGGTAGAGCTGAATGACATTGAAAAAGAATCTTTTGTAGGTTATGACCATTTGGAAGCCGAAGTTAAAATTGCCAAATATCGTAAAGTGGAAACCAAAAAGCAGGGAGAGCTATTCCAGATCGTGCTGAATAAAACACCGTTTTATCCTGAAGGCGGGGGGCAGGTAGGCGATAAAGGTTACCTGGAAGCAGCCAACGGAAATGTTACCTACATCATCAATACTAAAAAGGAAAATAACCAGATCATCCATTTTGCCAAAACGCTGCCTGAAGATCCCCAAGCTGGTTTTACAGCAATTGTAGATGCAGAACAGCGTGCCCGCACGGCGGCCAACCATACCGCCACCCATTTGCTGCACCAGGCACTTAGAAATATCCTGGGTGAACATGTGGAGCAAAAAGGCTCTATGGTGCAAAGCGGCTACTTGAGGTTTGATTTTTCCCATTTCAGTAAAGTTTCTAAAGAAAAGCTGGAAGAAGTGGAAGCTTTTGTGAATACAAGAATAAAGGAAAATCATGAACTTTTAGAGCAGCGTGACCTGGTATACCAGGAAGCTATAGATCAGGGTGCTATAGCATTATTTGGGGAGAAATATGGAGATTCGGTAAGGGCCATTCGCTTTGGCGATTCCATGGAGCTTTGCGGTGGAACCCACGTGCAGAAAACTTCACATATCTGGTATTTTAAAATTGTTGGAGAAAGCGCTGTGGCTTCAGGAATTAGAAGAATTGAAGCCATAACCGGAGATGCCGTAAAAGACTATTTTGCCAATCAGGACAAAACTTTGCAGGAGGTAAAATTACTTCTGAAGAACTCAAAGGATCCTGTGAAATCCATAAGCAGCATCCAAGAGGAAAATTCAGAATTAAAAAGGCAGGTGGAAAGTCTGCTGAAGGATAAGGCAAAAGCTTTAAAATCTGACCTTAAAAATGAAGTCAAAGAAATAAATGGCATTAACTTTTTGGCAAAACTGGTAGATCTGGATGCAAGTGGAATAAAAGATTTGGCTTTTCAGCTTGACAATGAAATGGAAAACCTTTTTCTTGTCTTCGGCACCGAGCAGAACGGCAAGGCTTTACTTTCCTGCTATATTTCTAAAAACCTGGTTACCGAAAAAGATTTAAACGCCGGGAATGTTGTGCGGGAGCTCGGAAAATATATCCAGGGCGGCGGCGGCGGACAGCCTTTCTTTGCCACGGCCGGAGGAAAAAATCCTTCAGGCTTAAATGAAGCCCTGCAAAAGGCAAAAGACTTTGTGAAATAAACTTTTTTGCCGCATAAGTTCAATGTTTGGTGCCTTTATCCAAAAGCAAAAGAATACATGAAATTCAGAACAATAATACCTGCAGAGGAACAGCAGCCAAAAATAAATTACCATTCTAAAATTTTTATGCTGGGTTCCTGTTTTACCGGGAACATTGGAGAAAAACTGGATTATTTTAAATTTCAGAATTACCGTAATCCTTTCGGTATATTTTTTCATCCATTGGCTATTGAAAATTTTCTGGAACGCCTGGTTTCCAAATATAAATTTAAAGACGAGGATGTTTTCAGGCAAAACGAGCAATGGCATTGTTTTGAAGCACATTCTGAATTAAGTAGCAGTAATAAGAAAAATCTGCTGCAGGATCTGAATTCAGGTTTAAGAAATTCAGATAAATTCCTGAAATCGGCTACTCATATAGTCATCACTTTGGGAACCGGGTGGGGATATTATCATAAAGATCTTGGTATAACGGTTGCCAACTGCCATAAGGTTCCACAGCAGGAATTTGAAAAACGGCTTATGACGGTAGATGAGATAAGGCAGAGTCTGCTGCAGATTTTATCTTCTATTCACCTGATTAATCCCAATGCCTCAGTTATATTTAATATCTCGCCGGTAAGGCACCTAAAAGATGGATTTGTAGATAATCAGTGGTCTAAGGCTAATCTTATAGCTGCATTGCAACAGTGCCTGGCCGAATTTTCCCAAAATGAGGAATGGAACAGGACCCTCTCTTATTTTCCCAGTTATGAAATTATGATGGATGAATTACGGGATTACAGGTTTTATGCGGAAGATATGCTTCACCCTAATAAAACTGCAGTGGAATATATCTGGAATCATTTTTATGAAGTATGGGTTTCTTCTGACGCTGAGGGAACAATGAAGGAAGTTGAGAAGATTCAGAAAAGCCTTTCACACCGTTCTTTTAACAGCAAATCCAGGGCTCATCAAAAATTCCAGAAACAACTTCAGGATAGGATTAATGACCTGCGGTCACAGTTTTCACATATCAGGTTTTAACATGTTACTCAACTAGCATTTAGGTAGATATAACCTTAATTTAAATTCCAAATTGATTTGGGATTTTAAATAAACTGTATTTTTACATTGCAGATCCTGAAAGTTATACATTTAGTAAAGAATGCGCATTCTTTACTGCTAACTATTGAGGTTTGTAAATCTAAAATTTGTTGGGGTAGATTTTAGTAAGTTAATCTAATGGACGGGTGGGGCCGCCCATTAGTGCTTTATGAAACGAACCTAATTCCTCTTTGAAGCCTTACATAAATGCGTTTCTTACATTTATTACTCCTGAAGGAATTTTCTTTGTATTTTACTCCAAAATTATAATATGAAAAAAGTCCTGTTGGGAGTCCTGGGAATTTTACTTCTTTTCTTTGCATATAAATACTATCAAAATCAAAAAAATGAGCGTGAAAGGCTCCATGAAAATACTTCATTAATACAGGAACAGATCCGCAACGTTGGAAAACTGGTAGTAACCGAAGGCACTTTTTCACAAGTTTATTCCTATAAAGATTCAAAAAAGTTTTATCTGGATATATTTTCTGCCCGCAAAAAAGCGCTAATTATTGTAAACGCGGAAGTAAGCGTAGCATATGATTTAAGTAAGCTGCAGGTTGAGGTGAATGAAGATGAAAAAATTGTGAATATTATCTCTATTCCTGAAGAAGAAATAAATATAAATCCGGATATTCAATATTACGATGTTACCCAGGATTATCTAAATAAGTTTGATGCTTCAGATTATAATAAAATAAAAGAGCGCATCAATAAGTCCATCCGAAGGAAAGTCGAAAACTCCAATTTAAAATCAAATGCAAAAAACCGGCTTATAAGCGAGCTTCAGAAAATATACATTCTCACCAGTTCCATGGGATGGAAGCTAACCTATAATGAAAATCCAATTCAGAATTCAGAAGAACTGGAAGAAATCAAAATGTAGATTAGCTTACCAGCTGTGCATTGACCATGCGTATTCCATCTTCAATTAAATGAGCAGTTTTCGGTCTTTTGGATTTAAGGTTTTCCAGGTGGTCCAGTACTTCATTTGCAAGTTTCTGATCTTTGTAAACAGCAAGCTCATAAATTTCTACGGAAAGCAGCCAGTCCTTTGGGTGATGTTTCTTCAGGATATCAAAAGCAGCATTCAGGGAAAATTTTGTGTTTTTTCCTTCTCGTATATGCCTTACCGCTTCGTAAAGATTTTCCAACTCTTCCCGCTCCGGCGTCTTCTTACTTTTTATGGTTGTGGAAGAAGTTTTGTGAGTAATCAGATCAAATGAATAATTATCGGCTGGTCCAGCAAAAGCCGATATTATTTCTTTTCCAACAGCCATATCAAATCTTCCCCATTCCGGTCTAAATAGAATCTTTTCTCCATTTGTTACAGTGCAATTTTTAAAGCTGATAAGGATGATTTTTCCCTGCAGGTTTCGGGTGCCGGTAATTATTTCTCCTTTTACCACAATGCCACCTTCAAATTCCAGTTTTACATCTTCACCTTCATAAATATCATAAGCCCTTAGATCACGGGGACTCATATCTTCAATAGCAAGATTAATCCCCTTTAGTTTACCAATAGGAGAACCAAAACCATCAGGATGATTTTCGGTGCCATGACCCACCAGTTCCTTTTCCCGGTAAGACAATGCCGTTTTTCCTTTGGTTTTAATGTAAACCGGTTTCCCGTCTTTTTCAATTACATCAGTAAAATCTCCAGATATTTGTAAGCCGGTACTTAATTCAATGGTTCCAATATTTTTAGAGTCTATCAGCTTCTGAATACCTTCCAGTCCACCTTTACGTAATGCCATAGAATTTGCAAATTCTTCCAGCACCAGGCTTAGGTGAGCAAAATCTGGTGTGACATAAAGCTGGGGCTGAGGTTTGGTAATATCAAAATCCTGCTTAACAGCTTCAATAGTGTAGGGCAGTTTTGCTACTTTATCGGTCATGCACCAGGTGCTTTCTCCAATGGAAGATAAAAGTCCGGCACCGTAAATTTTCGGATTTTCAGGCGTGCCTATTAAACCATATTCCACCGTCCACCAGTGCAAATTTCGTATTTGCGCCATTTCACTGGTTGTTTCTATGTTGTTCTGTAGAAAATCCACTTTTTCTTCAGCTGCTTTAATTTCCTCTTCGGGGGTATCTTCAGCTTCTTTTAAGATACTGAGCAGGCGTATGGCTTCATAGATTTCATAATCCCGGGAACTGGAAATTGCCTTACAACCAATTTCACCAAACCTCCTCAGGTATTCAGCATATTCAGGATTGGCAATAATTGGAGCGTGGCCGGCACCTTCGTGGATAATATCTGGTGCGGGGGTATATTCAATATGCTCGAGTTGTCTGATGTCACTGGCGATCACCAGTACGTTAAAGGCCTGAAATTCCATAAATGCAGCTGGCGGAATAAAACCGTCCACAGCAACCGCTGCCCAGCCAATTTCCTTTAAAATTCTGTTCATCCCGTACATATTAGGAATATGGTCTATGGAAATTCCTGTTTTCTTCAATCCTTCCAGATAAGAGGAATGGGCCACTCTACTAAGATATTGCACATTTTTGCGCATTACATAACGCCACACCGCCTGGTTAACGGGCGTATAATTGTCGTAATTCTGCGGTTTTATATATTGCTGAAGGTGTGCCGGCAGCCGGTCCAGTATTTCGTTGGATTGAATTTTATCAAGCATAATTGTGTGGTTTGAACTAAAGGTAAGCAATTTGCAGTTCAAAATGATGTTTCCGGAACGGCTGAAAATTAAAAAAGCCCCTCTAAAGGGGCCGGATAAAGATCTATTCATTTGATCCCGGAGGATATTTTTCTAAAATTTTACTTACAATTTCATTAATTCGCTCCTGTTTCCTTTCAACTTTCTCTGCCAGGGCAGCAGTTCCCATTCCCTGCCAAACCAGTTCCATATCTTCAGAGTCAATGAGGTCCAAATATAAAGTTCCTTCACTTGTACGGTTTACGGTATTATAACCAGATCCCCAGTACCATGGGCTCCATCCCCAACCATATCCCCAGCCGGGCATATTGTTTTGATAAATATTAATATTTTCATTCGTTTTTGTAAAAATGCTTACCAAAAGATCGGGGTTTTCAGATTTTGTAAAGCCTTTTTTGTTCATTTCCTGCTCAATAGCTCTCAGGATCCTTTTTTTATCAAGGTCTGAAATTTCAGCTTTATCAATTCCCGGCTTAAAAAAAGCATAGGTATTATAAGAACCAAAATTGGCTTCGCGGTCATAATCGGAAGCAACCTGTACAGTGCTGCAGGAAGTTATTAAAACTGTGGCAAGCAACAGAAATGGTGTAAATTTTAATATTTTCATTTTCATAAAATTTTAATCGGCCGTTAAACCTCCCTTAGTACTGGTTGCTATTGGCCTTTGTTATCTGCCCGCTAAAGGGCTTATAATTTAAGTTAAAGTTGATATACATCTAATCTTTTAGAAGCGCCTCATCCACCAAATTAGGAATGGTTAATTTTAATCCCGGCTCCATTTGCATAGCTCGCTTTGCCGTAAAGATTGCTCCTTTATTTCTCGCCCAGGAGCGCCTCGCAATGCCATTATTTACATCCCAAAAAAGCATGGACTTTAGTCGCTCTTCAGATAAAGAATTACCCTCAAGAATCATGCCGAATCCACCATTTATTACCTCTCCCCAGCCTATTCCGCCGCCATTGTGAATGCTTACCCAGGTAGCACCTCTAAAGCTGTCCCCAATTACATTTTGTATGGCCATATCTGCCGTAAAGCCGGAGCCATCGTAAATATTACTGGTTTCTCGATAGGGAGAATCTGTGCCGGAAACATCATGATGATCCCTTCCTAAAACTACAGGTCCTATTTCATTTTTTGCAATAGCATCATTAAATGCTTTGGCAATTGCTATACGTCCTATCGCATCAGCATAAAGAATCCTGGCCTGTGAGCCTACCACGAGTTTATTCTCTTGTGCACCTTTAATCCAATTGATATTATCTGCCATTTGCTGCTGAATTTCTTCCGGGGCGTCTTCTTTTAATTCCTGAAGCACTTCCGTGGCGATTTTATCAGTTTTTAGCAGGTCTTCTTCTTTTCCTGAAGTACAAACCCAGCGGAAAGGCCCAAAGCCATAATCAAAACACATGGGACCCATAATATCCTGCACATAACTGGGGTATTTAAACTGCTGCCCGTCTTCAGCCATAATATCGGCCCCGGCACGGGAAGCTTCCAGTAAAAATGCATTTCCATAGTCGAAGAAATAGGTGCCGCGGGCGGTATGTTTATTTATAGCCGCGGTTTGCCGTCTTAAACTTTCCTGTACTTTCTCTTTAAAGGCTTCAGGATCTGCAGACATTAATTGTTGTGCTTCTTCAAAAGTCAGGCCTGCAGGATAATACCCACCGGACCAGGGGTTGTGCAGCGAAGTCTGGTCACTTCCCAGGTCAATAAATATATTCTCTTTATCAAAATATTCCCATACTTTCACAATATTGCCGTGGTAAGCAATGGAAACAACTTCTTTTCCTTCTTTTGCTTTTTTAACTCTTTCAGCTAATTCCGCTAAATCATTAATAACTTCATCTATCCAACCCTGGCTGTGCCTGGTTTCAATGGCTTTTAGGTTCACTTCAGCACAAACGGTGATACAGCCGGCGATATTTCCCGCTTTTGGCTGGGCACCGCTCATGCCTCCCAGACCGGAGGTAACAAATAATTTTCCGCTAAGGTCTTCACCGTTTTTGGCAATTTTCCTGCCTGCATTTAAAATGGTGATGGTGGTGCCGTGAACAATCCCCTGCGGACCAATGTACATATAACTTCCCGCTGTCATTTGCCCGTACTGTGTTACGCCAAGGGCATTATATTTCTCTAAATCATCAGGTTTTGAATAATTGGGAATCATCATACCGTTGGTCACCACTACACGTGGGGCGTATTTATTGGAAGGGAACAGGCCCATGGGATGGCCGGAATAAACAGCCAGTGTTTGGTCTTCTTCCATTTCAGCCAGGTATTTCATGGTAAGCAGGTATTGCGCCCAATTTTGGAAAACCGAGCCATTGCCTCCGTAGGTAATCAATTCTTCCGGATGTTGGGCTACCTGTGGATCCAGGTTGTTCTGGATCATGAGCATGATTCCTTTTGCCTGCAGGCATTTCCCGGGATATTCTTCAATTGGCCGGGCATATATTTCGTAATCAGGCTTAAAACGGTACATATAAATACGGCCGAACTTCTCCAGCTCTCCCTTAAACTCCGGTAGTAAAATTTCATGGTGCCTGGGTTCAAAATACCGTAAGGCATTTTCCAGCGCCAGTTTTTTCTCTTCCGCAGTTAAAATATCTTTGCGTTTTGGCGCATGATTTGCCTCCTCGTTGTAAGGCTTCTTTTCTGGCAATTCTGAAGGAATTCCCTGTAGTACCTGCTTTTTATAATTCATTTTCCCAATTTTAGATTCATACTATAATTCACTTGGCATTTTGGAGAAATAGAAGCTGCATTTTTGCAGGATCGGGAGAAGTTTATTCCTGCCGGTTTGTTTTTTTGTTATAGCCGTAGGGGCAGTGCCGGCAACCGCTTTCGCAGCAATAACCTCTTTTTAGATGATATTGTTCGGTAAAACATTTATAACCTTCCGGTGTAAGATAGTAATCTCCTTCTTCCAACGGAATTCTTTTCTTAGAAAAACTCATAGCACAAAATTACAAATTCTTATCTTGAAAGAATGATAGTGGTGGTGAACAAATATTTACTGGCAAAAGGCTTTAAAGGGGTGAGTTTGTGGCCTTTTATTATCGTGAAATATTCCGGTTATAAAGGAGATGAAATTTTTATTAATCATGAGAAAATTCATCTGCGACAACAGCTTGAGTTGCTTATAATTCCTTTCTACCTCTGGTATACTGCGGAATTTCTTATCCGTTGCCTTCAGTATAAAAATGCTTATAAGGCTTACCGGAACATCAGTTTTGAGAAAGAAGCATATCAGCAGGAAAAGGATTTCTCCTATTTAAGTCGAAGAAATATCTGGTCTTTTCTGAAATATCTCTAGCATTTCATTGTGAGGCAGGAGCGGCTTTTTAATCTTTGTATTATGGCCGATTTTCTTAATGCTGAAATCACCGCAGTCCCGAACCAGTTCATTACAAACTTCGGAACTATTTCGCTTTATCTGAAGCGGGAAGACCTGCTGCATCCTGAAGTTTCCGGCAACAAGTTTAGAAAATTAAAATACAACATCGCTGAAGCAAAAAAGCAGGGAAAGCTCAAAATTCTGACTTTTGGAGGAGCATTTTCCAACCATATCTCCGCAACGGCGGTTGCGGGAAAAATATCAGGCCTAAAAACAATAGGAATTATTAGAGGAGAGGAATTGGGGCATGACCTGCCGAAAACTTTAAAATTTAATGACACGCTTAAATTTGCCAATTCTTGTGGGATGCAACTTAAATTCATTTCCCGGGAAAAATACCGACACAAAGAAGATGCTGTTTTTATTGAAGAATTAAAAAAGGAATTTGGTGATTTTTATCTGGTTTCGGAAGGCGGAACAAATGCTTTAGCAATTAAAGGCTGCGAAGAAATAATCACTTCGGCAGATGAGGAATTTGATTATATCTGTACTTCAGTGGGAACCGGCGGCACGTTTTCTGGAATCATCAATGCCTCCTGTAGCCATCATAAGGTGTTGGGGTTTTCAGCATTAAAAGGAGATTTTCTTACTTCCGAAGTAAAAGAGAGCGTAAATAAAGAAAACTGGAAAATTATTACAGATTACCATTTTGGTGGTTATGCAAAGGTAAATGCTGAATTGATCAATTTCATCAATCAGTTTAAAGAAGAATATAATATTCTGCTGGATCCTGTTTACACGGGCAAATTACTTTTTGGTATTTTTGCGATGATCGAAAAAGGTCAATTTCCGAAGAATTCAAAAATTCTTGCCGTCCATACGGGAGGAATACAGGGAATTGCCGGAATGAACAAACGATTGAAAAAGAAAAATCTGCCCTTAATCCATTTATAAATATGAAGGTTAAACAACTTGTTTTATTATGTATGCTGAGTGTTTTTCTTTTTTCCTGCGGAAGTAAGAAAAAAGCAGCGAACAGGCGTGGTTCCAACAGGGAAATGGTGAGCAGGAGGGTAGTACCTGCTGAAGTGGAAAATAATGTACGTAAAAACAGTGGCCCCGTGACTTATGCCGTAAGTGTGGAACATTACATCCAGCTTTTTGCGCCAATTGCTATGGAAGAAATGAAACTATATAAAATCCCGGCCAGTATTACGCTGGCGCAGGGCATTCTTGAATCTGGAGCTGGCCGTGGCGAACTTTCCAGAAGGGCAAACAATCATTTCGGGATAAAATGCCATGACTGGAAGGGCGCAAAAGTTTATCATGATGACGACCGCCGGCAGGAGTGTTTCAGGAAATATAACGATCCAAAATATTCCTATCGGGACCATTCTCTTTTTTTAGCAAAAAGAGGGCGGTATGCAGATTTGTTTACGCTTGATGCCGATGATTATAAAGGTTGGGCGAGAGGCCTCAAAAAAGCGGGTTATGCAACAGACAGGAGATATCCCGATAAACTTATTGACCTGGTTGAAAAATACCAATTATATAAATTTGATGAAGAGGTGTTGGGGAGACCTTCCCGAAATTATGCTGAACTGGCCGAGGGTAATGATACTTCTACTTCTACCTATGTGGTGAAAAAGGGAGATACCCTTTATTCTATCTCAAAAAGATATAATACAACAGTTGCTGAAATCCAGCGTTCCAATAATCTCGACGGTACCTCCATTTCTATAGGGCAGGTGTTGTACATTAATTAAAGAAAACGAAAGTTATGATTTATAAAAGAAGCAGCGAATTATTCGCTTCAGCTCAAAAAGTAATTCCCGGAGGAGTAAACTCACCCGTGCGTGCATTTAAAGCCGTTGGGGGAGATCCGGTATTTATTAAAGAGGCCAAAGGAGCCTATCTTTATGATGAAGACGGAAATCAGCTTGTTGATTATATCAATTCCTGGGGGCCGCTTATTTTAGGTCATGCACATCAGCCCGTAATTGATGCTTTAGTGGAAAGGGCTAAAAAGGGAACTTCTTTTGGAACTCCTACCGAGCTCGAAACAAAAATCGCAGACCTGGCGGTACAAATGGTGCCGAATATCGATAAAATCAGGATGGTAAATTCCGGAACTGAGGCCTGTATGAGTGCGGTACGCCTTGCCCGCGGATTTTCAGGGAAAGAGAAAATTATCAAATTTGCTGGTTGTTATCATGGCCATAGCGATAGTTTTCTTATCCAGGCGGGCAGTGGAGCCGTAACTTTTGGTACTCCCAACAGCCCGGGTGTGACGCAGGGAACTGCGAAAGACACTTTGCTGGCAACTTATAATAACCTGGAAAGCGTGCAGCAACTGATAGATGCCAATAAAGGTGAAATTGCCTGCCTTATTATTGAACCGGTTCCCGGTAACATGGGTTGCATTCCTCCTAAAGAAGGTTTTTTAGAAGGCCTTAGGGAATTATGTGATGCCAATGATATTTTGCTGATTTTTGATGAGGTAATGACCGGTTTCAGACTGGCCCAGGGTGGTGTCCAGCAGCGTTTAGATGTGAATGCCGATATTGTATGCTTCGGAAAAGTGATTGGCGGCGGCTTGCCCGTTGGTGCTTTTGCTGCCCGAAATGAAATCATGGATTATCTGGCGCCTGTTGGGCCGGTGTACCAGGCCGGTACTTTAAGCGGAAACCCTCTTGCCATGGCAGCCGGTTTGGCAATGCTTGAAGAGCTGAGTGAGCGGTCCGAAATCTATGATTCTATAGAAGAAAAGACCGAATATTTGCACAAAGGAATGGAGAAGGCGCTGAAGGCGAACGATGTAGTGCATACTATTAACAGGATGGGTTCTATGATTTCAGTCCATTTTGCTGAAGAGCCCGTTGTGAATTTTGATTCTGCCGCAGCTGCGGCATCAAACGGGAAGTTCAATAAATTCTTCCACGGATTGCTGGAGAATGGAATTTATATAGCACCCAGTGCTTTTGAAACCTGGTTTATTACTGAAGCTTTATCTTACAGCGATTTGGATAAGACCATAGCCGCGGTAGAAAATGTAGCGAAAGATTTATAATTAAGGCTAAAAAAGATTGAAACCTCACAAGTTTTTAAAACCTGTGGGGTTTTTGTATTAATTTCGAGAAATAAGGTAATAGGAATCGACTGAAAATTAACGAGTAAGTTACTATTTAATATTTTTTAGGTCAAGAAGTTCAACCAGCCCTCCATTGATTTCGTTTAATTCCAACTCATTCAATTGGCCCAATCTACCCAATACCAATTCTTTGCTTATAGTCACCAACTTGCTCAATCTAACCAAAGAGGTAAAAGAAACGGTAATGTCTTCAACAGTTTCAACTAAAATTAGAGCCGGTCTATTTTTTGCTCCCGTGAAATCGGTAAACGGAAAGGGATTAATATAATGTCTCCCTTTTTCATTTATAAACATCCTTCAGGTCTTTGGTAGAATAAAGTTCTTCCTCATCTTTCAGAAATTTATAAGATGTAGAGTTTGTTGCTAAAGTTCTGATGCCTTCAGTCAAATTTTTATCTTCAATTTTTTTCAACAAAAATTCAGCAAAATCAGATACTTCTTCTATTTTGATATCCGGAAGCTTCTCTAACTTGTCCAACGCGTTTTCTATTAAATTTTGTCTTGTCATTATTCCCGGTTTCTTCTAAGATAAGAAATACTGAAATTAGCTATGCAGTTTTTTAATTATTTTCTTGTCTAACTTCCCACTCTTTGCCTTTTACATCATTTCCAGCAATTCTTCCAGGTATTTTCTGGAATTGGAAAGTCGCGGAATTTTATGCTGTCCCCCTAATTTGTCATTTTTCTTAAGCCAGTCATAAAAAAGATTTTCACGAGCGCTATGAATAACGGGCATATTCAGCGTCATATTATTATAACGTTTGGCCTCATAATCGCTGTTAATTTCCTGAAGGGATTTATCCAGTTGTATTTTAAAATTCTCAAAATCCCTGGGTGGAGTTTTGAATTCCACTATCCATTCATGTGATCCTTTTTCTCTGCCTTCCATAAAAACAGGGGCAACGGTATAATCTTTAATTTCACAATTTGTTACCAGAGAGACTTTTTTAAGTGCTTCTTCAGCATTTTCAATAATCAGCTCTTCTCCAAAAACATTAATATGATGTTTGGTCCTGCCGGAAACCTTTATGCGATAAGGATTGGTTGAAGTAAACCTCACCGTATCGCCTATTTTATATCGCCACAACCCTGCGTTTGTAGTGATAACCACGGCGTAATTTTTACCAATTTCAACTTCCCCCAGGGGAATTACCTTTTCTTCAGATGTATTATAAGTGTCCATGGGAATAAATTCATAAAAAATTCCGTAGTCCAGCATCAGCAGTAAATCTTTAGAGTCATTTTGGTCCTGGCAGGCGAAAAATCCTTCACTTGCGTTATAGATTTCGTAAAATCTGAAATCTTCATTAGGAAGAATTTTTTGATATTGCGGCGCATAAGGATTAAAGCTTACTCCCCCGTGAAAATATACTTCCAGGTGTGGCCATACTTCAAAAAGATTTTCTTTGCCGGAGGTTTCCAGAACGTTATTCAGTAAAACCAGCATCCATGAAGGTACGCCGGCGAGACTGGTCACTCTTTCCTTTATGGTTTCATCTACAATCGCCTGCATTTTCACTTCCCAGTCGTGCATAAGGGAAACTTCATTGCTGGGTGTGCTGCTGAATTCTGCCCAAAACGGCATATTATCTATAAGTATAGCCGAAAGATCTCCGTAAGCTGTTCCTTTATCCCTGTAAATTTCCTTGCTCCCGCCCAGCCGGAGATTTTTTCCGGTGAACATTTGCGACTGTGGATTATTGTTCAGGTACATGCATAGCATATCTTTTCCTGCTGAAAAATGGCAGGTTTCAAGAGAATCATCACTTACCGGGATAAATTTGCTTTTGGCATTTGTTGTACCACTGGATTTGGCGAACCATTTTATTGGTGTAGGCCAGAAAATATTATTTTCGCCGCGCCTGCTTCTTTCTATGCAGGCTTCATAATCTTCATATTTTTTTATAGGAAGGCGTTCCGCAAAAGTTTCATAATTCTTTATAGAATCGAAATCATATTTTCTGCCAATTTCAGTATTTTTTGCTTTTGAAATAAGGGTTTTAAGAAGCTCATTCTGAACTTCCTCAGGATATTTCATGAACAGCTCCATCTGATGGATCCTCTTTTTCAAAAACCAGGATGCGACGGAATTTACTAAGGGAATTGGCATTATTTATTTTTATCTTTATGCCCTTTAATTCTTGGGACAATTTTGGTTGTGCGGCTAAAAATAATCTAAACTTTGAAGCCGGCAAAAATTTCGTTTCAACTAAATTTAAGCAAATTTTATGAGGTACGAAGGAGTGCTTACAAAAATGAAGACGGAGCTCACCGATACCGTTCAATATTATCTGATTTTTGAATCTGATTTTATCAATATGAATCAGCTGCTAAATAAGAAGATCAGCATTAATTTTCTCAAATTTCAATGTCTTAACTGCGGAAGGCAAAAGAAAGTTTTTCGCACAGGATTTTGTTACGACTGCTGGAGCAGTATTCCGCAGGCGGGAGACTGGATTATGCGACCTGAATTAAGCAAAGCGCACCTGGGCCAGGAAGATCGGGACCTGGAATTTGAGAAAAATTCTCAATTGCGACCGCACGTGGTATATTTGGCAAATTCCAGTAATGTAAAGGTAGGTGTTACCCGTGCCAGCCAAAGCCTTACCCGGTGGATAGACCAGGGTGCACATGAAGCCATAGAGATAGTAGAAGTGCCTAATCGATATCTTGCCGGTATTACCGAAGTGGCGCTGAAAGACCATGTTTCTGACAAGACTAACTGGCGTAAAATGCTCACCAATGAATTACTGGATTTGAATTTAGCCGAAGAAAGGGATAAACTGAAAGATTTTATTCCTGAAGAAGCTAAACCTTACTTCCTGGCGAACAATAGGGAAACAGAAATTACATTTCCGGTTTTAGAATTTCCGAAGAAAATTAAAACCCTGCCACTTAAGAAAAATCCTTTTTATGAAGGTGTGCTAAAAGGAATAAAAGGCCAGTATCTTATTTTTGAAGACGGCACCGCATTCAATGTTCGTGCGCATGAAGGTTATGTGGTAGAGCTGAAAGTTTTCTAAAATCAGCTTCATCTTTCTTATTTCACTATAAAATTTGATTATCCATAATTTGTAATAATGGTAATCGGCGTTATTCTTAGCTGGACTTTGAATCTCATACTATTTTGGAAAAAACATCTTCTAATTAGACCCTGAATCAAGTTCAGGGTGACGATGTAATAATGACTGATTTCGGATATTCAAATAATATTAAACCTCACAGGTTTTAAAACCTGTGAGGTTTTTATTCTCAGATGTCTCAAATCTCACATCTGATATCTCAATCCTAATTAGTTGTATCTTTCTTTTTCTGAGTATTTTTTAAAATTCCCCCCAAAATATTCCGGGCTGCTTCCTGTACCTGTTTTTCAGGAGCCGGTGTGTTATTACTATTATTTGGAGTTGCTGTACTGTCTGTTGCAGTGGAATCCTGTGGGGTCGTTTCCTGGTTTTGACTTTTTTTCCCGGTAAGTATACCTTTAACCGCATCAATTCCCTTCTGCTGCAGTTTTCCTTTTTGATTTTGGGCTACCTTTTGTGTAAGATTTGTAATAGCCTGCTGCATGTTCAGGTTAATCTGTGGCCTACCGAAACTTCCGGTAAGGTTTATGGGTAAAGCAACAGTGGTATTTTGAATATTTTCACCACTTAATTGTGTAAGGGCACCGCCAACTTCATTGCCCAAATACCTGGCTGGAACATCCAACACTACATCATAATTCATATCCATATCAAAACCGTGACTTCCGCCAACCTGCACATTTACTCCTTCCACGTTAAAATTAAATGGCTCAATTTCTACCATTCCCTCATTAAAGGTAAGATTGGTTTTTACATTGTCCAGGTTGATGTTGTTCAAATCAAAAAAGTTAAGTTGCTGATCCAGTTTTGATAACAAAGGCATTTTGGCGGGATCAACTTCAGCCGTTAGAATTTGTGCCAGAGCGTTCCCGGCGAGCGTGGAAAGATCTGGAGCAAAATTATTGTCCAGGTTTCCGCGCAGGTTCAGGGAAGTTTGTAGTTCCCCCTCCAGAGCATTGGCTATAGGCGCCAGGCCTTGCAATAAATCCATTCCGTTAAATGACTGGGCGATGTTCAATTTATTCAGGTTAAGGTCCATCTGGAATGTAGGCGTGGAATTTTTGGTTGAAACATTCCCATTAAGGGCAATGCTTCCGCCGAAAATATTTGTAGTTACATTTTGCAGGGTAGCGGTTTCATCCCTTAGAATCAGGGTTCCCGAAGCATTTCGCAACTCGAGGTTATCATATAAAACTCTGTTTGCCCTAAAGCTCAATTCAGTATCAAGAAAAGAAGGAATTTTTATCGCTTCTTCGCCGGTAGTCGCCGGGGTATCTTCTTCGGAAGCGGCTTCGCCTTCAGCTGAAGCTGTTTCCTGAGTTTCAGCAACTTTAAAATCATTTACCGCAAAAGTATCGGAATTAACCTGAAAATTTCCCTTTAAAACCTGATTGGTAAACAGAAAGCCCATAAGGTTTTCAATATTTCCTGAAGCAGTAATATCGGTTTGACCTGTAGTAAGCTTCAATTCAGGAACACGAACAGTGCCCTGGTTGAAATTCATTTGGGCATTGGAAATCTGGATCACCTTCGGAATTTCAGGAGATTTATAACTAAAATTCCTGATGTTGGCTGTTCCCCGGGAATTCACGTTTTGATACTGCTCATTTTCAATGGAATTCATGTCAAAACTTGTGGTAAGATCGGCGGTGAGGATTCCATTTAAATCCAGATCCATGTCCAGCGGATATGCCTGCTCAATATTTGCCAGATTTATGGAGCCGTTTACCGTCATATTTATCAGCATATTTTCCATAAGGTTTCGAACACTTCCATTGGCGGCAAAACGGTCTTCATCTATGCGGAAAGTTACATTGTCAAAAGTAATATAGGTATCGTCCATAAAGCCGGTTTCATTAATTACTTGGAGGTCCAGGTTAATATCCTGCACGGCTTTTGGCAAATCCGGATATTTAAAGGATGCACTGTTAGAACTCACCTTTATATCCATCATTGGGATATGCTCTTCATCTATAGCCCCGTTTACCTTACCGTCAATAATAAAATCCCCGCTGGTTTGGACATCCTCAATATTCCTGGCATATGTTTCAGGAATAACCTGCAGGAAATTTTTAAAGTCTGAAGACGGGGTTTTGAAGGTGAGGCTAACTTCGTTATTATTATCATTTATATCCACAAAACCGTCAAAAGTAAGTGGCAGCTGATTGATAAGGGCCTGGTTTTCAAGAAAAGAATATTTCATCTCTTGCAGGTCCATCTGGATAACAGCATCCAGGGCTATTTTATTTCGGTTTAAATAATTAACGCTGTCCAGTTCAAAGGTCACAAGTGCGTTGGTTTCTGTATCAAGTTCGCTCTGGTCTAAAGAAAAATCTCCTGTCCCCTGGTGGTTTAAATCTTCAATATCAAGAAAAATTTTGGCGCTTTCATCTAAATATTTAAGCCTGGAATTGTTAATCTCATAGTGTTCCAGGTCAAAACTGAGACCTGTGGAAGCTGTATCTGTGGTAGCGGTTGCTGCTGTAGTGTCTTCTACAGCAATGTCATAATTGGCATTTCCAAGGGAGTCTACTTTTATGTTAACATAAGCATTATTAAGGCGGAACTCATTAATGCTCTTTGGCTCTTCGCTGCCTTTAAATAGTTCTTTAATAGACATTTCCAATAGCACCTCTTCGCTTAATGCCAGTGTGTCCCCGGCAAAAGGCTCTTTATTGATCACGCTTACATTGTTTAATACAACAGTTGCCTGCGGAAAGCCCCGGAACAGGCTTAGATCAATATCTGTAAATTCCACCTGGGCATTTACATTTTTATTGATGGTTTTTTTTACAAAATTTTCAATTTGCGTTTCAAAAACCAGGGGTGCTGCTATTAATATAACAAGCACTACTAACACAAAAATTCCAACAATTTTAAGCGCTTTTTTCATAATAATAATTATTTAATTTTTAATTGGGGCTTCTAATTTCAATTCTTCCCCTTTATGCAATCTGAACCTTTTTCTTAAGGCATAAACAGCAAGGTATAGAAAGGGCGTATCTATTACGGCAACAATTACCTTAAACAAGAATCCGCTTAGCAGCAAGCTGCCAAACAGCTTCCATTCTATCTTATTAAAACTACAAAGCAAAAACAAGACCGAAAAAGTATCTACAAACTGTGACAGGAAAGTGGAAAAATTATTCCTTATCCAGAGATGTTTGCCTTTGGTAAGTTTTTTCCAGAAATGAAATAACTGTATATCGATGTATTGTGCCAGCAGATAGGCAGCCATAGAGGCAAATACTGCTATTGCAGTGGCGCCGAATACAGTTTTAAACATTTCATTGCCAATTGGAGACCATTGTGTTGCCGGAGCGGCATCGGCGGTAAAAACAATCAGTAAAGAAAAGAACGAAGCAAAAATTCCTGCGGTCACTACTTCATTTGCTTTCTGTTTCCCATAGATTTCGCTAATAATATCGGTAATTAAGAAAGTAACGGGATAGGGTAAAATCCCCACTGAAATCTCAAAAGTGTAGATTCCAAAAAAATCCCAGTAAAAGAATTTTTGAAAAATAAGGTTGGAAACAACAAGTGAAGCAATGAACAAGGCTGCAAGAATTAAGTAGATTCTTTGAGCAGCAATTTT
Source organism: Autumnicola musiva (assembly GCF_031846585.1). Classification (NCBI taxonomy): domain Bacteria; kingdom Pseudomonadati; phylum Bacteroidota; class Flavobacteriia; order Flavobacteriales; family Flavobacteriaceae; genus Autumnicola; species Autumnicola musiva. Next base: position 208,697 of record NZ_JAVRHK010000002.1, read on the forward strand.
ATCTTTAAGATTAAGTCTGGTCAAATTATTTTATTAAAGACTTGCGGCAAAATTAAGGTATGTGATTTTGTTTTGCTTAATTTGCTGTGAAATTTTTCACCCGTCCTATAAATTTTCTTTTTAAGTTGAATCCCCCTAAAATAGTACATATTGCGCTGGGAAGCAATGTTGGCGACCGATTTGTAATTCTACAACGAGCTGTAAACCGTCTTTATGAAAAAGTTGGTGATATCTTAATTATTTCTGGAATTTATAAAACTCCCGCCTGGGGTTTTGAAGGGAATGAATTCTTAAATACCTGTGTTGCTGTTTCCACGCGTTTTTCTGCCGAAGAAGTGCTGCGGAAATTGCTGCAGATAGAAACTGAATTGGGCCGAAATCGAAGCGGTTCCACAAACTATCAAAACCGTACACTGGATCTTGATATTGTGCTTTTTGAAGATGAGGTTATTCAAACCGAAAATCTCGAAATTCCGCATCCCGAAATGCAAAACCGAAGATTTGTACTTCAGCCTTTGCAGGATATTGCGGCCAGGGAAATTCATCCTGTCATAAAAAAGAGCATTGCTCAATTATTGAAAGAAACCAATGATATTTCTGGAATTAATCGAATTACTGAAGCGTTAGTGGTGCCTCGCAAAGGTTATAAATTTAAAAACTGCAGTTATATAGCGGTTGAAGGAAATATTGGTGCGGGAAAGACCAGTTTCTCCACTATGGTTTCGCAGGATTTTAATGCCAAACTTATTTTAGAGCGGTTTAAGGATAACCCGTTTTTGCCAAAATTTTACGAGAATAAGGAGCGTTATGCTTTTCCGCTGGAAATGTCTTTTTTAGCAGATCGTTATCAGCAACTTTCTGATGACCTTGCGCAGTACGATCTTTTCAAGGATTTTGTAATTTCAGATTACGATGTTTTTAAGTCGCTGATTTTTGCAAATATCACCCTGCAGGAAGATGAATATTTACTTTACCATAAGCTGTTCCATTTAATGTATAAAGAGCTGGTAAAACCGGAATTATATATTTACCTCTACCAGAATACAGGAAGACTGCTTGAAAATATTAAAAAGCGCGGCCGTGAGTATGAACAAAATATACAGGCGGAATATTTAATGGAAATCAATCAGTCTTATCTTAACTTTATTAAATCTCAAACCGGGATGAAGGTGCAGATTATCGATATTTCAGATAAAGATTTTGTGAATAACCGTAAAGATTATTTGCAGCTTTTAGATGAAGTGGATAAAGCCGTCATAATATAGTATTTTAATGGGAAAAGTATGAATTTCGTGAAGTATGGGAAGAAATCTTTACGAATAAATCCCATAAAATCACTCCCGTGCTTACGGCAATATTAAGAGAATGTTTGCTGCCCAGTTGCGGAATTTCAATAATCCCGTCACTGGCAGAGACTACTTCCTGTTGTACACCTTTCACCTCATTTCCAAAAACCACCGCACAGGTTTCTCCTTTTTCGGGTTGAAAATCATTTAACATCACAGCACCTTCAGCCTGCTCAACAGAAAAAACCTTTACTCTGTCTTCCTGTAATTTCCGGATAACTTCCAGGGTATTTTCAGTATATTTCCAGTCTACAGTTTCTGTTGCTCCCAAAGCCGTTTTCTGAATGTCTTTATGAGGTGGTTTTGCAGTAATTCCGCAGAGATAGATTTTCTGAATCAAAAAAGCATCGGCAGTTCTAAAAACCGAACCAATATTGTTCAGACTTCTTATATTATCCAGAATAACGATAATTGGCGTTTTTTGGGCCTCTTTAAATTCTTCTACAGATTTACGCTCCAGTTCACTGTTTTTAAGTTTCCTGTTTTCCATAGCACAAAAATAGGATTTTCTTAATCGCAGGTCGAAAATTATTACAGGTATTGCAGTTTTCAGAATAATTTCTGAAACATTGGTATTCCTTCTATCTTCATCAATTTTTTAGCATCTTTGGGTACTCTTTTTAAAGCCGAATTACTAATCTTCTTTTTATTACATGAAAAATATATTTACCACGCTGTTCATTATTTTAAGTACGGCCACGCTATGGTCCCAGGTAACCCCAAAATGGATACGTTGTCAATCCATTTCTCCCAACGGGCAAACTATTGTATTTACCTATAAAGGCAATCTTTACCGAGTGCCTTCTGCCGGGGGCGAGGCCAGGCAACTCACTTTTCATGATGCGCATGATTATATGCCGGTTTGGAGCAACAACGGTGATAAAATAGCTTTCGCATCCAACCGTTATGGCAATTTTGATATTTTTCTAATGGATGCCCTGGGTGGTCCGGCCGAGCGGCTTACTTTTCACAGTAATGATGAAAATCCTTATAGTTTTTCAGTAGATGATAAAAATGTGATTCTTGGTGCGGTGCGCCAGGATCTTGCCAGCCACAGGCAATTTCCCAGCGGTTCCCAGCCGGAGCTATATAAGGTGCCTGTGAAAGGAGGAAGGGTAGATCAAATGCTCACTGTTCCTGCGGAAGACGTGCAGGTAAGCAAAGATGGTTCTTTCCTGGTTTATCACGATAAAAAAGGAGGTGAAAACGAATGGCGAAAACATCACGTTTCAGCTATTACCCGCGATATCTGGCGGTATGATATAAAAGCCGACACTCATAAAATGCTCAGCAGTTTTAATGGAGAAGACCGGCAGCCGGTTTTTTCCGAAGATGAAAAATCGCTATATTATCTAAGTGAACAAAGCGGAAACTTTAATGTTCACAAAATGTCTATTGATAATCCTGAAAAGCAGGAACAATTAACCAGTTTTGATACTCATCCCGTTCGTTTTTTAAGTTATGCAAACGGAATCCTTTCCTTTGGCTACGATGGTGAACTTTACACTATGGAGGAAGGGAAACAACCTGAAAAAGTAAATGTAAGTCTACGAACCCAGGAACAGAATAATCCGGATAAATACATCAGCATAAATGGAGACGTTGATGAAATGGCAGTTTCTCCAAATGGAAAAGAAATAGCTTTTATTGCCAGGGGAGAAGTTTTTGTGACTTCTGTTGATGGCTCCCTTACTAAAAGGATAACCAACACACCGGAACAGGAAAGGTTTCTGGCATTTACGCCAGATGGTAATGGGATGGTTTACGCAAGCGAGCGTGAGGGAAAATGGAACATTTATAAATCGACAAAAACCAGAAAAGAAGAGCCTTTCTTTTATGCCGCCACCCTTTTAGATGAAGAAGTGCTGGTGAATAATGAAACGGATAGCTACCTGCCCTCTTTTTCCCCTGATGGTAAAAAACTGGCTTTTATTGCAGATCGCAGAATCTTGAGGGTAAAAGACATACAGTCCGGAAAAACCACCGATCTGCTTAACGCTGAAGATCTCTTTACCATGAGGGACGGGGACAAGTATTTTACCTGGAGCCCGGATAGCAAATGGCTGCTGGTGGATTGGAACAAACTGCTTAATAACAGTGAAGTTTTGCTGTTGGCTGCAGACGGCAGCAGGAGAGTGAACCTGACTGAAAGCGGGTATTACGATTCCCATCCTAAATGGACTAATGATGGTAAGCAAATGATTTGGTTTAGCGATCGCAATGGATTAAAAAGTTATGCCACCAGCGGCAGGACAGAAGAAGATGTTTATTCTATGTTTTTTACCCAGGATGCGTGGGATAAATTCAATATGGGCGAAGAGGAATATAAACTGCTGAAGGAAATTGAAAAAGCAAACAGCCCGGACAGTACTTCAGAAAAGGCAAAAAAGAAAAAAGCAAAAGAAAAAGAGCAGCTTGTGGAAATTGACTGGAATGGCCTTAAAGATAGAAAAGCGCGCCTTACTATTCATTCCAGTTCTCTTAGTGACGCCGTTTTGTCCAAAGACGACGAAAAACTTTATTATCTGGCAGAATTTGAGGATAAAATGAACTTGTGGGAAACCGATCTTCGCAGCCGTGAAACGAAAATGATTATTAAGCTGAATACCCGTGGCGGAAGGTTAAGCTGGGATAAAGAAAAGGAAAATCTTTACCTGTTGAGTGAGGGCGAAATTTCAAAATTGAACCCCGGGGAAGGTGAGTCGGAAAATATTAAAATTTCAGGGGAGATGACTTATGATGAAGTCGCCGAGCGCCAAAATATGTTTGATCATGTTTACAACCGCACCAAAAATGTATTTTATGAGCCTACGTTTCATGGCAACAATTTGGATACACTGTATAAAGAATACAAAAAATATCTGCCTCATATTGGCAATTCTTATGAATTTGCCGAAATGCTTTCTGAAATGTTAGGTGAGTTGAATGTATCGCATTCCGGAGCAAGATATAGCAGCGATAAAGAAAATGGTGATGAAACAGCTTCCCTGGGCATTTTTAAGGATTTTCACCATACAGGAAATGGGATTCTTATTGAAGAAGTGTTGGATGGAGGTCCTTTAGACAAAGCTGCCTTTAATGTAGAGCCGGGGATGATTATAGAAAGTATAGATGGGGAAACCATAGCTGCAGATAAAGATGTGGCAGGCTATCTTAACCGAAAAGCCGACCGTTTTGTGCTTCTCGGGATCTATAACCCTGAAAACAAAGAGAGGAAACAAATTACTGTTAGACCTGTTTCCTTAAATGAAGAAAGGAAATTGCTTTATGATCGTTTTGTGAAAATTAATGAGGAAGAAGTTGAAGAAAAAAGTAACGGGCAGTTAGGTTATGTACATATTCCGGGAATGAGTGATGGCCCCTATCGTTCAATTTTTGAAGATATGCTGGGCAAGTATCTGGATAAAAAAGCGGTTATAATTGATACCCGTTTTAACGGCGGAGGAGATCTTGTTGCAGATCTGGCTATGTTCTTTACAGGTACTCCCTTTATAACCTATGCAACTGCAGCTAAGGAGGTGGGAGGAGAGCCTACTTCCCGCTGGACTAAACCCACGCTTTCGCTGTATAATGAGAGTATGTATTCAGACGGGCATTGTTATGCCAACAGCTATGAGGCCCTTAATATTGGTACAACGGTAGGTATGCCCGTTCCCGGTACCTGTAGCTTTGCCGGCTGGGAAAGCCTGGCCGATGGCACTCGCTGGGGGATAGTTCCTGTTAGTGCCCGGGATTTTAATGGTGAATGGATGGAAAATAATCAAACTGAACCGGATATAATTGTCAAAAATATGCCGGGGGTAATTTCTGAAGGAAGAGACCAGCAGCTGGAAAGAGGAATAGAAGAACTGCTGAAAGAGGTTTCCGGAGAAGAAGAGGTGAAAAAATAACAATTTTGCTAAACCGAATTATAAGACCATGAAAATATCAGGATTTAAGAAGCTGTCAGGATGGACATTTTTGTGCCTGTTAACCTTTACTCTTTCTTGTGAAGATGATAAAAAAGAAAACTATGATTTACTGATTTCCAATGTTAATATTATAGATGTGGAATCTGGTAATGTGGCAAAAAATCAGCTTATTTTTATAAATGGCGATAGCATTAGTAGGATTGATGATGCTTCAAATATGGATAAATATGAAGCTGGACAAAAACTTGATGCCAATGGAAAATATGTGATGCCTGGCCTGTGGGATATGCATGTGCACTTCAGAGGTGGGGATAGTTTAATTGAGGAAAATAAAAACCTGCTGCCGTTGTTTCTTTCCTACGGAGTAACTACAATACGTGACGCCGGTGGCGATATGACCCCGGAAGTTTTGAAATGGCGGGCGGCAATTGAAAAGAAAGAGATGGATGGCCCGCGTATTTTTACTTCCGGTCCAAAACTTGACGGGGATAATCCTGCCTGGCCCGGTTCTATTTCGGTAACCAGTCAGGAGGAAATTAATGCAGCTTTAGATTCCTTGCAGGTACTGGGGGTGGATTATGTAAAAATGTACGATGGTAGTCTTACTCCTGAAGCATATTATGGAATTATACAGGAGGCCGAAAAAAGAGGTTTAAAAACCACAGGCCATATGCCATTGGCCGCAGATTTTATGAAAGCCGTTAATTTTGGCTTAGATGGGGCAGAGCATATGTATTATCCTTTAAAAGCTACTTCTCCTGTAGCCGATAGTCTTTCAGAATTGAATATGGGCTACGGGATGATGGATGAAATAATCAATACTTATGATCCTGTTTTAGCTGAAAAGGTCTTTTCAGAAATGAGCCGCAACGAAGTATTTATTACACCTACATTACATATTGGAACCACGCTGGCCGAAATTCTGGAGGTAGATCATACTAAAGATACGGTGCTTCCTTTTGTTGGGAAGGGTATTCAGAGAACCTATAAAGGCAGAATTGAAGGGGCAAAAAGAGCGAAGGCTTCGGGTAGTACGATGCGGGAAAAAATGGAAGAAAAAAGTGCGGAAATGATCCGGCCAATGCAGGATGCGGGGATGAAAATTGTGGCAGGTTCAGATAGTGGGGCATTTAATTCTTTCGTCTATCCGGGCGAATCACTTCAAAAAGAAATCTATGCGTTGGTGGAAGCAGGTCTTAGTCCGCAGGAAGCCTTGCAAACTTCGGTAATAAATGGGCCTGAATTCTTTGATATTTTGAATAAATACGGGGCGGTATCTGATGGAAAAACAGCAGATTTACTCTTGCTGAACAATAATCCGCTTGAGGATATTAATAATCTAAACGACATCTTTGCAGTTATAAAAGCCGGAAAAGTTTACACCCGGAAAGAACTTCAGGAAATGCTGAATAATGCTTCAGGCAATTAAAAAAGATCTGAATTTATTGTCAGCAGCTCCATTACCATCGATATCAATACTAAGACTGAAGCCGAATTTATTGCTTTATGAAGTAAGCCATTATAAAAGTATTGGTAATCGTAATCAATTTGAAAAGCCCGAAGTACTTGTTGAAGGGCATGGATTATCACTCAAAAATTCTCCTTCAATTACTCCGTTTTCAGGGGAATTAAATGTAATCTCCCCGGAAACTGTGGAGCAATTTTCCCCCGTTTCCAGATTTTTTTTGTAACGGTGGAATCCCGTCCAGGTAACAGGAGCATTGTTTCCATAAATTCCGTTGGAAAATTCACAAACGGTATATTCTCCCACAGTATTGCAGCTCTGCTGTAAAACAACCTCCGTGTCAATTAGAATTTCCAATACTGCTTGTATGGACATACTGTTGTTTCCATCTTTAGAAGTGAGCAGCATGTTAAAAGTTCTTTCGTCGTTATTAAGGGAGGTGCCATTTATAGAATCTTTCTCTTCGCAATTGGTACATTGATATGTTCCGGTAACCGGGGTAACAGTTTTATCTTCAGTCTCTTCCGAAGCTATTATAGCTCCAGATTCATTTTTAAAAACCACATCACTTATCACCGGCTCATCATTCACGTCCAGTGAGAAGATAAAGGAGAAATCGGCTGAATCAAATGTGAGTTTGAAATTACTGCTTTTGCTTACTTCTTCTGCCCTTATAAGATTTGCACTAAAAACTTCTCCCGTTGGAAGAGTAAGGTTTGCTTCAGCAAAATAATCTGACTTTTCGTATTCAAAAGTAGATTCCGAAATTTCCAGGTCAAAGATTCCACGGTACCTGGAATCTTGTGTTGTAAAAACTCCGCGGTAAATTGCGCTGGGCCCGTAATCATTATCTGCAGATGATCCTGTTGCAAATACTCCTTCATCTGGTGTACAGGAAAAGGAAAGAATACCAAAAGCAAGTACTGCAATAAGTTGCAAAGATCTTGTAATTAATCGCGGTAGTGTTAAATTTTCCATAAGCAAATCCAAATTTCAAACAACATTTATATGTTTAATTAACAGCTTCTTATCAGGTTCAAAGTCTTTTGTAAAACAATAGCTTCTTTTCATTTTATGAAGACTAAAATGGTTTTATCTAATTTTCAGTAAAATAGACTCTGAAATCTGGTGCAAGTAGCTATAATATTAGTTTAAATGCAAATTTAATCGATGAAATACATGTTAAAATTTTAAGATTACTTATCTGTAAGAAAACATGCTTAGTTGTACCTGCCAGGTAAGGGAAAGAAAAAATCGAATTACAGAACTTCTACAATTATTATATTAGCTTCTCTTATTGATAATCCACTGGAAGCAGATTCAATTTTCCTCCTTAACTTGCCAAAAAATCAGCTTTTGCCACGAAAAAAGAAATCTATAGAACCTAACAAAATCAATCTTAGGGAAAGTTTTGCCTCACTGAAATTTGTACCAAGGTTTTTTAAAGAAATCAGGAAAGTTAATCCCTTGCTGTTTCACTCTAATGTGATATGCAGAGTCATTAATGCCAGTTTGCCGGTACTTATTTTGTATGTGGGAAAGCTTATTATAGATGAAGTGGTGGTGCAAATTGCCGCCGAAGAAAAAAACCTTGATCATTTATGGATATTGGTGGCGGCTGAATTTGGATTGGCAATTTTATCAGATTTGATCAGCCGCGGGATTAGCCTTAGTGATGCGCTGCTGGGAGACCAGTATTCTATTGATACCTCTGTTAGGATTATAAAGAAAACTTCAGAATTAAACCTGGACCAGTTGGAGGATTCCGAATTTTATGATAAGCTGGAGAGGGCAAGGCAGCAAACCACTGGCCGGGTAGCATTAATGTCCAATATTTTTACCCAGGGCGAGGATGTGGTGGTAATCCTCTCGCTTCTTGGCGGGGTAGTGGCTTATGAACCCTGCCTTATCATATTGTTGTTGGTGTCTATAATTCCTACTATTATAAATGAAATAAAATTTAGTGGCACCAGCTATTCACTGGCACGAAGCTGGACGCAGGAAAGGCGGGAGCTGGATTATTTGCGTTATGCCGGTGCAAGTGATGTTACCGCCAAAGAGGTGAAATTATTCGGCCTTTCCGGGTATCTGGCGCAGCGTTTTAAAAGCTTGTCAGATAAATACTATACCCAAAGCAGGAAACTTGCCAGGCAACGTGCCGGCTGGGGCTCTTTTTTTAATATTATCGGCACCTCCGCTTATTACGGTGCCTATATTTATATTATTTTCAGGACGGTTGCAGGAGTGTTTTCTATTGGTACGCTGGTTTTTTTATCAGGAGCCTTTAACCGGTTAAGGTCTAAACTGCAGGGTTTTTTCACAAGATTTACCGCAATTACCGAAAGCGCTTTATACCTTCAGGATTATTTTGAATTTATTGATCTATCTTTTGCTGAAAATGCTTCCGCAGAATGTCTGCCTTTGCCGGATAAAGTAAGTAGCGGATTCGAATTTAAGAATGTAGGCTTTAAATATCCTAAATCTGAAAAATGGGTGGTCAGAAACATCAATTTTAAACTGAAGGCGGGGGAAAAGCTTGCTTTTGTTGGGGAGAATGGTGCCGGAAAAACAACGCTTATCAAACTATTGCTTCGGTTTTATGAACCTACTGAAGGAGAAATTTTGTTGGATGGGATTCCCGTGAAGCAGTACAAACCAAGCGAATATCAGCAGTATTTTGGAGTGATTTTTCAGGATTTTGTAAAATTTGAATTAACGCTGCGTGAAAATATTGCTATGGGTGAAATTGAAGAAATTAAGAATCAGAAGAGAATCGATAGTGCAGCGCAAAAAAGCCTGGCGCAGGAAGTTGTCTCCGAATTGCCGCTGGGATATAATCAGCAGCTGGGGAAAAGGTTTAAAAACGGAAAGGACCTTTCAGGTGGCCAATGGCAAAAAATCGCTATTGCCAGGGCATATATGAAAGATGCTGAAGTTTTAATCCTGGACGAGCCTACTTCCGCACTGGATGCGCGGGCTGAAACCGAAGCTTTCCAAAGATTTATTCAGCTTACGGAAGGAAAAACAGCGGTGATTATTTCCCATCGTTTCAGTACAGTTAGGATAGCCGATAGGATAATGGTATTAAAAGACGGTGCCGTTCTGGAAATAGGAACTCATGAAGAGTTGATGCAAAATGATAAGCTTTATGCAGAATTGTTTAATTTACAGGCAGCGGGTTATAAATGAATAATGGATAATGGATAATGGATAATTTAAATCAGGAGATAAGAGCTAAGAAACAAGAATAGGAATGGAAAATTTGCAATTGTTTGCCGCAAAAAAATTGCAGTAAGTCTCCAGATTGGAGAATAACTTTTTCTCACAGGAGGTGAGCCTCAAAATATTCCGCAACAAACAACAAACAACCGCTACCCACAACTAAAAATAATGAAAAAACATATTCACTTCTTTATATTCGTATTAGTAACAACTACATCAATTATGGCACAAGACCACACGCTTCCTCTATGGCCGAATAGTATTCCGAACAGCCAGCCTTCTGAAGAAAAAGAAAAAGCGGATAAGGGTGATATCTTATGGATAAGCAAGGTACAGGAACCGGAAATCCAGGTGTTCCTGCCGCCAAAAAACATTTCTACGGGCCAGGCGGTAATCATTTGCCCGGGCGGTGGTTACGAAGGTCTTGCTTTTGATTGGGAAGGAACACAAATTTCAAAATGGCTGAATACCAAAGGAATCGCCGGGATTGTCCTGAAATACCGCCTGCCGTCTTCAGCTTCCGTAAAAGTCAGCCATGAGGCGCCATTGCAGGATGCACAAAAAGCGATGCAGCTGGTACGGGAAAATGCCGATTCCTGGAATATAAATAAAGACAAAGTAGGTATAATAGGATTTTCTGCCGGGGGGCACCTAGCTTCTACATTAGGGACGCATTTGAATAAGGAGGATTCGGTAAATTCAAGGCCAGATTTTATGGCGCTAATCTATCCTGTTATTAGTATGAAAAACGGAATTACCCACCAGGGTTCCCGAAATGCCTTATTGGGAGATAACCCTGATAAAGAACTTGTAGAGCAATTCTCTAACGAAACCAGGGTTTCAAAGGAAACACCGCCAACTTTTATTTTGCACGCAACAGATGATGAATCGGTGCCGGTAGAAAATTCCATTCTTTTCTATAAAGCCTTAAAAGAAAATAATATTTATGCCGAAATGCATATTTATCCTGAAGGCGGGCATGGTTTTTCACTCGGCAACGGCAATCCTGTTTTGGAAAGTTGGCCAAAATTATTTTGCAACTGGTTAAAAAATATTTATTCCGAAGACAGGCAAAAATAGTAATCTTTCAAAATAAAGTTAATCCTCAAAAATATTGATTTGAAGCATTTCGGAATTTATGGATACGGTTTTCCAGTAGATGAGCATTGGCTAAAAAATCCTGTAGTAAAGAACAGCATTTTGGAACTACAAAATTTGCCTTTAGGAGAAGCAGCGGTATTTTCTGAAAAAGTGCTTGCGCGATTTATAGAAGAAGATCAGCGGCATGGCAATTCCCGGCTTTTGGATGCTGGGAACAGGTCTTTACGAAGTTTTTCCAGCGGGGAAAAGCGAAAGGTATTGCTGAATTATTTATTGCAACAAAATCCTGATATTTTGATTGTTGATAGTCCTTTTGATAATCTGGACCGGCAATCTGTTGAAGAACTAAAAATCACGCTGAAGGATATTTCAAAAGGAACCTCAATTATCCAGTTTTTTAAGCGGAAAGAAGATTTGCTTCCTATTATAGATAAGGTAATTAGGATTGAAAATGAAAAGATCGGCAAGGTTTATACTACTGAAGAGTTTATAGCCGAATCTGCTTCCGAAGAAATACGTGATCAGCTTAAGAGCATTCCTCCAGCCCCTGGTGAATTTAAAAACATCCCGAAATCCTTGATGAAACTGGAAGATGTTTCGGTTAAATATGAAGATCGGCCAATTTTAACCAATATCAGCTGGGAAGTTATAAAAGGAGAATTCTGGAAACTAACCGGTCCAAACGGCTCAGGAAAAACCACAATTTTGAGTATGATCTACGGCGATAATCCCAAAGCTTACGGAGAGAATGTTTTTCTCTTTGGAAATAGAAAAGGCAGCGGGGAAACGGTGTGGGAAATCAAGAAGAAAATCGGTTATTTTTCGCCTGCGTTAACTGAACTTTTCAGCAGAAGAAATACCGCACTGGAAATGCTGATTTCGGGATTGGTGGATAGCATTGGTCTATATCAAAGACCTACCGATAAACAAGTGGCACTGGCCAAACAATGGCTAAAAACTTTAAACCTGGAACACAGGCAAAATAAGATTTTCATCAAATTGCCTTTGCTGGAACAACGGCTGCTACTTATAGGGCGCGCCATGATAAAACACCCACCCTTGTTAATTTTAGATGAGCCCACAACGGCGCTTGATGATGAAAGTGCAATGAAAATCATAAACCTTATTAATTTAATTGCAGCCGAAAGTAATTCCGCAGTAATTTATGTATCGCACAGAAAAGAAAAAGGTTTAAAGCCAGATTTCCATTTTGAATTGATTCCTTCAGATAAGGGTTCTGTAGGAAAAATAGAGGCCTCTGGACTGCGCTCGGGGTAAGCGTGTCTTTGTGGTTGTTGCCTGGAAGCTTCCATCTTTTTTAAGAAGGGGAGGCCGTCATTCGTGGCGATTAGATTGATTTGATATATCATAATTCAAAATATAAATTTGGCAAAAATATCTCTAATATAAGCTAGCTGGCCTAATTAGTAATTGGGATAAAACCTGTGGATAAAAATAAATAACTTCTAAGGCTTCTTTTCCATTAAAAAAACACGATTCTTTACTTTAGCATAAATTTAAACTTCCGGATTTTGGCAGCCAAAAAAGCACAACAGGTGACCCCTTTGATGAAGCAGTATAATGCCATAAAGGCAAAATATCCCGATGCTATGCTGCTATTTAGGGTTGGAGATTTTTATGAGACTTTCGGGGAAGATGCTGTGAAAGCGGCACGTATATTAAATATTGTGCTTACCAACAGGAATAATGGCGGAGAACGCAGTGAACTGGCCGGGTTTCCGCACCACTCTTTAAATACATATCTTCCAAAACTTGTAAAGGCAGGGCAGCGGGTAGCTATTTGTGACCAGCTGGAAGATCCGAAAATGACCAAAAAAATAGTGAAACGCGGTGTGACAGAATTAGTTACTCCCGGCGTTGCACTAAGCGATGAGGTGTTGAGCAGCAAATCCAATAATTTTCTTTGTGCCCTCCACTTCGGAAAGAAAAATACAGGAATTGCTTTTCTGGATGTTTCCACCGGAGAATTTCTTACTTCCCAGGGCACTTCGGAATATATTGATAAACTGCTTCAAAATTTTGGGCCCAGTGAGGTACTGATTCAAAAAAAATATAAGAAAGATTTTGCGAAGGAATTTGGAGATGATTTCCACACATTTTACATGGAAGACTGGGTTTTTAAACAGGATTTTGCGACCGAAGCTCTAAATTCCCATTTTCAGACTAAATCTCTAAAGGGTTTTGGGGTGGAGCACCTGGAAGAGGGGGTGATCGCTTCCGGAGCAATTTTAAATTATTTAGCCGAAACCCAGCATCATAAACTTCAGCATATTACTGCAATTAGCCGTATTGCTGAAGAGGAATATGTTTGGATGGATCGTTTTACAATCAGGAACCTCGAACTTTACCATTCTGCCGCCATGAACGCGGTGACGCTGCTGGATGTAATCGATAAAACAATTTCTCCCATGGGAGGAAGGCTTTTGAAGCGTTGGCTGGCCCTGCCGCTAAAAAATGCCGAGAAAATCAGGAAACGGCATGAAGTAGTAGAGTTCCTGATCCAAAATTCTTCAGTTTTAGCTGAAATTCAGCAGCATATTAAGGAAATTAGCGATCTGGAAAGGTTAATCTCTAAAGTGGCTACGGGCAAGGTGACTCCGCGGGAGGTGAATCAGTTAAAAAGTTCCCTGGATGCGGTGATTCCTATTAAAAAAACAGCTTCAGAATGTGAGAATGAGGCGCTCAAAGTGATTGGGGATAATCTGCAGGGTTGTGATTTGATGAGGTCCAAAATTAAGGAAAGTCTTACGGAAGATGCGCCGGTAAATGTGCAGAAGGGGAGTGTAATTGCTAAAGGTTTTTCTTCGGAACTGGACGAGCTGCGGAAAATTGCTTTTTCGGGCAAAGATTACCTGGATAATATGCTGGAGCGTGAATGTGCAGCCACGGGAATCACTTCGTTAAAGATTGGCAGCAACAACGTTTACGGTTACTATATTGAAGTGCGTAACTCTCATAAAGATAAAGTGCCTGAAGGTTGGACCAGAAAACAGACTTTGGTTAATGCCGAAAGGTATATTACCGAAGAACTGAAGGAATATGAAGCGAAAATACTTGGTGCCGAAGAGAAAATTCTCCAGCTGGAACAGGAAATTTTTAATAAACTGGTGCTTTGGATGAACGATTATATACAGCCGGTACAGCAAAATGCGCAGCTTATCGCTCAACTGGACTGCCTTGGTTCCTTTGCGCAGCAGGCAAAAATGGAGGAATACTGCAGGCCGCAGATTGAAGAAGAGTATGAACTGGATATTCAGGAAGGGCGGCATCCTGTAATAGAAAAGCAGCTGCCGATTGGTGAAAGTTATGTGGCAAATAATGTGCAGCTGGACCGGGAGAACCACCAAATTATCATGATTACAGGGCCTAACATGAGTGGTAAATCAGCTATTTTAAGGCAGACTGCTCTTATTGTACTTATGGCGCAAATGGGAAGTTTTGTGCCAGCAAAAGCTGCCAACATTGGACTGGTAGATAAAATTTTTACCCGGGTAGGGGCCAGCGACAATATTTCTATGGGCGAATCTACTTTTATGGTAGAAATGAACGAAACAGCCAATATCCTGAACAATATTTCCAAAAGAAGCCTTGTACTTTTAGATGAAATTGGCCGCGGAACTAGTACCTATGACGGGATTTCTATCGCCTGGGCCATTAGCGAATATCTGCATGAACATCCTGCCCGGCCAAAAACGCTTTTTGCCACGCATTATCATGAGCTGAATGAAATGGGCGACACCTTTACCCGAATAAAGAATTTTAATGTTTCGGTAAAGGAGTTAAAGGACAATGTGCTTTTTCTACGGAAACTGGTACCGGGAGGGAGCGAGCACAGTTTCGGGATCCATGTGGCAAAAATGGCCGGTATGCCTCAGCAGGTATTGCATCGCGCCAATAAGATCCTGCAGAAACTGGAAAAATCCCATGCCATGGAAGATTCGGGTGAAGTTTTAAAAAAATCAGCTGAGGATGAAATGCAACTGAGTTTCTTTAACCTGGATGACCCTCTGCTAGAAGAGTTGCGGGATGAGCTGCTGCATATTGATATAGACACGCTTACACCGGTGGAAGCTTTAATGAAGCTGAACGAGATCAAACGTATGCTGGCCAGTAAGCAGAAAGCGTGAGCAAGAGAAAATTTTTAATGAATAATAAATTGATGGTTGAATATGGACAGGAAGAATTTGTTAATGTTTCTGGCGTAAGGCGAAAATTGATAATTTAAGCTTTAAATTTATTAAACTTTGTTTTCCTTATTTTTTTAAAAAGTTCTTTGCTGTTATTTAAAATGTATTAAATTTGCATCCGCAATACAGATTTGTGGCCCTTGGAAGCAGGGGGAAGTTCATTAAAAATGCGAAAATAGCTCAGTTGGTAGAGCGCCACCTTGCCAAGGTGGAGGTCGCGGGTTCGAATCCCGTTTTTCGCTCAGGATTATTTAAAATGAACCCTGAGTTATTGGGGTTTTATTTTTCGCTCGGATGGTGGAATTGGTAGACACGTTGGACTTAAAATCCAATGACCAGCAACGGTCGTGCGGGTTCAAGTCCCGCTCCGAGTACCAAAAACCCTCTTAATCTTCTGATTTTGAGGGTTTTTTGTTTTTATGTCCTTGGTTTTCTCCGTAGTTTCTTTTCTTTTTAACAATCCGCATACAACATGGTACTCCTGGGATGATGGATAGGAGTGTTCTTATCATTAATATCATATTTTAGGGCATTTGTGAATTACTGATCAGTGGAGATAAATGGAATCAAAATGCCTACAATTCCTCATCAAAGATTTTTGGCTATATTTTTGTGGTGCATCTTCAAATCTTAAGATCATGATAAAATATACTTGTGTTGCCATTATTGTTGCGATCCTCTTAACTTCCTGTTATTCCACTAAAGCACCTGCCATAAAAATAGGAATGTCTGTAGAAGAGTTTAAGAAATTAGCCAAATATGAACAATTAGTAGCCATGGATCAGGAATCGTGTGTGTATAGGGTTATATATGGTATAGGAGCTAACAGGGCCGGATATTATTATTTTGAAGATAATAAGTTTGTGCGAATGGATAGTGAAGAAGATCATGAGGATTATAGAATCAGCATTGACAGAAGGTAGTTTATCAATTCTCAGAAAACCCGAATAGCATGGAAGTTCCTGCCTATGAATCCATCCGTTTAAGCAATTTTCACTTGAGCCTGCCTCTATGGAACCAGCCAGTTTCTACTATAGCTTTCATAAAATTTAGCGCCCTTTTTATTTTTTCTCTATAAAACCCTTATTTTAACAGAATCGAAAAAATGAGGTATGCAAAAAAGGGTAATAATTATTGGCGGTGGTTTTGCCGGAATAAACCTGGCGAAATGTCTGGCCGGGGATTCACAATTTAAAGTCACGCTGGTAGATAAAAATAACTATAATTTTTTTCCTCCTTTGCTTTACCAGGTTTCTACAGGATATCTTGATCCATCTTCCATTACTTATCCCATTCGTAATTTGTTCCGTGGAAAGAAAAATTTCCATTTTTGGATGGGAGATTTACAGGAGGTTGTTCCGCAGCAGAAAAAGGTGATTTTAGATAACGGGGAATTGCCATACGATTATCTGATCATGGCAACCGGGACACAGACTAATTTTTTTGGACTGGAACAGCTGAAAAATCATGCCATTCCCATGAAGACTCTTGAAGATGCCCTTAGCATGCGTAACGTACTTTTGCAGCGCCTGGAAGCAGCTTCGCGTATTAAAGACAGGTCTGAACGATTGCCCTGGCTTACCATGGTAATTGGTGGCGGAGGTCCTACCGGGGTGGAAATTTCGGGGATGTTCGCCGAGCTGAGGAATAATACTATCAGAAAAGAATTTCCTGAACTTCAGGATGCGGGGGCCAGAATTTACCTGGTTAACGGTGGTAATGAACTGCTTTCCCCTATGAGTAAAAAGAGTCAGGAATACGCCTTGAAAAGCCTTCAGGAAATGGGGGTGGAGGTAATGCTGAATACTCGGATTATTGATTATGATGGGGAAAAAGTAAGCCTTAAAAACGGAAAATACATAAGGAGTAAAAACCTTATCTGGGCAACGGGTGTAACGGGCATAATATTTAAAGGAATCCCTTCTGAAGCCTATGCTAGAGGAAACCGGTTAAAGGTGAACGAGATAAATAAAGTGGAAGGAGTTGATAGCATTTTTTCCATAGGTGATAGCTGTATTCAGTACACAGATCCTGCTTTTCCTGAGGGGCATCCGCAGCTGGCGCAGGTTGCAATTCAACAGGGGAAAAATCTGGCGAAGAATTTTAAGAAAATTGAAAAAGGAGAACACCCTAAAGCATTCAGGTATAATGACAAAGGGTCTATGGCAATTATTGGAAGTATTAAAGCAGTGGCCGATATTCCAAAACCTAAATTACATTTAAGCGGCTTTATTGCCTGGTTTATATGGTTGTTTATACACTTGTTCTCGCTCATTAATTATCGCAACAGGATTCGTACTTTCTATAACTGGTCTATTGAATATTTTACCAAAAATCAGGATCTAAGGTTAATCATCAGGCCGTCAAAAAGTGTTGCCAGGCAGGAGATTCATGAAACCAAGAGTGAAAAAGAACATTCCCGAATCTAGTAAAGTATCTTTAAAAACTCTTTAAGGCACAACATCACGGGTTGAATTTGAAGGTATAGAGTTATAGTACTTACTTAGTGAAAACTGAAATTCTAAACATGGTGGTGTGATTTTGAAGGATTGCAGACTTTTCAATTAATAAAAAAGCGAAATCCCTGAACTACTGTTCCGGATTTCGCTTTGGAAAAAGCAATTTGCTACATGTTACTTTTTAGATCTTCTTGAAAGCAGCAATATAGCTGCTGTAGTTAATGCAGCTGCAGTGGCTGCTTTTATAACAAAATTTTTGCGGTTGTACTTCCATTCAGAATTCCATCCTCTTTCCTTATAGATATTAGGGATATGCCCGTGTTTGAGGTCATCTAAAACGCCTTCCACCATTCCCACACGATCTGCGAGCACCAGTGGCAGCCATCGCCCATAACTGGATTCGCTTTTAGTATATGCATACCTTCTAATCATCCCACTAAGGCCGGAAGGCGGTGCGGCTGTACCAAATACAGATGTAATATTGGGTCTCTCAATAGAATGAAGAACTTCAATATTGGATTGCTGTTGTTCTGGACGTTCCCATGAATAACCTTTTATTTCTTCATCTGTTCGTTTTTTTACAGGATAGGTGGGGTCATTCTTTGGATCTGCATCTATTCCCCATCCTTTGATGTGGCTATGGTCTCCCCCTCTCTTATTTTTAAAATCTTCATTTTTGGTTTCGTCTGTCATGATCTTCAAAATTTTGAATTTTTATTAAAGCTTTCCTTCTTAATTTATGCGGAAGGAGGGATAAGTACAGGTTTAATACAATTGTCCAGTTTTCTTGAAAAGATATGATAGCCTTCTGCAACTTCTTCCAGCGGAATACGATGGGTGATCATAGCCTTTGGGTCTATTACGCCAGATTCCACATGTTTAATCAATCTTGGCAGAAGCCTTTTTACTGAAGCCTGGTTGGCGCGGATGGTAATTCCTTTGTTCAGCACATTACCAATAGGTACAAGTGCATCTGTTGGCCCGTAAACTCCAACAATAGAAACTATTCCTCCTTTTTTTACCGAATTGATCGCCCAATGCAGCGCTGTGGTAGAGCCTCCCTGTAGAAGTAGTTTTCTACCCATTAAAGAATTCATTTTGTTTCCGGCTGCTTCAGCCCCCACGGCATCTATACAAACATCGGCCCCAAGGGAATCAGTTTGTTTTTTAATGAAAACAACCGGGTCCTCCAGCATTTTAAAATTATACACTTCACACTGGGCATAATTTTCAGCAAATTCCAGACGGTAATCCAATTGATCAATAACAATTACACGGCCTGCACCAAAAAGCCATGCACATTTTGCAGCCATAATTCCAATTGGGCCGGCACCAAATACTACTACAGTATCCCCTTCCTGTATACCGCCCATTTCGGCTGCCTGGTAGCCTGTTGGAACAACATCTGTAAGAAGTACTGCATCATCGGGGTCCATCCAATCCGGGATTACTGTAGGCCCCACATCGGCGTAAGGTACCCGCACATATTCTGCCTGACCGCCGTTATATCCTCCCGCGGTATGGGAATATCCAAAAATTCCTCCTGCTGCGGTAGATTGTGCGTTTGCTTCATGACAGTTTCCATATAATTCCTGTTTGCAAAATGCACATTTTCCGCAGGCAATATTAAAGGGTACCATTACTTTATCGCCCACTTTTACATTTTGAACAGAAGAACCAGTTTCTACTATTTCTCCTACAAATTCATGCCCAAAGGTAGAACCCACGCGCGTATCGGGCACCAGTCCATGATAAAGATGCAGGTCTGAGCCACAAATGCAGGAACGAAGCACTCTAACAATTGCATCTCCAGGATGCTCTATTTCTGGGTAAGGCTGGTCGTAATCGGCACGGACTCGAAATGGCCCGCGAAAATTCATTGCTAACATAATGATTGGTTTATAATTCTTAATTCGGCTAACCAGGTATGGGGAGAAAAACCTGTTTTCAGGTAAATTACAAAATCAAACTGCTGGTGGAAATAATTTAACGATACTTTAATCCCACTATGATTGCCTATGTCCCGAATCTTGCTTCAATCCTTACAAATAATTTTTCCGGTTTACACCTTATGATCTTGCTTCAGGATTATTATTGTTTGAGAATATTACAGCACTTTATAAGATGCAACATCAATTTCCGGAGTTACAGGAATTGCGTAAATTCATCTTAAAAATAGGAGAATGGAAGATGAAGCTTTAGAATTTGCACAAAAAGCCCATGGAGATCAACAGCGAAAATATACAAAAGAGCTGTATATGGAGCATCCGAAGCGGGTGGCAGAAATTGTGAGAACTGTTCCCCATTCTTCCGAAATGATATGCGCGGCATATCTTCATGATGTGGTAGAAGATACAGGGGTTTCGCTTCAGGATATACAAAGAAAGTTTGGCAGGAAGATAGCCGGGCTTGTTCATGAACTAACCGATGAGTTCACAAAAGAAAATTATCAGCATTTAAACCGCAGGCAGCGGAAAAACAAGGAAGTAGAGCGACAGGCGAATATTAGTGCGGAAGCGAAAACCATTAAACTTGCAGATGTTGTTGACAATACCCGGGACATTGTAAAAAATAATCCCGGTTTTGCCCGGCGTTATGTTCCTGAAATGTTCGCGCTTACCAAAGCTTTGCAGGGCGGGAATTTTGAATTGCTGATGAGGGCATGCTATGAGGTGCAGCGGGCAAAATTTATCTTGCAGGGCAGGTTGAAGGAGTAAGTGCTTATAGCATAAAGAGTATGGCGAATTCAAAAATTAATATCTGTAGCTCCTGTACCGTGATTTTTGAATTATACAGCGATAATCTGCTATTTTCCTTTCGTATTTTTGGCAATCCTTCAAATTAGGCGGGTAGCTGGGGACTTAACAGATTAGTACGCTCTATTTTTAGTATGTTTGTCTCTCTCCATATATAAAAATAAGAAAAAGATGATTAAAAAATTGACTGTCGTTGGACTTATGGCTGCTGTTGGACTAGGCTGCCAGAGCCCGGGGCAAATTTTCAATAAAAACGAAAAACAAGAAGCCGGGGAAGCTTCAGGAAAAACTTCTTATAATAAGTTTATCAATTCTACTACGAAAAGCGATGAGGGCCTTTTTACCACTCATTTTGCAGATAATAAATTGTTTTTTGAAGTCCCGGTGGATCTGCTGGAAAAGGATATACTTTGGGTAAGCAGGATTGCAAAGGTTCCCTCTGGATACGGGGGAGGTTATGTTAACGCCGGCTCTAAAGTGAACGAGCAGGTGGTGCGCTGGTCTAAAAGGGGAAATTTTATAGACGTGAAAGTGGTGAGTTTTAAGAATGAAAGTGAAGTAGATTCTCCAATATATAATTCTGTTCTTGCCAATAATTTTTCTCCTATTCTTTATTCTGCAGAAATTAAAAATTACACTCCGGATTCCACTAGTGTTGTAATTGGTGTGAGCAGTTTATTTGAAAATGAAGTAAATGCCATTAACGGACTTTCATCTTCATTGCGCAAGCGTTATAAGGTAAAAAAATTAGATAAAAGCAGGTCTTATATAGAATCTGCCCAATCTTATCCTGAAAATGTGGAAGTTAAGCATGTGATGACTTACGAAGCTGAAGAACCACCGGAAAGGGGACAGGCCGGAACCATTACCATGCTTATGAACCAGTCTATGGTACTGCTGCCTCATGATAAGATGCAACCAAGGCTGGCTGACGATCGCGTAGGCTGGTTTAGTGTAGAAAAGTATAATTATAATTCGGATGAACTTAAATCTGATGAATATGAACTTATTAGAAAATGGAGGTTGGTTCCAAAAGATATAGAAGCCTATAAACAAGGTGAACTTGTGGAGCCGGTAGATCCTATTATTTATTATTTAGACCCCGCAACTCCGGAAAAATGGAGGCCGTACTTTAAGCAGGGAATAGAAGACTGGAATGTGGCGTTTGAAGAAGCGGGCTTTAAAAATGCAATTATCGCCAAAGATCCGCCAACTCCTGAAGAAGACCCGGAATTTAGCCCGGAAGATGTAAGGTATTCTGTGGTAAGATATGTAGCCAGCACTACCCGGAATGCAATTGGACCTTCGGTTATAGATCCGCGTACCGGTGAAATAATAGAGAGTGATATCATCTGGTATCATAATCACTTGCGTTCTTACCGTAACCGGTTCATGATAGAAGCAGGAGCTCAAAATCCTGCCGCAAGAACTTTAAATACTCCTGAAGCTGAAATAGGAGAAATGATGAGGATGGTTATAGCGCATGAGGTAGGGCATGCATTAGGCTTACCTCATAATATGAAAGCCAGTGCTGCGTATCCTACCGATTCTTTACGTTCAGCCAGCTTTACTCAAAAATATGGCCTTACACCATCTATTATGGATTATGCACGGGTAAACTATGTTGCGCAACCGGGAGATGATGGGGTACGTTTTATAAGGATGATGGGTCCTTATGATTTATATGCGATAAACTGGGGGTACCGTTATTTGCCTGAAGCACAAAATCCTGAAGATGAAAAAACAACCTTGGATAGCTGGATCATGGAAAAAGCAGGAGACCCGGTTTATGAATTTGGAAATGGCTATGGAGCAGTAGATCCGCAGGCACAGCGCGAAAGTCTGGGCGCTGACCAGGTGAAGGCAAGTGAGTACGGGCTTGCCAATCTAAAAAAAGTAGTTCCTAATCTTGTGGAATGGACTTCCAGAGAAGGCAGCGGTTACGATGAGCTTGATGAGGTATATTCAGAATTGATTAACATGTGGCGCGGCTATATTAATCACGTGGTGACCAATGTAGGCGGGGTTTATGAAACCCGAAAAACTTCAGATCAGGAAGGCGTGGTTTATAAAGCAGTTCCCAGGGAAAAACAAAAGTCGGCAATAAATTTTATAAATACTCATGCTTTTAATACACCGCAATGGCTTCTAAATGATGAAATTCTTGACAGGATTGCATCCTCAGGAGCAGTAGAGAAAGTTCAGAATTTGCAGGCAAGGGCTCTTAATTATCTTCTGGATGAAGAAAGGCTGAACCGAATGTTTGAAAATGAACAACGAACTTCTGAAGATGTTTATTCTACTGTAGAATTGATGGGAGATTTACGGCAGGGAATTTTCAAAGAGTTGTATAATTCAGAAGAAGTGGATGTTTACCGCAGAAATCTTCAAAGAGCCTACGTGGATGCGGCTGTGGATTATGTAGAGGAATTAAAAGCTGATGGAGAAGAAGAGATAGCTTCAACAGATATTGTAGCGCTAATGAGGGGAGAACTTCAAAATTTGAAAACTGACCTTAATCAAAGAAAAAATCGAACAGGTGATACCATTAGTCGTTACCACTGGCAGGATTTAATTGCCCGGATAGAGGCCGGATTAAATCCACAGGCGTAACTTTGCTTAAGAAATATAGAAAGGGATCTGAAAAAAACCTGATTTATTTTTGACTGAAATTCATCCCGGTAATTTTAAGTACCGGGATGTATTTTTAAAAAGAGCTGAAAATAATTTCAGCATAATATTCAATGTTTTTGAGGTGCCCGTTTCTTATTTTCTTAATCACAAGGAGTGGTTTCAGAAATGGTATGGAGGAATATGTCCTGAGCATCCCTTCGGTCAATATTGATAAGTTCTACATCCTGAACATTTTCATCTAAATCTATATCTCCCGCACAATTCTGGCCATTGTTATCGGAATCCCATTGAATAGTAATATAAAAACGGGCATTACTGTTTTCTTCAAGATTTTCAATTTTAGCATAAGGATTTGCCGGAATATCCATCCTGATTATAAAGGGGAATTCCTTAGCACTAAAATTCTGACTGGTTATCAGGTTGGCCCCGGTATCAGCAATAGTATCATTATGCCCGTATAAGCTAATTTCAAACTCCGGATTCTCATAATCCAGGTTTTCATCAGTCTGCATTTCCAGAAGAATAAAATTATTATCAAAATCATCACGATCTTTATCGCAGGAAAGCAACAAGATAAATAAAAAGTTGAAAAGTAGGATTCCAGTTTTCTTCATAGGTTTTTTAATTAGAACGGTTGGCGGGGTATTTTCTGTATAAAATTTAGGAAAAATTAATTTCCTCTAAAAACTTCTGATATATATTTTTTGCTATTTGTTATCTGTAATTATTAGAAAAAGAGATTCTCTCATGCTGAACCTTTAAGACGGCAGGCTGGGAGCGGGGATTACTGTGGACGTTTAGCTAAAATTCATTATAATATAGGAAAAAATCCACAAATTTAGAATTTTATTGGATTATTTCCTAAATTAGCTTAATTATGAAAACACCATCAACAATAGAGATCAAGCACTTCAAGGAAGTAAGAGAAGAAAACAATTTTACCCAAGCCGAATTTGCCGAACTTTTGGGCATTAAAAATTCCACGGCAGATATTGAGAGGGGAAGAACAAAGCTTTCAGGAAAAGTGGTAGCAGAATTGCTGCGGCAATTTGGTATAAATCCTTTATGGCTTTTTGGAGACAGCGGGCAGAAATATTTGCAAATTACCCGGGGTGATGTGAGTCCAAAGGTGGTTACGGTGAACAGTGCCGATAATGAAAATATTGTAATGGTAAATCAAAAGGCTGCTGCAGGATATCCTCATAATGTACAGGATGTGGAATGGTATAATCAGTTGCCCGCTTTTGATATTCCTTTGCCGGAGTTTAGAAACGCCACTTACAGAGGTTTTCAAATAGAAGGTGATAGTATGCTGCCAAATTATCGTCCCGGTGAATGGGTAATGGCGAAAGCTATAGGAGGAATTGATGAGATGAACAATAATAAAATTTATGTGGTGGTGCTTTATGATTCTGTGCTGGTAAAGAAACTCCAGAAATTACCAGATCCTTCTAAACTTTTACTTGTTTCCCTGAATGAAGAATATTTGCCTATTGAAGTAAAATTGAACGATATACAGGAGCTTTGGCAGGTAAACAGTAAACTTACGTTTAACCTGGACAATCCTTCAGAAAATGGCCTTTTTCAACAACTGCAGCAATCTATGGAAGAATTGAAACAGGAACTCAGAACGTTTAAAGGTGAAAAAGGAATTTCCTGAGGTAAATCCTTTTCTGCCTCTAAATACGAGTATTAAAATAAGAAAGGCCCCGAATTTTCGGGGCCTTTTCTTTGGTTGGTAAGTTGGAACTATCAATTAGTTCATAATTGTAAATTCACTTCTACGGTTTTTGGCATATTGCGCTGCTGTACAACCTGTGGGTTGAGTACAATCGTTCAACGGCATGCTTTCACCATAGCCCTGTGAGCTCAACCTGTCTCTTGAGATTCCTTGCTCTACAAGATATTCAAGGGTTGAGGCCGCACGTCTTTCAGAAAGGTCCATGTTGTATTGATCACTACCTCTTGCATCTGCATGAGATCCAATTTCAATTTCAAGAGTTGGGTATTTATTCATGATAGATACCACTTTATCAAGAGTTGCCTCAGATTCCTTTTTAATCGTGGCTTTATCAAAATCAAAGTAAATGTTACCCACATCACGAAGTTGTTGTCTTCCTGTTTCAAGATTAGTTTCCCTGTCCTCAAAATCAACCACAGGAGGAACATAATCTTCTCTTACAAAAGTGTAAAGATTATCAGACCCTCTCCTGTTAGATGCGAAAAATCCTTCTTCCTGGCCTTCTTTAATTACAAAAGCAAAATCATCACGATTACTGTTTATGGAAGAACCAAGATTTTGAACTTCAGAAAAATCGCCTTCACTTCTAAAGATATCAAGGTTTCCAAAACCAAGATGCCCATCTGAAGCAAAATAAAGTACGTCATCTTCTCCTATAAATGGAAACTGTTCACGATTGGGAGTGTTAACCCCAGCTCCCAGATTTTGAGGGGTACCAAAAGAACCGTCTTCATTTACATCTACCGAGTAGATATCAAAAGATCCTCCGGTAGAACCAGGCATATCGCTTGCAAAATAAAGTTTGGTGCCGTCCTGGCTAAGGCTTGGGTGCTCTACAGAATATTCTTCGCTACTAAATGGAAGTTTCTCTACATTGGTCCATTCACCATCTACCATTTCAGCTTTGTAGATACTTATATGGGCTACTCTGATGCCACTGGTATCCTTCACTCTCTTTTCATTAGTACGGTCAAAATACATGGTTTGACCATCCTGGGTAAAAGTAGCTGAACTTTCGTGCTCATCAGTATTAATATCATCTGAAAAAAGTACAATATCATCCAATTCACCTTCGTCAGAAATAGAAGCGCTGTAAAGATCTAAAGTAGGCTTTTTATTCCATGGATAAATAGGACGCTCCTGGTTACGGGTAGAAGCAAAGGCTATTTTATCCCCGAAATAAGAAATACCAAAATCAGCCGAAGCACTATTACTCATAACCTGATTTGTGGTATAGGTATGCGGAACAGCAGTATCAAGTTGCTTCTCAAATTCAGAAAAATCTACCTGCTCTCCTTTGTAATTGCTCAGGTATTCATTGGCCTGGTCATATTGGTCCATTCCCATAAGAGTATGAGCATATCTAAATTGATATTCAGGAGCAATATTCCCTTCGTGTCTAAGGAAAAGCAGCCTGTAAACTTCAGTAGCGTTCTCCAGCTGATTTGTGAAGAAGTAAGCGTCTCCCAGGTTTTGCAATACCTGCTGATCTTTATCTGCCACATCTTCGTAAGCATCTGCGGCATCAACGTAGGCTCTTTGAACAAAAAGTTTATTAGCCTTTTTGATTTGCGAACTTTGTCCAAAAGCAGAAAAGCTTACAAGTGTTAATAAAAGTATTTTATATATATTTTTCATGTTATCCATTTTTTAGAAGAATCGAGGTGATTTGTCATATCCTTTAGTCAGGCCGAATAGATCAATATCAAACAGCACCATGATTTCATGAGTGCCACCAATATCAAAACCGGCATAATCTGAAGTGTAATGATCATAGGCATATCCCACACGTAGTTGGGGAGTAATTTTGAAGTTTACCAATCCGGTAAGGGTTTCATTAAACCTATAGCCTATCCCAGCTTCTAATCTATCGTATAAAAGTACGTTTGCAGTTGCATCTACTGTAACAGGTGAATCCTGCACACCTCTAACCATAAAGGCAGGTTTTAATCGCACATCTTCACTAAGATCGAAAACATACCCACCGGTAAGGTAGTAATGAATATTTTCTTCACCCACGGCTTGAACACCATTAAAATTTTCGAGATGTTTTGTGGTGAAAAGGTTAGGTGCAGAAAGTCCTAAATAATAATTATCTCCAAACCAAAAAGCACCAACTCCAAAAACAGGAAAAACTTCATTTAGATTCTGGAATGCTAAATCAGGGCCTTGATTTTGGTCAACACCATTAATACCGGCAGTATTAGAGTCAAAAGTACTAAGCCCCGCCTTGGCTCCGAATGATATTTTACTATTGTTGCTTACCGGTAGAACATATGCAAAATCTGCAGTAATATTATTTTCCTTTATCCAGTCGCCAATTTCATCATGAACAACAGTAAGTCCCAGTTCCACGCGCTCATTAATAGGAGTGTGGGCAAAGAAGTTGGCGGTGCTTGGTGCACCGTCAACATTCTGCCATTGGGATCTGTAAATACCCCCCAGGTTTAACATGCCAGGATCATCTGTGGCATAAGCAGGGTTTATTACACTCATGTTATACATATATTGAGTGAATAAAGGGTCTTGTTGAGACATTCCTTTTACAGAGAAAAGGATAATGCCTGTAAATATTAGATATTTAAATATAGATTTTTTCATTTCTTTCTAGTTTATCCTTTAGACTATCGGCTTAGGTAAATTTTACCTTGTTTTGGAGCTCTTTCCCCATCATTGAAATCAATCACATAGAAGTAAACTCCTACCGGTAACACATCATCCCCAAGATTTCCTGATTGGTTTGACGTTCCATCCCAGGCGTTGCTTTGTGATGCTTTTCCTTTATAAACAGTATTGCCCCACCTGTTGAATATGGTAATTGAGTGATCTGGATAATCAATATCAATTCCATCCACATACCAGGTTTCGTTCATTGAATCTCCATTTGGAGAAATACCCTCAGGAAATACAAGTTCACATGTTTCTAACTGAACTGTTACAGCTAATCTCTCTGAGCTTTCACATTCGGAATCTTCAGTTAATAAACCTGCATAGTAGGTAGTGCCATCTTCAAGTACTGTGTTCTCGCTTAAAACGTCGTCACCTTCTGCAGAAGTATACCAGGTAATATCTCCTGTTTCATTAATGTTCTCCCGTAGATCTGAAAGTCTCAAATCATCAGATTCACATAATTCCTCTGTAAGAGTGATTGTTGGAGCATCGGTATCATTGATAGTGACATTAATCACGGCTGCATCAGATTCACACTCACCTTCAAGTGTTTGAGTAATATAATAATCACCAGCTTCAAGGAAATCATCAACTTCTACCATCATCGTCATTGCCTCGTCAGAATAATAAGTAAGTCCATCCTGAGTAAAGCCAAGGTCAGCAACTGTTGGGGCATCGATAGCACAGAATGTTTGATCTGTTACTTCCGGAGCATCAGAAGGAGCGCTTACAGTAACTGTAAACTCTGCTGTATCCTCACCACAATCACTGATAGCTGGAACAGTATATATAACTGTATAAGTTCCGGCTTCAAAATCGGCTGGATTCATCGTAGCGTCAGCAATAACTTCTCCATCAAGGCTGAATTCGCCATCTTGATTTGCTTCTTCAGAAATGAAATCAGACAAGTTTTGCACTCCGTCGTTTGAACATACGCTAATGTTCATATCCATACCGGCATTGGCGCTTTGAAAGACTTCAACTGTAAGAACAACTGAATCTTCACAATCTCCACTACCTACAGTGTAAGTAGTACTAAAAGTTCCAATTTGATTGTCAAGGTAGCTTTCACGAATTTCCTGAATGCCAGGTGAAAAAGTACCATTTGTTGCTAAACCGTCCTCTAGTAATCCTATAAAATAATCTCTAACTGTACTTGTTGACGGGTTACTATTAAGGTTAGCGGAGCAAGCTGTAATATTAACATCTTCACCTGCATCAAAAGCTTCAGTTGTAACATTAATGGTAAACGAAGCGGTAGCTTCCCCAACGATACAATCTGCGTCTTCTGAACTTACGGTATAAGTGAAATTATAACTACCCTCTTCTACACTTGTAGCATCAAAAGTGCTTCCTTCATAAGCTTCACCATTAAGGAAGAAAGAACCTCCTCTTGTGCTGTTTTCAGTTAATGCAGTGAATAAATCATAAGAAGTTTCACTAGTGCACACGTTAATTTGGGCATCTGTAGCTTCAGCTACTGCGTCCTCGGAATCAATTACTGTAATAGTGAAAGAAGTTGAATCTTCAGTTCCTTCATTAACACAATCCGCAGAATCATCTACGGTATAAGTAATTGTATATTCTCCAACTCCTGTTGAAGGATCGAACTGTCCATCAGCAACATTGTCACCGGAGAAAGTTCCTCCTGTAGTTGCAGTAAGGTAATCGGAAAGGTCAACAATTCCCTGAGTCAGACAAACTGTTTGATCAGCGATGTCGCCTGCCTCTGCATCTTCTGTTGGAGTAACAGTTACAGAAACTTCAACTGAACTACCACAATCTTCATCACCTGGTACAGTGTAAGTAGTAGTAAAGGTGCCTATGGGATTTGCCTGATAATCTGCAAAGATTTCTGCCGGAGTTGGATCAAAAGTTCCTCCCTGTGGAAGGTTATCCACCAATCCGTTATAATATTCTTCAACACCCTCAGCATTGAGGTTTGGATCAATATCAGCGGCACATAATGTAGTGGCGATTTCCTCTCCAAGATCTAAGCTTTCCGTTACGGTTATCACAAAAGAAGTAGAATCTTCAGTTCCTTCAGTCACACAATCAGCAGAATCGTCTACCGTATAACTGATTATATACTCTCCAACTCCTGTTGAAGGATCGAACTGTCCATCAGCAACATTGTCACCGGAGAAAGTTCCTCCTGTAGTTGCATCAGCAGTTAGGTAATCGGAAAGGTCAACAATTCCCTGAGTCAGACAAATAGTTTGATCAGCGATGTCGCCTGCCTCTGCATCTTCTGTTGGTGTAACTGTAATGGTGAAAGAAGTAGAATCTTGAGTTCCTTCAGTCACACAGTCAGCAGAATCGTCTACAGTATAAGTGATTGTATATTCTCCAACTCCTGTTGAAGGATCAAACTGGCCATCAGCAACATTGTCACCGGAGAAAGTTCCTCCTGTAGTTGCATCAGCAGTTAGGTAATCGGAAAGGTCAACAATTCCCTGAGTTAAACAAATTGTTTGATCAGCAATGTCGCCTGCATTAGCATCCTCTAATGGATTAATAGTTACCGAAACTTCAACTGAACCGCCACAATCTTCATCACCTCCTGGTACAGTGTAAGTAGTAGTAAAGGTTCCGATAGGATTACTTTGGTAATCTGCTAATAGTTCAGCAGGAGTCGGGTTAAAGGTACCTCCCTGTGGCAGGTCAGCAATTAATCCGGTGTAATAAGCTTCCACTCCGGCAGCATCTAAGCCAGGCTCTACTTCAGAAACACATAATATACTGGTAATAGGATCTATAGAATCCAGCCCTTCTGTTACGGTAATGGTAAATGTAGCCGTATCCTCAGTACCTTCTGTTGTACATTCGGCAGAATCGTCAACTGAGTAGGTAATGGTGTAAGTTCCTTCACCTCTTGTTGACGGGCTAAAAGTACCATCTTCAATCTCGCCATTTTCATCAGAAAAAGTTCCGCCTGTAGTTGCGTCATCATTTAAAAGGCTTGAAAGGACAATATCTTCATTACTGAAACACACAGTTTGATCAGCGATGTCGCCTGCATTAGCATCCTCTAATGGATTAATAGTTACCGAAACTTCAACTGAACCGCCACAATCTTCATCACCTCCTGGTACAGTGTAAGTAGTAGTAAAGGTTCCGATAGGATTACTTTGATAATCTGCTAATAGTTCAGCAGGAGTCGGGTTAAAGGTACCTCCCTGTGGCAGGTCAGCAATTAATCCGGTGTAATAAGCTTCCACTCCTTCAGCATCTAAGCCAGGTTCTACTTCAGAAATACATAATGTACTGGTAATAGGATCTATAGCATCGATTCCATCTGTTACGGTAATGGTAAATGTAGCCGTATCCTCAGTACCTTCTGTTGTACATTCGGCAGAATCGTCAACTGAGTAGGTAATGGTGTAAGTTCCTTCACCTCTTGTTGATGGGCTGAAGACTCCATTTTCAATCTCGCCATTTTCATCAGAGAAAGTACCCGTGGTAGAGGCGTCATCACTTAAAAGGCTTGAAAGGACAATATCTTCATTACTGAAACACACAGTTTGATCAGCGATGTCGCCTGCATTAGCATCCTCTAATGGATTAATAGTTACCGAAACTTCAACTGAACCGCCACAATCTTCATCACCTCCTGGTACAGTGTAAGTAGTAGTAAAGGTTCCGATAGGATTACTTTGGTAATCTGCTAATAGTTCAGCAGGAGTCGGGTTAAAGGTACCTCCCTGTGGCAGGTCAGCAATTAATCCGGTGTAATAAGCTTCCACTCCGGCAGCATCTAAGCCAGGCTCTACTTCAGAAACACATAATATACTGGTAATAGGATCTATAGAATCCAGCCCTTCTGTTACGGTAATGGTAAATGTAGCCGTAGCCTCAGTTCCTTCTGTTGTACATTCGGCAGAATCGTCAACAGTATAAGTTAAAGTATATGTTCCTTCACCTCTTGTTGAAGGGCTAAAAGTACCATCTTCAATCTCGCCATTTTCATCAGAGAAAGTACCCCCAGTAGAGGCATCATCACTTAAAAGACTTGAAAGGACAATATCGTCATTACTGAAACATACCGTTTGATCAGCAATCTCACCTGCATTAGCATCCTCTAGCGGATTAATGATTACAGAAACTTCAACTGAACCGCCACAATCTTCATCACCTCCTGGTACAGTGTAGGTAGTAGTAAAAGTTCCGATAGGATTACTTTGGTAATCTGCTAATAGTTCAGCAGGAGTTGGATTAAAAGTACCCCCCTGCGGCAGGTCAGCAATTAATCCGGTATAATAAGCTTCCACTCCGGCAGCATCTAAGCCAGGCTCTACTTCAGAAACACATAAAATACTGGTAATAGGATCTATAGAATCCAGCCCTTCTGTTACGGTAATGTTTATTTCGGAACTATCTTCACATTCGGTTCCGGCACCCACAGTGTAAGTAGTAGAAGCTGTAAATGGAAAATCATTATTTTGAACAGCGATGAAATATTGTGTAGCAATTTCCTGTACAGAACTGTTGTTAAATTCGCCATCAGTATCTACATCCTCTCCTATTTGCTCAATAAGCAAAGCTTGAGCTGCATCAGGATCTGTAAGAGCTAATTGAATTATTTCTTCTATTTGGGACTGGCATAATTCTAAACTTGTGTCTTCTCCGGCATTAGCATCCTCTGAAACAGTTATAGACAAAACCACACTATCTGTACATCCCAAATCATTGGTAATGGTATATGTGGTAGTAAAGGTCTGAATAGGATTGTTATTAAAAGCAGCAGAAATTTCAGCAATAGAATCATCTGCAAAAGTTCCATCTGTAGGGACTTCCGGTGCCAACAATCCAAGGAAAAGTTGTTCAGGAGTTGCTCCATCTGCTAATCTATCCTGAATTTCAGATAAACAATATTGTCCGTCACCAACCTGTTCGCCAGCGTCAATCTCGTCCAGTTCAACCAATACAGCAGTTCTTTCTTCACTTTCGCAAGGAGGAAATGGGCTGTCTCTGTCGTTTACAACCTGACTGGCATAATAGGTTTCCCCGTCTAAAAGAACTGTTTCCTCTGGTAAAGGAGAATTGGCAGTTTCAGATCTATACCATCTAATGGCCTGGGTATTAGGATAAGTGGCAGTAGCCTCCAGATCTGCAACAGTAGATCCTTCACAAAAAATTTGCGTAGCTTCCGCAACAGGAGCGTCGGGATCGTTAGGATCATATCCTACGGCTGCTCTTATAGAAGGGCAACCGGCACCTGAAGAAGGTGTTTGACCAATAAAATAGCTCGCGCCGGGAACTAATTCTCCTTCAGCAGTAGCATCTCCAAATTCTGTAGCGTAAACTTCAACTTCATAACCGGATTCTGTAGCAGCAAAATATCCGGCCAAATCATCTGCCGTAAAATTTGTGGCAGAACAAGGGCTTATTGAAAAGCTGTTGCTGTTTGGGAAGATAGTGTTAGTGGGAGCAGGGACAGTATTAACTGTAACACTCACAGGTACTCTTTCACAATCTCCTGAAGTAGTACCAACGAAATAAGTTGCTCCGTCAGTTAAAACTTCGTCCCCGGGTATAGGTTGTGTGTCATTTAAATTATCACTGGTCTGATAAACCGCAGTTTCAGAACCATCACTGGTAATTTGACTTACCGTATCCAGGTAGCAGAACTCCTGGGTGTTGTCCGTCCCATCCTCGGTGGGACAAGTTTGCCCGAACGAGGGGAAACTTCCGATAAATAAAATAAAGGTAAAAATGGATAAATAATTCCATTTTTTACCTAAAGTAAAATTGTGCATAGGCTAGGTGTTAAATTCAACTTTTAATTTTAGGTTTAAATTCATTTAAAAAGTATCGCAAATATTAAAATAATTTTTAACATAAGGGATCGAAATATACTGGTTTTTAACAATTTTTAAAAAATTCCTGGGTCTGGCAACTAATTGTTAATAACTCATGCCTGAACTTCATCACATTATAGTACATTTTAACAAATGTTTTAGAAAAGTTACTCAAATTAGGTATTTCGTCTGGAAATAAATAACTTTAGACGAACTAATTCTCTGTCAATTTGGTTTTATGATCTGGATGAAAAAATGTTAATCACAGGTTGAAGATTAAATCAATATCTAACTTCTGAAGCTTAAATGTGAAAATGCGGACAGGGAAATTCCTTACTGTTGGAACCTAAGGTATGGCATCTTCTAAAGGTTATGATATGGCTTCTTATCTTCTGTCCTTAAATAGTTATATTTGCCAAAAATTTAGCTTTATGAAACTTCATTTTATAGCTATAGGCGGAAGTGCAATGCATGCCTTGGCTATAGCCCTACAGCAAAAAGGATATGAAATAACCGGCAGTGATGATGCCATTTTTGAGCCTTCCCGTTCCAGGCTGAGAAGTTTTGATATTTTACCTGTGGAAGCTGGTTGGTTTCCCGATAAAATTTCAGGAGAAGTGGATGCTGTGATTCTTGGGATGCATGCTAAAGCCGATAATCCTGAATTAGCGAGAGCTAAGGAATTAGGAATTCCGGTTTATTCATATCCCGAATTTTTATATGAACAATCTAAAAATAAAACCCGCGTGGTTATAGGTGGTTCCCATGGCAAAACGAGTATAACTTCCATGATTCTTCATGTGATGAACTACCACGGGAAAGCGGTTGATTTTATGGTGGGAGCTGCTCTGGAGGGTTACACGAATTCTGTTCATCTTACTGAAGAAAATGATTTTATAGTTATTGAAGGAGACGAATATTTGTCGTCTGCATTAGACCGGCGACCCAAGTTTCATTTATATCAGCCTAATATTGCGCTTTTAAGTGGCATAGCCTGGGATCATATTAATGTTTTTCCCAGATATGAAAATTATGTGGAACAGTTTGAAATTTTTGTGAATTCAATCGTGAACGGAGGGATCCTTGTATATAATGAGGAAGACCCTGAAGTTAAAAATATTGCTGAAGGAACTGCAAATCCCATTAGAAAACATCCGTATCATACTCCTGAGTATGATATTGAGGGAGAGCAAACGCTTCTTACAACTCCTGAAGGAGATTTGCCTCTTGAAATTTTTGGGCATCATAATCTTAGTAACGTAGCTGGTGCTAAATGGATTTGCCAGCACATGGGAATAGATGAAGATGATTTTTATGAAGCTATTGCCACCTTCAAAGGTGCCTCTAAAAGGCTGGAAAAGGTTGCCGAATCATCTTCGGCTGTAATTTTTAAAGATTTTGCTCATAGTCCTTCCAAAGTGAAAGCTACCACAGCGGCAGTAAAGGAGCAGTTTAAAAACAGAAATTTAATAGTATGTTTTGAATTGCACACCTATAGCAGTTTAAATGGAGAATTTTTGAAATACTATGCCGATAGCCTGAAGGAAGCTGATAAAGCTTTTGTTTTTTATTCTCCTGATGCCGTAAAACTTAAAAATCTTGATAACATTTCTGCGGAACAAATTTTTTCGGCTTTTAAAAAAGAGAATCTGCAGGTGTTTACCAACCCACAGGACCTGCACCAAACCCTTAGAAATTTGGACCTTAGTAATTCTGCTTTGCTCTTTATGAGCAGCGGGAATTATGGAGGACTGGACTTTGAAGAAGTAAAATCATGGCTTAATCCCTAATTGATGGTTTAGGGTTTTACCTGAAATTTTGAAGTTGTTATTATTCATATCCCATGGGCTTGCTCCGGAATTTTAATTTAAGTTTTTCATATTGGTTTTTTTGTGCATTGTGTAAAAGGGTTTTATATCTTTAGCATAATGGAAAAAGAGCGGGTAACCTTCAGTATTAAAAATTGGGCAGAAGATGACCGCCCCCGGGAAAAGCTATTGCAAAAGGGTAGGACCAGCTTAAGTGATTCAGAACTTATTGCTATCTTGATTGGTTCGGGAAACCGGGAAGAAAGTGCTGTGGAATTAAGTAAACGCATTCTTGCTTCTACGCATAACAACCTCAGTGAACTTGGCCGCCTATCCATTAACCAGCTTTGCACATTTAAGGGAATTGGGGAAGCCAAAGCTGTTAGTATTGTGGCTGCATTAGAACTTGGCCGCAGGAGAAGGGTAGAGGAGGCGTTGGAGAAGAAAAAAATCACTTCCAGTCATTCTGTTTTTGAACTTATGCAACCTGTAATAGGTGAACTTCCTCATGAGGAATTCTGGATTATCTACCTCAATAATTCAAATAAAGTGCTGGAGCAGATTCAATTAAGCAAAGGTGGTATTACAGGAACCCTGGTGGATGTACGAATCACCCTTAAAAAAGCTCTGGAATTAGGTGCTACGGCCCTTATTCTTACTCATAATCATCCCTCAGGAACCCTTAAACCCAGCGAGGCAGATAAACAACTTACTTCTAAATTAAAAACCGCTTCAGAAAGTCTGGACATTAAAGTGCTGGATCATATTATTGTAACTGAAAAATCATATTTTAGCTTTGCAGACGAAGGTATCCTTTAATTTTTCCTGAATGTTACTTATCTATACCCAGAAAATTACACCCAGAATTATCTATATTTTTAAACATTTATGTACGGGGATTCTAGGTATTTCCATAAAATTCACCACAAAGATTGAGGAATTTATCGCTCATGACGGCATGAAACTTTCTTATGGAAAGCAGCCTTTGGGAAAGGAACTTTTTTTTCAGAAAATAGATCTTCTTACTGAACAGGGCTTTTCTGAAGTTGAAATAAAAGTACAGCCCTGGGAAGACAGCGTTTGCTTTTTTCCCGTTCCGGAAGCCAGTGCATTACCTTTTGATATTTTTGCAGCATCCTTCTATTTGCTTAGCAGATACGAAGAATATGCTCCGCATGTAAAAGATGAAGCTGAACGTTTTCCTGTTTCAGAAAGTCTGGCTTATCAGGAAGGCTTTCTTTCTTCTCCGGTTGTAGATAAATGGGCTCTTAAATTCAGAAATGTTTTAGCTGAACGTTTTCCGGATATTAAACTTCAGGAAAGGTTTTTCGAGGCAAATGCCGTGATGGCTGTTGAAAATATTTTCGCCTATAAAAATAAGGGAGTTCTGAGAAGTTTTTCGGGAATGCAGAGGGATTTTTTTCAATTGAATTTTAATAAAGTTTTTGATCGGCTACAAGTGGGTTTCAGGATAAAAAAAGACCCGTTTAATATTTTTGAAGATTTAATAGAGCTTATAAAAAAATACAAGCTGGAAATGTATTTTATGTTTCAGCTAAGTAACTTCAGTATCCACGACCGAAACATAAATTATAACAGGATTCCGGGTAGATCGGTGATAAAATCTGTTGGAGATTATGCCAGGGTGGGACTGCTGCAGGGATATTACGCTGCAAAAGACATGAAGACCCTTAGAACAGAAAAGCTTCGTATGGAAAATATCGTACATAGTTCACTGGATCATGTACTTAATTCCCGGCATGATCTTGGGCTACCTGAAAACTATAATAATCTGGTGGAGCTGGAAGTTCACAATGATTTCTCGATGGGTTACCCTGATGCTATGGGTTTTAGGGCAGGTACCTGTACTCCTTTTTTATTCTATGATATTAACATGGAAGTAACCACCCCTTTAATGTTGCACCCTTATGTTTTTAATTCTGGTATATATGAAAATGTGAAAGCAGAGCAGGTTCATCAGGAGGTAGCTAAAGCATTAAGGCAGGTGCAGGAAGTAGGAGGTAAGTTTAGGGCTGTGTTTAAAAATCAGGATTTTTCAAGTTATTCTAATAAGGTGATGTTCTACAGTGTACTGAAGCAAATTTATGAAATTAAAGATTTTTGAGGATGTTTTATTAACCTGGAACATTGAATTCCGGATTATTGATAGATTGGGAACGGGATATTTATGAGATTTTAAAAGAAGCACCTTGCTCGAGGATGTGCAATTTCCTGCAGTAAAAATTTATTCTTAAATACATTTGTCGAATAGCTGAACCTGATTCGAAATGGATACTCACTGCCTAAAACCTATAAAGTAAGAAAATTACTACATAATTATTTGTGAAACTTTTCGATTTTATTGCTACTTCAGAAGAAGCTCAAATGAATATGGTCAATGCATTAAATTTAGAAAAGTTCTCATTAAACATTTGTAAGATGCTGAAAACCCGGTTATGACAGGGGCTAATTATAAAATTAATATTTTTCGATCAGAAAATCAGGAGATGTGCTCCTACATTAGTTATTTCTGTGCCCGCAAAAAAGAACGGTGTAAGACAAATTAAAACGTTAAAATAACTTCTAAAATTTTTATAAATTTTAAGTTTTACTAATTTCGCCAATATAATAGTAATCTCTAAGTCAGATATCTATGTGCGAGCGTTTAACATTTTTTAAAAGGTTTCTTGTAATCCTGTTGGTGGTGATTTGTGCGGGCTGTGTAAAAGATGTAGACCTGAACCAGGCAAAGGATATTACCCTGAGTCCGGACCTTCAGACCAATTTAGTGCTGTATGAGGTAGGGGAAACAGATTTTGTTGATCCTGATACTAAGCGAATGCGTACGGTAATAAGGGACACTGTTCGACTGGAATTTCTGGATGACGATTATATTCAGAATGATTTGGAATCTGTAGAGTTTTATTTTAGAAATATTAATACCTTCCCTCAGGTCTTTTTAAATAAAGTACATTTTTTATCAGCCTCGGGCAGGAAACAATTTAGCGTAAATTATCTCGTTTCTCCTGGAAGCGAAGATGATCCGGTTACAACTGAAAGAATTGAAGTGATGGGGAAAGAACGGGTAACACAGGTTAAAAATTCAATTTTCATGGTAATCGAACTTGAAGTCCAGCCAAATGAAGAAGATTTTAAAGGCGATCTTGAATTTGCTTCAAAAGGACTTTTCAAGTTTGAATTTTAGCTATGCAGCGACTTTTTGTTGTTTTTTTTCTGATTTTTTCTAAAATTTCCATTTCTCAGAATAAACCTTTACTATATAATGTAGATGCTCTTCCACAAACGCTTTTAAGCAATCCGGGAGCCGAAATTAATTTCAGAGGGCACATTGGGATGCCCTTTTTTTCGCAATTCCATATTTCTGCGGGTTTTACCGGTGTTACACTTTTTGATATTTTTGATGATTCCAATCCAAACGTCAACTTGCGGGTGCGAAATGCTATTCGCAATTTAACCCCGCAGGATTATTTTTCAATTAACGAGCAGTGGGAAATTTTCTCTTTTGGATGGAAACTCAATCGCAGGGATTATCTTTCTATAGGTGTTTATCAGGAAACCGATGTTTTTTCTTATTTCCCTAAAGATCTGGCAATTCTTATAAATGAGGGTAACAGCAGTTACATTGGTCAGCCATTTGATTTTTCCCAGGCTGCTTTTACGGCAGAAGTACTTGCTGTTTATCACATGGGGCTTACCAGGCAAATCAATGATAAGCTAATAGTGGGGGTGAGGGGGAAACTCTATTCCGGTATTTTTAATGTTGAAAGCACTAATAATCAAGGCACATTTACCACCACGCTTAACAACCAGGGAGCAACCGGCATTTATACTCAAACTGCATCTAATATTGATGTACTTATAAAGACTTCAGGTTTTGCACCTTTAAATAATGCAGAAGGAAATACTGTAGAACAAGCCGCGGCCGATGTGTTGAAGCGGTCCCTTTTTGGTGGCAATGTTGGAGTAGGGCTTGATATTGGTGCTACTTATGAAGTTAATGAGCAATTTAAGGTGACCGGAGCCGTTCGGGATATTGGTATAATGTTTCAGCGTACCGATGTGGAAAATTACCGGTATTATGGCGATTATCAAACAGAGGGGCTTGAACCCTTATTTCCCGAATTGGATGAAGATGAAGAAGCTATTCCTTACTGGGATTTGTTTGAGGATGAAGTTGACGAAAATTTGCAGGACGAGACACTTTATGATTCCTATACTACCTGGAGACCGGTAAAATTTAATACGTCTATGGAATTTGGGTTTGGAAGAGCCCTGGTTCCCTGTAATTATCGTCTTAGGGAAGAAGTAAGATACTTAAATGCCGTAGGTATGCTTCTTTCCGGTGTAAAACGTCCAAAGGGAATTACACTTGCATTTTCGGCATATTACGACAAATTAGTGACTGAAAAATTTGGCTTTAGGGCAATGTACAGTATAGATGATTATTCTTTTACCAATATTGGGGCGATGGTGCACCGTACTTTCGGCAACTTTAATGTGTACATGGCAGCTAATAATTTGTTAGCTTTTCCTAATTTAGCGAAAGCCAACGGAACTTCAGTTCAATTAGGATTGCAGTTTATTTTTGACAGAAGGCTGGGCTATTATTAAGATTTATGTTATAGTTCAAGATATTTAAAAATCATACTAAAAATGAAGAAATTATTATCTGTATTTTTGCTGATATGCTCTTTTGCATCAGCAAATGCTCAGGACCTTAATGATTATCAATATGTAATTGTTCCGGAAAGTTTTGAATTTTCTGACTCTAAAAATGAATATCAGTTAAACGCCCTCACCAAATTTTTACTGGAGAAATATGGGTTCAAAACTGTTATGAAATCAGCAGATAAGTCAGCTGTGCTTCAGGGAGATCCCTGCCGGGCTTTATATGCAGATGTATCAAATGATTCCGGTCTTTTTGTTACTAAATTGAAGCTTGTCTTAAAGGATTGCTACGATAAAGTAGTTTATGAGTCACCGGAAGGCAGGAGCCGGGAGAAGGATTTTAAAGTTGCATATCAGGAAGCATTGAGGAATGCTTTTTCTTCATTGGAAGAACAGGGGTATGAGTATAATAATTCTGTAAAAACACAAGAGACAGAAGATATGAATGGTGAAGTAGCTGTAGAAACGCCTGAAAGTGAGCAGGAAGTTGTGCCGCAAGAGCAGGAAGACCGGGAGGTGGAAATTAAAAAAGAAGTTTCGGCTGATTTTGTAGCAGGTAAATACTTTGTTTTAGACAATGCTGAATATTATCTCGAGAAAACCGGGGAGGGCTACTCTTTTCATCAGAAAGGTATGGCAGAACCTTTCGCTGCTTTAATAAAATCTGAAAAAGATAATTCATTTATATATTCTTCAGTAACCAAACAGGGTCTGGCTTACTTTGACAATGCAGGAAATTTGGTAGTGGAATATTTTGATAGAAATCAAAATAAAACGGTAAAGTCAGTGTACGCACTTCAGGATTGATCCTTCAATTTTGAAGGCTTGTTACTATTGAACTCCAATGTTGAAAGCTTTAATTTTCAGAAAAATATTTAATAGGGGTATTTATTTTTCCAACGCTTTTTTAAAAATTCACGCTGGGCATTTTCCCTTTGGTTATGTCCCGGATTGTAAAGAATGGTATTCTTTATCTCTTCGGGTAAAAATTCTTCCTGGGTAAAATTTCCCTCATAGTTATGGGCATACTTGTAGCTATCTCCATAGCCAAGATCTTTCATTAATTTGGTAGGCGCATTTCTTATAGCTAAAGGGACAGGTAAGTTGCCTGTTTTTTTAACCAGGCTTACAGCATTGTTAATAGCCATGTAAGCAGCATTACTTTTTGCAGAAGTCGCCAGATAAGTAGTACACTGGCTCAGGATAATTCGTGCTTCGGGATAACCTATGGTATTAACAGCCTGGAAGGTGTTATTAGCAATTACCAGGGCAGTGGGATTGGCATTTCCAATATCTTCGCTTGCTAATATGAGCAGTCTTCGGGCAATGAATTTTACATCTTCTCCGCCTTCTATCATTCTGGCCAGCCAATAAACCGCAGCATTGGGATCGCTGCCCCGAATAGATTTAATAAAAGCAGAAATAATGTCGTAATGTTGCTCTCCTGTTTTGTCATACAAGACAGTATTCTGCTGTACCTTTTCAAAAACCAGATCATTGGTAATTTCTACTCCTTCTTCAGAAGAAGTTACCAGTAATTCAAAAATGTTAAGAAGTTTACGGGCATCTCCGCCACTAAGCCGTAGAAGTGCTTCGGTTTCCTTTAGTTGAATTTTCTTTGCTGCAATGGTATTGTCTTCAGCAATGGCACGGTTTAACAGAGCAATAAGGTCTTCTTTGGTAAACGGCTTTAAAACATATACCTGGCTCCGGGAAAGGAGTGCAGAAATGACCTCAAAACTAGGATTTTCAGTTGTTGCTCCAATTAATGTCACCCATCCTTTTTCTACTGCACCCAATAAAGAATCCTGTTGTGATTTGCTAAAGCGATGAATTTCATCAATAAATAAAATAGGACTTTTGGTGGTAAAAAGTCCGTCACTTTTTCTGGCTTTTTCAATTATTTCCCTAACGTCTTTTACACCGCTGCTAACTGCGCTGAGTGTAAAAAAAGGACGTTCAGATTCAGTAGCAATAATATTTGCCAAAGTGGTTTTACCTACCCCGGGAGGGCCCCAGAAAATCATGGAAGGAATTATTCCCTGCTTTAACTGCTGCCGTAATGCTCCTTTTGGGCCTATAAGGTGTTGCTGACTTAAATAATCTTCCAGTTTCTTTGGCCTTAAACGCTCTGCTAATGGTTCATTCATGCTGCAAAATTAGTAATTATGATGACAAAATATCATCAAGTCTGTGTTTGGTTGCTTTTTTGATATATTGGATTGAGATGAAACAAAAACCTGATCATTCCAGTCCATTTATTTTTTCCCCAGGTGTGGTGGCCTATCCTGTTATTTTTGTTTTGACAATATGGATCGTTTTCTGGTTTGAAATAAAGTTTGGGTATGATTTTAACAATTTTGGAGTTTATCCCAGGACATTTGAGGGTTTAAGAGGAATTCTTTTTTCTCCTTTTATTCATGGTAGTATGAAGCATTTGTTTAATAATACCATCCCGCTTTTTGTATTATCAATGGCTTTGTTCTATTTCTATAGGAAAATAAGCTGGCAAATTTTAATTTACGGGCTGTTGCTTTCCGGATTAATGACCTGGATTATTGGACGGCCCTCGAACCATATTGGAGCCAGCGGATTAATTTATGTATTGGCCGCATTTCTTTTTTTTAAGGGAATTTTTTCAAAACATTATCGCTTAATTGCCTTATCACTTATTGTTGTTTTTCTCTATGGCGGAATGTTATGGTATGTAACCCCTATTGATCCAGAAATTTCCTGGGAAGGACATCTTTCCGGATTGGTAGCCGGATTATTCCTTTCTATTGTTTATAGGAAGAACATAGTGAAGGTTCCAAAATATGAATGGGAGAGACCTGAGTTTAAGGAAGAGGACGATGAGTTTATGCGGCATTTTGATGAGAACGGGAATTTTATTGAGAAATTACCAGGTGAAGAAAAGGAGGAGCCGGAGGAAGAGTTATTTTATCGGTATACCTATAGAAGTAATACTGAAGGAGAAGATTAAAGTCTTTGTCTTACCGCCTCGTACAATACAGCACCACAGGCTACGGAAACATTCAGTGACTCTGTTTTTCCCAGTAGGGGTAGTTTAGCTTTATAATTCACAGTTTTTAATATAGAATTGCTTACTCCTTTAGCCTCATTTCCCATCACTAAAGCTGTAGGTTTCCTGAAATTTATCTCGTAAATAGTAATATTTGTCTTTTCTGTAGCAGCCACTAATTGGACCTGAGAGGTCTGTAGGTAAAATAATGCATCTTTAATATGATTTACTTTGCAGATAGGAATATTAAAAGCAGCTCCGGCTGAAGTTTTAACTGCATCGGCGTTAAGAGGCGCTCCTCCTTTTTCAGGAATAATTATTCCGTTAACGCCACAGCATTCTGCAGTTCTTATAATCGCTCCGAAGTTGCGTACATCGGTAAGCTGGTCCAAAAGTAGGAAGAGGGGAGTGGAGGTAAGGCTGAAAGCTTTTTCAACCATCTCTTCAATAGATTGGAAAGCGATAGGAGAGATAGTGGCTACCACTCCCTGATGGTTTCCTTTACTGAGTTTATTTAGCTTTTCTACAGGAACGTAGGAAATATTGTATTCTTCTTTTTTTATCTTTTGTTCCAGCTCCTTAATAAGGCTTCCGGAAAGATCCTTTTGAAGATAAATTTTATCGATATTTTTCCCGCTGTCGATAGCTTCTATAACTGTACGTATTCCAAATATTCTTGTTGTCTCGCTCATATGGCAAAGTTAGGATTAAAATTGATTTCCAAAAGGCAGCAATAAAAAAACCACCCGGGTTGGGTGGTTTTATATTCTTAAGAAGAAAATGGAATTATTCTGTTGTATCTTCTCCTTCTCCTTCTCCTTCTCCTTCTCCTTCAGCTTCTTCTTCTTCTTCAGTATCTGTGTCTTCATTTGAATCTGTTCCTTCTTCCTGAACTTTTTCAAAAATGATTCTAAAGGATCCAAAAGACCCAGCATTAACAGTATAAGCTGATGTAATATCTAGGTTACCAATACAATTTCCAGGTGAAGCACTTGATGTTCCGCTACCTTCCCAGCTCAAATCACCATATTGGGTTCCACCTAAATTATTGTAGTTAAATGCTACCTGTTTAGGGATTGTTAAATTCCCTGTGTTTGGATCCACATCTACTACAACGTCATATCCCGGGGAGTGACCTGCAACATTTTGCAAGGTAATTTGATTGTCACCAGGCCCGGCAACTACTTCAAATGGTACAGGATCTCCTGAATAAATTCCAAATTGATCAGTTGTAGCTATATAAGTACCTGCGTAGTCAGA
The DNA here is from genome assembly GCF_031846585.1 of Autumnicola musiva. Lineage (NCBI taxonomy): Bacteria > Pseudomonadati > Bacteroidota > Flavobacteriia > Flavobacteriales > Flavobacteriaceae > Autumnicola > Autumnicola musiva. The sequence continues at coordinate 252,790 of NZ_JAVRHK010000002.1, forward strand.
TATATTGAAAGGGCATGCATAAGCTAAATTTACAGCAAGCTCTTCATTTTTACCATTTATTACCACATTGGCATCAGAAGAAATTTCTGTTATTGTTAAATTCAAAACGGGAGTTTCATCTAACGGGGCCTCTAACCCATCAGTAATGATTGTAATTGGTAAATCCTTTGGTAAATCGTCCCCGGGAGAGATAGTCATTGTGGTTGACTCTAGCCGGTAATGAACTCCTTCAATAGCCGTTGAACTAGGGTCTACACTAATTTCTACAGTTACAGGTTCCTGTATCTCATCATAGGTAGGTCCTATTATGTCAACAGGTATTCCTCTTTGAAATTCCTCCCCATTAGTTTCTGCACCAAGTATTATACTTTCGTCAGTAAAACTAACAAGATTTGGACCCTCACCATAAGAGTCACTTATAACGCTATCGTCTACCAGACAGGATGTTAAGGACATGCTTAACAATCCTGCTAATAGGAAATAAATATTTAATTTTTTCATCTTTATCTTTTTTAATTTGCCCAAAATATTTTATCGGAGAAAGCATCTGGTTGTGCAGGTACGTTACTTGCATTAATAGATCTTTCAGACGAAGGGTAGGATAATCTTACCGGCCTGTTGTCTCCAGGGGCTAACCTTGAAATTGGTAAATCATCTGGATATCCTGTTCTATTAAACTCTATCCAGGCTTCAAATCCATTAATCCCATTTAAAGCGATCCATTTCTGAGTGATGATAGCTTCTAGTTTATCGCTTGAAGCGGTCCATCCAACATTTTCAATATTCTGTGAATAATAGTCTGCAGGATCTGCTTCCAGTAGTTCCTCAGGTGTAGAAGGATCATTATCACTGTCAACTAAGTCCATTGTTTCCAGATATTCGAATGAGGCGGCTATACCAGATTCATATAAGGCCTGAGCATCATCGTTTAGATATCCTTTTAAAGCCGCTTCAGATTGAAGAAAATAACTTTCTGCAGCAGTTAGAATAGGAGCATCCTGTTCTGGAGATTTTAGTAATCCAGGCCCTAAATTGGAAACAAATTCAGAAGTAAATTCATCTGGATAAGCCTGTAATCCCTGAGTTACTCCTTTATGACCTGAATCTGGTTCTTCGTATATATAATTTATACGGGGATCGTTAGTATTGCTTAACATATCCAAAACAAAAGGGGTGGCTGTTGTCGCCTGAAAATTATTTTGAGTATTTCCGGCAACAGTAAGTCCAAAGCTTCTCCAGAAAGGATTTTGTTTTCCTTCCTCATTTTGATAGCCAGGATTTACAGATGCATTTTCAGTGATGAAACCGGACCCTTGATCTATAATTTGGTTAATCTCTTCCTGGATATAGGCTTGTTTATCGCTTAAGCCAGATTCTCTTATAAGAATCCTTAACTTAACTGTATTGGCCAATCTTTTCCACGCTTCCATATCTCCCTGATACATAACATCGGCTGCGCCTGGGTTTAAAACATTTTCTACATTATCGGCTTCGTCAATCAAATCAATAGCATCTGATAGATCTACAATTAAACTATCATATACTGCCTGTGCATCATCGTATGCCGGGGTGGTATTATTACCTCTCTGGAGAGCTTCTGTATAAGGAATATCGCCATAAGCATCTACCAGCATCTGGAAGTGGTAAGACATCATTACTTTGGCAATGGCTTTGTAATTGTTATATGTAGGGCCTTCATAATTTAGAAGTTCCTGATAATTCCTAAGAGATTGGTTATAGGAATCATCCCAAATTTGATCATAAAAATTTGCATTGGCGAGATATTGGAATTCATCATAATACCAGGAATAGCCATCGGCCTGGCTCCAGTTGTAAACCATTAAATTACCCAGTGTATTGGCATGCCGGGCTCCGGCAGCATCATAGAATATAAGATTGGCAGAATATGATTGGGCAACCGGAAGTATTAAATCCGGGCTGACTGACGTTGGATTATTTGGATCATCATTCATGTCCAGATAATCGTCGCTGCATGAGGTGACACCTAATGCAGCCACAAGCAGGATGAAATATATACTGAAATTTTTCATTTTCTAAATTTTTTAAAATTCGATATTAACATTAAATCCATAGGACCTTGTTGGCGGAGACTGAAGATAACCACTGATTCCCTGAGTGTTGGTGTTAGCAAAAGAGTTGTTAAATTCAGGGTCAGAAAATCTATTTTCTTCAGGCAACCACGTAACGAGATTCCTTCCTACCAAACCTATAGATATTTTAGAAATTGCTGTATTTTGAAATAAAGAATTTGGTACTCTGTAATTCAAAGCAACTTCCCTTAGCTTCAATGCTGTAGCATCTCTTACATAATTTTCTTTAATAACATTATACTGGTCAGTCCAATAGGTCTGTAGTCCTCCATTAACAGGAATATTATTGTTTTCCACATAAACTGGATCACCGTCAGCATCAGTTCCATTTTGATAAACCGTATTAGGAACAACAAAATCACGGCGGTTGGCAGATACGCTTTCCTGAGATCTTCCTGTAAACTCCATTAAATCGGCTAACTGAGAGTAGAATACGTGGCCGGTACGATAATCGAGTGTTGCAGCTAAGCTAAAACCTTTATACCGAAAAGTGTTAACCAGTCCCACTGTATAGTCAGGTGTAGTTTTTCCGAATGCTCTTTCTTCACCACTACTAACAGGATATCCTGTATTAGGGTCTATTACTATTCTTCCCTGTGGATCTCTCTCATAAGCTATCGCTTTAACTTGTGGGAAGGCCATCCCTTCTATAGCATGAATTCCGTAACCTCCGGAATAGGATGCGATTGAAATTTCAGTAGCATCAGGATTGTTAGGGTCCACATCTACAACCGTAGTTTCAAAATGCGTAAAGTTTGCATCTATATTCCATGAGAAATCATTACTCTGTACCAATCGTGCCCCCAAAGAAAATTCATAACCTTCATTCTTAAGTTCTCCTAAATTTGTGGCAAGGGTATAACTACCGGCAGATGGCGCGGTAGAAGTCCGAGTAATTAGATCCTCGATTTTAGTATTAAAGTAAGAAGCGTTTAAGGTTATCCTGTTGTTAAGGAAACCAAAATTGGCGCCTAGCTCTATACTGCTAACCTTTTCCTGCTTAATGTTAGGGTCTACAGCAGTATTCCCTACGGTAAAACCATTAATATTGCCATATGGGAATGAAAGATCGTCATAAGCAGTTTGCCCTGGACCCGGCTGTATAAAAATTTCATTTGTCTGATAAGGATCAAGATCATTATATACAATAGATCCATTAGCTGTTAATTTTAAATAATTTAGAGCATTTCCTTTAATTGCTGGAATGGCTTCTGTAGCGATAAAAGATAGACCAGCAGCAGGATAAAAATAACTGTTGGCGTTGTCTTCAAAAGGTAGTGTTGATGTCCAGTCGTTTCTACCTGAAATATCTAGGAATACGAATTCCCTAAAACCTAACGTGAAATCACCATATACCCCGTAGTAACGCTCGTTTTCTTCATTTACATTTCCTACAAGGGCTCCTGTTCCATTTGAAATGTCATAAAAACCTGGAATACTTAAATTGTTAGCTCTAACAGATTGGAAGCTATACTTGCTAGTGAAATTTGAAGCTCCCAGAATTGCTCTCAGGCTAAAATCTTCTGACAGATCAAATTCACCTGTTAACAAAAGGTCACTGGTGTACTGAAGAGATCTGTACTGACTTTCTTCAACAAATGAAGATACAGGATCAGGCCTTGTATATGCCGTAGTATAATTTTGTTCTGCTCTCCATTCTTGGCCTAGCCCTGTGGTAGAGTTAACACCTAATCTTCCTGTTAAATTCAGCCATTCATTTATATCCCAGGATGCCTGTAAGTTGGAAACGAACCTTTGAGTTTCATCATTATCCCTGTTGGTATCTACTGCCCAATAAGGATTTTGATAATATCCGTTATAGTATCCATCAGGAGAGGCATATAAATCATTCTGCCAGTCTCTATAGTTACTTAAAGGTATATTATTGGGAGTATTTAGAACAAACCAGTAAAGAGGCCTTTCCTGAGATCCTATGTCATCTCCAACAACGCTTGTATTATCACGGAAATATGTAGAATTTAGATTTAATTCCAGGTTACCAACTTTTTGGCTCGCATTAACCCTGAAAGTTTGTCTTTCATATTCATCTCCGGGTACAATACCCTTAGTAGTCTGGTCTCCTATTGAGGCATAAAAACTGCTGTTTTCACCACCACCGGATGCATATACAGTGTTTTGTAATGTAATACCGGTGTCATAAAAATCTTTTAAGTTGTCTTCTACCGCGGAATATGGAAGCTCCTGAAAAGATCCATCCTCAAAAGTAGGTCCTACCTGTCTTACCGTCCCGTCAAATCTAGGGCCCCAGTTAGTGTTTTCTATTGGTTCATAAGCACCCTGCCATCCTGTACCATACTCATTTTGAAAATCAGGCATATAAGCTACTTCCTGAAATGTGGATGTAGTAGTTACTCCAACGGTAAAGCGATCATTAAAAACACCTCTTTTCGTATTGATAATAATAGCCCCATTTGCAGCCTGAGAACCATAAAGAGCTGCTGCGGTTGCACCTTTAAGGATGTTCATATCCTGAATATCATTAGGATTCAAATCATTAAAAGCTCCTGAGGTGGCTATAGCTCCATCAATTACATACAAAGGAGTACTTCCCTGGGAAATTGAGCGAAAACCACGAAGATTAATTTGGGTATCAGGGTTAACACCATTGTTTTGAATATTAACCGCCATACCTGCAACTTTACCTACTAAACCTTCAGTTGCAGTAGTGGGTTGGGAGATGTTAAGCATTTCATTGTCCACCTGTTCTGTTTGGTAGGCAATTTCTTTTTGTTCTCTCTCAATCCCCAGAGCAGTTACAACAACTTCGTCTAACTGTGCCGCATCTGTTGAAAGAGTGGCATTAATTTGATTGTTGTTACCTACAGTGTATTCTGCTGTTTCCATTCCTATAAACGAAAAAACCAGAACATCTCCCATCGAGGCTTCAATGGCATAGTTTCCATCAAAATCTGTCTGTACACCTGTTGATGTTCCCTGAATTATAACATTTACCCCCGGTAGCGGTAAACCGTCTTCATCAGTTACCGTCCCCGTGACGGTCTGTTGTTGTGCAAATGTTAGCTGCACAACAAACGCCAGTAATAGCGTTAAAATACTACTTAACTTTGTTTTCATTTTAAAATTTATTTGAATTAGCCAACGCCAAAAGTGGTAATAAATGGTTAATTAAGCAAGTAATTATTTTTAAATGTTTTAGCAGTATCAATAATTTGTTAATTTTTAATGCTATATAGTTAATTTACAGTTTCTAAGCACAGAATTGTAATTTGTTAAATTATTAGGCGAGGGTTTAAAAACAGAAATATTTTTAGTGGAAAATCGGTGAAATGCAAGATTTGTTAGAAAAAATTTAGGCTTTAGCTCGCTTCTTTTAATTTTCTTTAAGTGATTTTAGATGAATGTAGGGGCAGATAAATGATTAAGTGGAGAATTAGCTTCTTGAAAATTAATAATTTATCATTTGAATTATTCGGTTTTATTTCTACCTTTGCAAACCTTTAAAAAAGGGAGGTAAAATTTAATTAATAATTAGGTAAGAGAAATTATGCCAACAATTTCACAATTAGTACGAAAAGGAAGAGCTAAAATAACCAAGAAGAGTAAATCGGCTGCTTTGGATTCGTGTCCTCAAAGGAGAGGTGTTTGCACGAGAGTGTATACCACTACTCCTAAAAAACCTAACTCGGCAATGAGAAAAGTTGCCAGGGTGAGGTTAACAAACGGAAAAGAGGTGAATGCCTACATTCCGGGAGAGGGTCACAATTTGCAAGAGCACTCGATAGTATTGGTTAGAGGTGGAAGGGTGAAAGATTTGCCTGGAGTTAGGTACCACATCGTGCGTGGAGCTTTAGATACCGCTGGTGTTGAAGGTAGAACGCAACGTAGGTCTAAGTACGGAGCAAAACGCCCTAAGAAGTAAAAATCAGTTAAAAGCTGCTTGTTCAGGCAGGGGTTGAAAGTTAATAGTGGAAACATTATTAATATTAGACATTAACAATTAACTCAAAAAGAAGAAATGAGAAAAAGACAGGCCAAGAAAAGACCACTTTTACCAGATCCTAAATTTAATGATCAGTTAGTTACGCGTTTCGTTAACATGATGATGTGGGATGGTAAGAAATCGGTTGCCTTTAAGATTTTCTACGACGCTATTGAAGTTGTAGAGCAAAAGAAACAAGACGAGGAGAAAACCGGATTGGAAATCTGGAAAGATGCACTTTCTAATGTTATGCCTCATGTAGAGGTTAGAAGTAGGCGTGTTGGTGGTGCTACCTTCCAGATCCCGATGCAAATCAGGCCGGATCGTAAAGTGTCAACGGCTATGAAGTGGTTGATTAGCTTTGCCCGTAAAAGAAATGAAAAATCTATGGCGCAGAAACTAGCTGCAGAAGTTCTTGCTGCTGCCAAAGAAGAGGGTGCTGCAGTTAAGAGAAGAGTAGATACTCATAAGATGGCGGAAGCTAACAAAGCATTCTCTCACTTTAGATTCTAAAAATACAACATGGCACAAAGAGATTTAAAATTTACTAGAAATATCGGGATTGCAGCTCATATTGATGCGGGTAAAACTACCACTACAGAGCGAATTCTTTATTATACAGGTATAAGTCATAAAATAGGTGAGGTGCACGATGGTGCGGCTACCATGGACTGGATGGAGCAGGAGCAGGAGCGAGGTATTACTATTACTTCTGCGGCTACTCATTGTACCTGGCCTTACAGAGATCAAGATTATACAGTTAATATTATTGATACTCCCGGGCACGTTGACTTTACCGTTGAGGTAGAGCGTTCTTTACGTGTGTTAGACGGGGTGGTGGCTTTGTTTTCAGCGGTAGATGGGGTTGAGCCTCAGTCAGAAACTGTATGGAGGCAGGCAGATAAATATCGTGTTCCACGTCTTGGCTTTGTTAATAAAATGGACCGTCAGGGAGCTGACTTCTTTAATGTTTGCCGTCAGGTAAAAGAAATGCTTGGTGGTAATCCGGTTCCTCTTCAGGTTCCAATTGGAGATGAAGTTGACTTTAAAGGGGTGGTTGATCTTATTTCAAAGAAAGCTATTATCTGGAATGATGAGGATCATGGGATGACTTATGATACTATTGATATTCCGGAAGAGCTTCAGGAAGATGTAAATAAATATCGTACAGAGCTTGTAGAGGCTGTTGCTGAATATGATGAAGCGTTGATGGAAAAATTCTTCGAGGATGAAAATTCTATCACCGAAGATGAAATTATAGCTGCGCTTCGTGCTGCAACTATAGATATGTCCATTATCCCAATGATGTGTGGTTCAGCATTTAAAAATAAGGGTGTGCAGGCAATGCTTGATGCAGTTATGCGTTATTTGCCTTCCCCGGTAGATGTTGAGGCTATTACAGGTACAAATCCTGATAGTGGTGAGGAAGAAAGCCGTAAGCCTAATGTGGATTCACCTTTTTCTGCGCTTGCGTTTAAAATTGCAACCGATCCTTTTGTGGGTCGTTTAGCATTCTTCCGTGCTTACTCAGGTACTCTTGAAGCTGGGTCTTATGTGTTAAATGTCCGTTCAGGTAAAAAAGAGCGTATTTCCAGAATCTATCAGATGCACTCTAATAAGCAAGAGCCTATTGATAAGATTGAGGCTGGTGATATTGGAGCTGCTGTAGGCTTTAAGGATATTAAAACAGGTGATACGCTTACAGATATGAATAATCCTATTATTCTGGAATCCATGACTTTCCCTGCACCTGTAATAGGTATTGCAGTTGAGCCTAAAACTAAGGCTGATGTTGAGAAAATGGGAATGGCACTTGGAAAACTTGCTGAAGAGGATCCTACTTTTACTGTTAAAACTGATGAGAATTCTGGTCAGACAATAATTTCCGGTATGGGTGAACTTCACCTGGAGATAATTATCGACCGTATGAAACGGGAATTTAAAGTAGAGGTTAATGTCGGTGAGCCTCAGGTAGAGTACAAAGAGGCTGTTCGCAGAGATGCAGATCAAAGAGAGGTTTATAAAAAACAATCTGGTGGACGTGGTAAGTTTGCTGATATTGTTTTCACTATGGGGCCAGTAGATGAAGATTTTGAAGGTGAAGGTCTTCAGTTTATTGATTCTATTAAAGGTGGACGTATACCTAAAGAATTTATTCCTTCTGTAGAGAAAGGTTTCCGGGAAGCAATGAGAAACGGGCCGTTAGCTGGTTTTACTATGGATACGCTTAAGGTCGAGCTTAAGGATGGATCTTTCCACCCAGTGGATTCCGATCAACTTTCATTCGAATTGGCCGCAAAAATGGGTTATAAGGCCGCTGCTAAACAGGCAGGTGCTGTTATTCTTGAGCCAATAATGAAAGTGGAGGTTGTAACTCCGGAAGAAAATATGGGTGATATAGTTGGGGATCTTAACAGAAGAAGAGGTCAGGTTAATAATATGTCAGACAGATCTGGAGCAAAGGTGATTAAAGCCGAAGTTCCACTTTCAGAAATGTTTGGATATGTTACTACTTTAAGAACACTTTCTTCAGGTAGGGCAACATCAACTATGGAATTTTCTCACTATGCTGAAACTCCTTCAAATATTTCTGAAGAAGTAATGAAAGCAGCAAAAGGAGCAGCTAACGAATAATTTTAGGAAAATGAGTCAGAAAATCAGAATAAAATTAAAATCTTACGATCATAACCTGGTGGATAAATCAGCAGAAAAGATCGTAAAAACCGTAAAAACTACGGGTGCTGTTGTTACCGGCCCAATTCCGTTGCCAACGCATAAGAAAATATTTACAGTTTTACGTTCTCCTCACGTAAACAAGAAATCCAGGGAGCAGTTTCAGTTAAGCTCTTATAAAAGACTTCTTGATATCTATAGTTCATCATCAAAAACTATTGATGCTTTGATGAAGCTGGAGTTGCCAAGTGGTGTTGAGGTAGAGATTAAAGTGTGATAAAAAATTCCGTACACTGTGATGTGCGGTTAACATGTCCGGCGCGTTTCGCAATGGAAAAACGGAGAAAAATATAATCAGGGCGATGGTATTTTTCTGCCCTGATTTTTTTTGAATTAAAACAATTAATAATAAATAGTAATTATGTCTGGGTTAATAGGAAAGAAAATTGGCATGACCAGCATTTTTGACGAGAACGGGAAAAATATTCCCTGTACCGTTATAGAAGCAGGTCCATGCGTAATTACCCAAGTCAGAACCAGTGAGGTTGACGGGTATGAAGCACTTCAACTTGGTTTCGATGACGCAAGGACTGCAAACAAAGCTGCTACAGGGCATGCTAAAAAAGCAGGAGTCGCTGCAAAGCGCAAAGTCGCCGAATTCCAGGGATTTGAAGGGGATTTTAAATTAGGTGACTCTGTGACTGTAGAGCATTTCAGAGAAGGTGAATTTGTGGATATCGCAGGTACATCTAAAGGGAAAGGCTTCCAGGGAGTTGTAAAAAGACACGGTTTTGGTGGTGTGGGTCAATCTACTCACGGCCAGCATAACCGTTTAAGAGCTCCGGGTTCTATTGGTGCTGCGTCTTATCCTGCGAGAGTTTTTAAAGGAATGAAGATGGCCGGTAGAATGGGTGGAGAAAAAGTAAAAGTTGAAAACCTGAGAGTTTTAAAAGTTGTTGCAGATAAGAATCTTTTAGTGGTAAAAGGAGCTGTTCCGGGACACAAAAACTCATACGTAATCATTAGCAAGTAATGGAAGTAGCAGTTTTAGATATTAAAGGAAAAGAAACAGGAAGAAAGGCTAACCTTTCTGATGCTGTTTTTGCTATAGAACCGAATGACCATGCTGTTTATCTTGATGTTAAGCAGTATTTGGCCAATCAGCGGCAGGGAACTCATGCTGCCAAAGAGCGTGCTGAAATTTCCGGAAGTACCCGTAAGATCAAAAAGCAAAAAGGTACCGGTACAGCTCGTGCAGGTAGTATCAAGTCTCCTATTTTTAGAGGGGGAGGCCGTGTTTTTGGGCCGAGACCAAGAAACTACGGGTTCAAATTGAATAAAAACCTTAAACGTTTGGCGAGAAAATCTGCTTTATCTATAAAAGCAAATGATAAGGCTATTATCGTTGTGGAAGATTTTCAATTTGATCTGCCAAAGACTAAGAATTTCAAAGATATTTTGAAAGCCCTAGGTATTCAGAGTAAAAAATCCCTTATAGTGTTGGGAGAGTCAAATAAAAATGTATATTTGTCATCACGAAATTTGGAAACCTCCGAAGTTGTAAATAGCTCAGAATTAAGCACTTACAAAATTTTAAACGCTAATAATATTGTGTTTTTAGAGGGGTCTCTGGAAGGAATTGAGTCGAATTTAAGTAAATAAGCGATATGAGTGTCTTAACAAAACCTATTATTACAGAGAAAGCTACGGCTGATAGTGAGTTGAATAACTGCTATTCTTTTGTGGTAAGTAATAAGGCGAATAAGATTGAAATTAAAGACGCGGTTGAGTCTGCTTATGGAGTTTCAGTTACTAAAGTTCGCACGATTAATGTCCGCCCTAATAGAAAAACCAGATATACAAAATCTGGGATGATCACTGGTAAAACTAGTGCTTATAAAAAAGCAATGGTACAGGTGGCGGAAGGTGAAACTATTGATTTATACAGTAATCTTTAAGATTAAAAAATGTCAGTTAGAAAATTAAAACCAATCACCCCTGGTCAGCGTTTTAGAGTAGTTAACGGGTTTGACTCCGTTACTACTGACAAGCCGGAGAAAAGTTTGTTAGCTCCGATAAAAAAATCAGGTGGTAGAAACAGTCAGGGAAAAATGACCATGCGCTATAAAGGTGGTGGTCATAAAAGACGTTATAGAGTTGTGGACTTTAAGCGTGATAAGCAGGGTATTCCAGCCACTGTTGCAAGTATACAATATGACCCAAACAGAACAGCCTTTATCGCATTGCTGAATTATCAGGATGGTGAGAAAAGGTATATCATTGCTCAAAACGGCCTTCAGGTTGGTCAAAATATTGTTTCCAGAAACGAAGCTGCGGCCCCTGAAATTGGAAATGCGATGCCTTTGGCTAATATTCCTCTTGGTACAGTTATTTCCTGTATCGAATTAAGAGCGGGGCAGGGAGCTGTTATGGCTCGTAGTGCCGGTGCTTTTGCTCAATTATTGGCAAGAGAAGGTAAATATGCTACCATTAAACTTCCTTCCGGAGAGATTAGAAGGATACTTTCTACATGTATGGCTACTATTGGTGCTGTTTCAAACAGTGATCATCAGCTGCAAATTTCTGGTAAGGCCGGTAGAAAACGTTGGTTGGGTATAAGGCCAAGAACCAGGCCTGTGGTAATGAACCCGGTAGATCACCCTATGGGTGGTGGTGAAGGTAGAGCTTCAGGTGGGCACCCACGTTCAAGAAAAGGTTTGCCTGCTAAAGGTTTTAAAACCCGTTCCAGAACAAAAGCGAGTAATAAATATATTGTAGAACGTAGAAAGAAATAATAAGATATGGCACGTTCATTAAAAAAAGGACCTTACGTTCACTATAAGTTAGATAGAAAAGTTACTGAAAATGTTGAGTCTGGAAAGAAAGCGGTTATCAAAACCTGGTCTCGCGCTTCCATGATTACTCCGGACTTTGTTGGGCAAACTATCGCAGTTCATAATGGGAAGCAATTTGTTCCTGTTTATGTGACAGAAAATATGGTGGGTCATAAATTAGGAGAATTTTCGCCAACACGTTCCTTTAGAGGGCATGCTGGTGCAAAAAATAAAGGTAAAAGATAATTGAAGCTATGGGAGTTCGTAAAAGAGAAAGAGCAGAGCAAAGAAAAGAAGCTAAGAAACAGGTAGCTTTTGCAAAGTTGAATAACTGCCCTACTTCGCCAAGAAAGATGCGTTTAGTTGCGGATCTTGTTCGTGGAGAGAAAGTGGAAAAAGCGCTTCAGATATTAAAGTTCAGTCAAAAAGAAGCATCAGGGCGTGTAGAGAAGCTTTTGCTTTCAGCAATTGCTAACTGGCAATCTAAGAATGAGGATGCAAATCTTGAGGAGGCTGAATTATTTGTGAAAGAGATTCGTGTAGATGGGGGAAGTATGCTGAAAAGACTTCGTCCTGCTCCACAGGGTCGTGCACACCGAATTAGAAAGAGGTCCAATCACGTTACATTGGTGCTTGGAGCAAACAATAATACACAAAGCTAAGAAGAGTATGGGACAGAAAACAAATCCAATCGGGAATCGCCTTGGTATTATCAGAGGATGGGAGTCCAACTGGTACGGAGGAAATGACTACGGCGATAAACTAGCCGAAGACGATAAGATTAGAAAGTATATCCATGCTCGCCTCTCGAAAGCGAGTGTATCCAGGGTTATTATTGAGCGTACCCTTAAGCTTGTAACCGTTACTATCACCACCGCCCGTCCAGGTATTATTATTGGTAAAGGCGGCCAGGAGGTAGACAAGCTAAAAGAAGAGCTTAAGAAGATTACCGATAAAGAGGTTCAAATTAACATCTTTGAAATTAAAAGGCCAGAGCTTGACGCACATTTAGTGGCATCCAGCGTTGCTAGACAAATTGAAAATCGTATTTCTTACCGTCGTGCAATTAAAATGGCTGTTGCGGCTGCAATGAGGATGAATGCTGAAGGAATCAAGATTCAGATTTCCGGGCGTTTGAACGGTGCTGAAATGGCACGTGATGAATCCTATAAAGATGGTAGAATTCCTTTGTCAACTTTTAGGGCCGATATTGATTATGCTTTAGTTGAAGCTCATACTACTTATGGTAGACTGGGTGTTAAAGTGTGGATCATGAAAGGTGAAGTGTACGGAAAAAGAGAACTTTCCCCGCTTGTTGGTCTTGCAAAGAAACAAGGAGGTAAAGGAGGATCCGGACGAGGTGGTAATAAATCACGTCGTAGAAAGTAATTTTTTAAAGTAAAGAAAAATGTTACAACCTAAAAGAACAAAATATCGTAAGCAACAAAAGGGCCGCATGAAAGGAAATGCCGGAAGAGGGCATAGACTTTCAAATGGAACTTTCGGTATCAAGTCTCTTGATTCCAGTTTCATTACATCGCGTCAAATAGAGGCTGCGCGTATTGCTGCTACCCGTTATATGAAAAGGGAAGGGTCTATCTGGATTAAAATTTTTCCCGATAAGCCAATTACAAAGAAACCTCTTGAAGTACGTATGGGTAAAGGTAAAGGTGCCGTCGAGTATTGGGCAGCTGTTGTAAAACCGGGAAGAATTATGTTTGAAATTGGCGGTGTGCCAATGGATGTTGCAAAAGAGGCATTGCGTCTTGCAGCTCAAAAACTTCCAGTTAAAACCAAATTTGTTGTAGCTAGAGATTATCAGGCTTAATATATATAATTATGAAACAATCAGAAGTAAGAGAACTGTCTGTGGCAGAATTACAGGAAGAGCTTGGGAAATCCAGAAAAGCATATTCAGATTTAAAAATGGCTCACGCGGTTTCGCCATTAGAGAACCCAATACAGTTGAGAACTGTACGAAGAAGCATAGCGAGACTTGCTACAGAGTTAACTAAAAGAGAACAACAATAATTGTTATTCTGCTGAAAGATGGAAAAAAGAAATTTAAGAAAAGAGCGTATAGGTGTTGTTACCAGTAATAAAATGCAGAAATCTATTGTGGTTTCTGAAGTAAAAAAGGTAAAGCATCCTATGTACGGAAAGTTCGTTTTAAAAACTAAGAAGTACGTAGCTCACGACGAGACAAACAACTGCAACGAAGGAGATACAGTAAGGATCATGGAAACACGGCCTTTAAGTAAATCTAAATGTTGGAGATTAGTAGAAATAATTGAAAGAGCGAAGTAACCATGGTACAACAAGAGTCCAGACTAAAAGTAGCAGATAATACCGGCGCTAAAGAAGTTTTAGCGATACGTGTATTAGGAGGTACAAAGAAAAGATACGCTTCTGTTGGGGACAAAATAGTTGTCAGCGTTAAAGAAGCTACACCTAACGGGAATATCAAGAAGGGTGCGGTTTCAACAGCAGTTGTTGTGCGTACCAGGAAAGAAGTACGCAGGCCGGACGGATCTTATATCCGTTTTGATGATAACGCCTGTGTTCTTTTAAACCCTACCGGGGAGATGCGCGGAACACGTGTATTTGGACCGGTTGCAAGAGAACTTCGTGATAAGCAATTCATGAAAATTGTATCATTGGCACCTGAAGTGCTTTAATACATTAAGAAAATGACAAAGCTTAAGATAAAATCGGGAGATACGGTTCGTGTTACAGCCGGAGAGCATAAAGGGCAGGAAGGTAAGGTGCAGAAGGTACTTCTTGAAAAAAATAAAGCTATTGTGGAGGGTGTAAACGAGATTTCTAAACATGAGAAACCAAGTGCAGCCAATCCACAAGGTGGTATTAAAAAGAAAGAAGCTCCAATTCATATTTCTAACCTGGCACTTATCGATAAAAATGGTAATACCACCAGGGTAGGGTATAGAGTGGAGGATGGAAAAAAAGTAAGATTTTCCAAAAAATCTAATGAAGTAATATAGTTATGGCATACGTACCAAGACTTAGACAAGAGTATAAAGACAGAGTAAAGTCTGCTCTTACAGAAGAATTCAGCTATTCCAATATAATGGAAGTGCCAAAGCTTGAAAAGATCGTTATAAGCCGTGGAGTAGGTGGAGCTGTTGCAGATAAGAAACTAATTGATTATGCTGTTGATGAGTTAACAGCTATTAGTGGTCAAAAAGCAGTCTCTACAATATCTAAAAAAGATGTTGCTTCATTTAAGTTACGTAAAGGGATGCCTATTGGTGCTAAAGTCACTTTACGTGGATATAAAATGTATGAATTCCTGGACAGGCTTATTACCACCGCCTTACCACGTGTACGTGATTTTAATGGTATTAAGGCTAACGGTTTTGATGGTAGGGGTAACTACAACCTTGGGATAACGGAACAAATCATTTTTCCTGAGATCGATATTGATGCGGTAAACAGAATTGCCGGTATGGATATCACTTTCGTTACCACTGCTGCTACCGATAAGGAAGCGAAATCATTGTTAACCGAACTAGGATTACCATTTAAAAAGAGTTAATTATGGCTAAAGAATCAATGAAAGCCCGTGAGGTGAAAAGACAAAAACTGGTAAAGAAGTATGCTGAAAAGCGTCAGGCTCTTAAAGAGGCTGGTGACTGGGAAGGACTTCAAAAGTTACCAAAAAACTCTTCACCTGTACGTTTACACAACAGATGTAAGCTAACTGGCAGGCCTAAAGGATATATGAGACAATTTGGTCTTTCCCGGGTTATGTTCAGGGAAATGGCTAATAATGGATTAATTCCCGGCGTAAGAAAAGCTAGTTGGTAAAATATGAACTGGAGGAAGGTTCTTTTATTAGAAAACCACTTCCGCAAATAAATATAAATGAATACAGATCCAATTGCAGATTACTTAACAAGAATTAGAAATGCCGTTGCTGCCAACCACAGGGTTGTTGAAATTCCGGCTTCTAATCTTAAGAAGGAGATTACAAAAATACTATTCGACCAGGGATATGTGCTTAGTTATAAGTTTGATGACAGTACCGCTCAGGGAATTATCAAAATAGCTCTTAAGTACGATAAAAGTACAAAGGATTCAGTAATTAAAGATATCCAGAGAATAAGTAGACCTGGTTTACGTAAGTATGCCGGTGCCAATGAATTGCCAAGGATTTTAAATGGCTTGGGGATAGCTATTGTGTCTACTTCTCATGGGGTAATGACAGGAAAGCAGGCGCAGGCTGAGAAAGTTGGTGGTGAAGTGCTGTGTTACGTTTACTAATACTTAAAAGACTTAAACAATGTCAAGAATAGGTAAAAGCCCAATTACAATTCCCGAAGGTGTTGATGTAAAAACTGAAGGAAAAGTAATTACGGTAAAAGGAAAATTAGGAGAGCTAAAGCAGGAAATAAATGATATCAACTTTAAAGTTGAGGAAGGAGTAATTTATTTTGACCGCTCTTCTGAAAAAAGTGACCAGAAAGCAAAACATGGTTTATACCGTGCTTTGGTAGACAATATGATTGCCGGTGTCACTGAAGGATATACTAAACAACTGGAACTTGTAGGTGTTGGTTATAGAGCATCTAAACAGGGGCAGAAATTGGATTTGGCAGTTGGGTATTCCCACAATATTGTGCTAAATTTGGCGCCGGAAATTAAAGTGGAAACTATTTCTGAGAAAGGAAAGAATCCTATCGTGAAGCTTACTTCTTACGATAAACAACTGGTAGGGCAGGTAGCTGCTAAAATCCGTTCGTTTAGAGCACCGGAACCATATAAAGGTAAAGGGATTAAGTTTGTTGGAGAACAATTAAGAAGAAAAGCAGGTAAATCAGCTTAATAAAGTTTAGATATGGCATTTTCAAAAGAAAAGAGAAGACAAAAAATAAAGAAGCGTATCCGTCAGGATATTACGGGAACTGAAAGCCGTCCGAGATTATCTGTTTTTAGAAGTAATAAAGAAATTTATGCTCAGATTATAGATGATGTTGCCGGTAAAACTTTAGTGGCAGCTTCTTCAAGAGATAAAGAAATTTCAAATGCAGCTGAAAGCAAAACAGAACTCGCTGCTTTGGTAGGTAAAACTATTGCTGAAAAAGCTAAAGATGCTGGAATTGATACCATTTCTTTTGATAGAGGTGGTTACTTGTATCACGGTAGAGTTAAATCATTAGCAGAAGGTGCTCGCGAAGGAGGACTAAAATTCTAAGAAATTATGTATCAAGATTATAAAAACGTAGAGCACGTAAAACCGGGAGGACTTGAATTAAAAGATCGTCTTGTAGGGGTACAACGTGTAACGAAAGTTACAAAAGGAGGTAGAGCATTTGGTTTCTCTGCTATTGTAGTTGTTGGAGATGAAAATGGTGTTGTTGGACAGGGTCTGGGAAAATCAAAAGAAGTTGCCGACGCTATTTCCAAAGCCGTAGAAGATGCTAAAAAGAATTTAGTACGAATTCCTTTAAATAAAGGTACTTTACCTCACGAGCAAAAAGGTAAATATGGCGGTGCAAGGGTATTATTGCTACCGGCCGCTACCGGTACAGGTATTATCGCCGGTGGTCCTATACGTGCTGTATTGGAATCGGTTGGAGTACATGATGTACTTTCCAAAAATCAGGGATCTTCGAATCCTCATAATGTAGTGAAAGCAACATTTGATGCTTTATTGCAATTGCGTAGTGCAGAGACTGTTGCAAAGCAAAGAGGTATTTCCCTGGAAAAAGTTTTTAAAGGATAAATCAAGGACAGAGATGGGAAATATTAAAGTTACAAAAGTAAAAAGTGCTATTAACCGTTCCAAGAATCAAAAACTTGTTCTTGAGTCTTTGGGGCTTAAGAAAATTGGGCAAACGGTAGAGCATCAGGACACGCCAAATATCCTTGGTATGGTAAATAAAGTTAAACATTTAGTTTCTGTAGAGGAAACAAAATAATAATATACATGGATTTAAGTAACTTAAGACCTGCAGAAGGTTCAGTTAAAAGTAACAGTAAGCGTGTAGGTCGCGGAGAAGGATCCGGAAAAGGAGGTACAGCTACCAGAGGACACAAAGGGGCAAAATCCCGTTCTGGTTACTCTAAAAAAATTGGATTTGAAGGTGGTCAGATGCCACTTCAGCGTCGTGTTCCTAAATTCGGTTTTAGTAATAGAAACCGTAAAGTATATCAGGGCATTAACCTGGATACACTTCAATCTCTCGTAGATGAAGGTAGAATTAAGGATACGGTAGATATGGATGTGCTTGTAGAAAATGGCCTGGCCGGAAAAAACGAGCTTGTTAAGATATTAGGTAGAGGTGAATTAAAGGCAAAGTTGAAAGTATCTGTTCATAAATTTACTGCCTCAGCGAAAGAAGCTATTGAAGCTGCCGGAGGTGAAGTTGTTACTTTATAATAGATAATCACATGAAATTCATCAATACTATTAAGAATATCTGGAAAATCGAGGAGCTAAAAAATAGAATTTTAGTAACCCTCGGTTTACTTCTTGTATATCGCTTTGGAGCACAAATTGTACTTCCCGGAATAGACGCCTCTCAATTGTCAAATTTGGCAAATCAAACCGATAGTGGTTTGCTGGGGCTTCTTAATGCATTTACAGGAGGGGCTTTTTCTAATGCTTCTGTTTTTGCATTGGGGATTATGCCATATATTTCAGCTTCGATTGTAGTTCAATTGATGGGAATCGCTATTCCTTATCTTCAAAAGCTGCAAAAAGAAGGTGAGAGTGGTAGAAGAAAGATCAATCAAATTACCCGTTGGTTAACTATAGCTATTACCCTGGTTCAGGGTCCTGGTTATATCTATAATCTGTTTGCCACCCTTCCGCAGGGTGCTTTCCTGTTAGGGGATACAATAACCTTTGTGGCTTCGTCGGTGGTTATACTTACCACCGGTACAATATTTGCCATGTGGCTTGGAGAGAAAATTACAGATAAAGGTATTGGGAATGGTATTTCATTGTTGATTATGGTTGGAATTATTGCAAGATTGCCGTTGGCCTTTATGCAGGAATTTGCTTCCAGGGTTTTTGAATCGAACGGAGGCCTTATCATGATCCTCATTGAATTGGTTATTTGGTTTGCAATAATTATGGCATCTGTTATGCTTGTAATGGCGGTAAGACAAATTCCAGTTCAGTATGCCAGAAGAAGTGCTTCCGGAGGATATGAAAAAAATGTTTTCGGATCACGTCAATATATACCTCTAAAACTGAATGCATCTGGAGTTATGCCTATCATTTTTGCTCAGGCAATAATGTTTATTCCTATGGCAGTGGTGGGGCTCTCAGACTCGGATACCGCCCAGGGAATAGCAACAGCTTTTAGTGATATATTCGGATTTTGGTACAATGTTGTGTTTGCTTTATTAATTATTATTTTCACATATTTCTACACAGCAATCACAGTACCTACAAATAAGATGGCAGATGATCTAAAAAGAAGTGGAGGTTTTATTCCGGGTATTCGTCCGGGATCCGAAACTGCTGAATTTCTGGACAGGGTAATGTCTCAGATCACTTTACCGGGATCTATATTTCTTGCCCTTATTGCTGTGTTTCCGGCAATTGTAGTGTCATTATTAGGTGTTCAGCAAGGATGGGCATTATTTTTTGGAGGTACCTCCCTTTTGATTATGGTTGGAGTTGCAATTGATACTATGCAACAGGTGAATTCGTATTTGCTTAACAGGCATTACGATGGATTAATGAAATCAGGTAAAAACAGAAAGGCAGTAGCTTAAGATGTGAGAATTTGGAAGTTAGAGAATTCACTATTATATTCTAACAACTGAAGACGAACTACTAAAAACTAATAAATGGCAAAGCAACCGGCAATAGAACAGGATGGAACTATAATAGAAGCATTATCCAATGCAATGTTCCGCGTAGAATTAGAAAATGGTCATGTTGTGACTGCACATATCTCTGGTAAAATGCGTATGCATTACATTAAATTATTGCCTGGAGATAAGGTGAAACTCGAAATGAGCCCTTACGATTTAACTAAGGCGCGAATTACATATAGATACTAAACTCAAATTTTTAGCTATTTAATATATTTTCAGTACTTTTGCAACCTGAAAAAAATATGTAGCCGAACATTATTGGATATAGAGTTACGATTTTATGTCCGGTAAACATAAAAACTGAAGAGATGAAAGTTAGAGCATCAATAAAGAAAAGAAGTGCCGACTGCAAAATAGTACGCAGAAAAGGGCGCCTTTACGTAATTAACAAAAAGAATCCTAGATTTAAACAAAGACAAGGCTAATTATGGCAAGAATTGCAGGGGTTGATATACCTAAACAAAAGCGGGGAGTTATAGCATTGACCTATATCTTCGGAATTGGCAAAAGCAGGGCTCAGGAGATCCTTCAAGCTGCCAAAGTAGATGAGAGTAAAAAGGTTTCCGATTGGGACGATGATGAAATTGGCCGTATTCGTGAAGCTGTAGGTGACTTTACAATCGAAGGAGAATTACGTACTGAGGTTCAGTTGAGTATCAAACGTCTCATGGATATCGGATGTTACAGAGGGATCAGGCACAGATCTGGTTTGCCTTTGAGAGGTCAAAGAACCAAGAATAACTCAAGAACCAGAAAAGGTAGAAGAAAAACAGTTGCTAACAAGAAAAAGGCAACTAAATAGTAAGTAATATGGCAAAGGCAACTAAAAAAACTGTTCAGAAGAAACGTAAAGTTAACGTTGAGGCTAATGGAGAGGCTCATGTTACTGCTTCTTTTAACAACATTATAATATCTTTGACGAATAAAAAAGGAGATGTTGTTTCCTGGTCTTCAGCCGGAAAAATGGGCTTTAGAGGTTCCAAAAAGAACACACCTTATGCAGCTCAATTAGCAGCGGAAGATGCGTCTAAAGTAGCACACGAGGCGGGCTTACGTAAAGTTAAAGTTTATGTAAGAGGACCTGGAAATGGTAGGGAATCTGCTATCCGTTCTATTCATAACAGCGGAATTGAAGTAACTGAAATCGTTGATGTTACTCCGCTTCCACACAACGGGTGTCGTCCTCCTAAGAGACGTAGAGTTTAATTAACAAGTATAATAACGGGGAAAGGAAATTACGATTATCGAAGGAAAGTGACCTTAATTCATAATCCCTTTCTTATAATTTGAAATTTAATGGCAAGATATACTGGTCCAAAGACTAAAATAGCCCGTAAATTCGGTGAAGCTATTTTTGGAGATGACAAATCTTTTGAAAAAAGAAATTATCCTCCGGGACAACACGGTAATAACCGTCGTCGTGGCAAGAAATCTGAGTATGCTATCCAGTTAATGGAAAAGCAAAAAGCAAAGTATACTTATGGTGTTCTTGAACGTCAATTTAGGAACATGTTTGAAAAAGCTACCAGATCAAACGGTATTACCGGTGAGGTGCTTTTACAATTATGTGAATCACGTTTGGATAACGTGGTATATAGGATGGGTGTTGCACCTTCCAGAAGGGCTGCAAGACAATTAGTGTCGCACAGGCACATAACCGTAAATGGGGAGTTAGTTAATATTCCTTCTTACCATTTGAAGGCTGGAGATGTTGTAGGCGTAAGAGAAAAGTCTAAATCTTTACAGGCAATTCAGGATTCATTAGCTAATTCAAGCAGTGTATACGAGTGGATTACCTGGAATAGCGAAACTAAAGAAGGAACTTTCGTTTCTGTACCGGGAAGGGTTCAGATTCCGGAAAATATAAATGAACAATTCATCGTCGAATTATATTCGAAATAATAATTCACAGAAGTCGTAATATGGCAATACTAAATTTTCAGAAGCCCGATAAAGTTATAATGATTGATTCTACAGATTTCGAGGGGAAATTTGAATTTCGCCCCTTAGAACCTGGTTATGGATTAACTGTTGGTAACGCTTTAAGAAGAGTACTGTTATCTTCACTGGAAGGATTCGCGATCACTTCAGTTCGTATTGAAGGTGTTGAGCACGAATTCTCTACTATCCCGGGAGTGGTAGAAGATGTAACAGAAATTATATTGAACCTGAAGCAGGTGAGGTTTAAGAGGCAAATTGATGAAATAGATAACGAAGCCGTTACAATTTCTGTTTCTGGTGAGGATCAGCTTACTGCCGGTCATTTCCAAAAATTTATTTCGGGATTTCAGATTTTAAATCCTGACCTTGTAATTTGTCATCTGGACAAAAAGGTTAACATTAACATGGAGGTTACTATCGAAAAGGGTAGGGGCTATGTTCCGGCTGAAGAAAATAAAAAGTCTAATGCACCTCTGGGTACTATTTTTACCGATTCTATTTATACTCCTATTAAAAATGTAAAGTATAGTATTGAAAATTATCGTGTAGAGCAAAAAACCGATTATGAAAAACTGGTTTTTGAAATTATAAGCGATGGTTCAATTCACCCTAAAGATGCTTTAACTGAAGCTGCCAAGACTTTAATCCATCACTTTATGTTATTCTCTGATGAGCGTATAACACTGGAAGCTGATGAAATTGCCCAAACTGAAACTTATGATGAAGAATCCCTTCATATGAGACAGTTACTGAAAACCAAACTTGTAGATATGGATCTTTCAGTTAGGGCACTAAATTGTCTAAAAGCGGCTGAAGTTGATACCCTTGGCGACCTTGTATCTTATAACAAGAATGATCTTATGAAATTTAGGAATTTCGGAAAGAAATCTCTAACCGAATTGGAAGAGCTTGTGAATAATAAGGGGCTTAACTTTGGGATGGACCTTTCAAAATATAAATTAGATAAAGACTAAAATTTAGACGTGAGAGATTAGAAAAGGGATGTGAGACTTCTTTCAAGCATTAAACATCTAATATCTAAACATCTAACATCTAACATCTTATAAAATGAGACACGGAAAGAAAATAAATCATTTAGGAAGGAAAACAGCGCATCGTAAGTCTATGTTGGCTAATATGGCATGTTCCCTAATTGAGCATAAGCGAATAAATACCACCGTAGCCAAGGCTAAAGCTTTAAGAGTATTTGTAGAGCCTTTGGTGACAAAATCTAAGGAAGATACTACACATAATAGAAGGATTGTATTTCGTAAGCTTCGTAGTAAAGAATCAGTGAGTGAATTGTTTCGTGATGTAGCGCCTAAAGTTGGTGAGCGCCCCGGAGGATATACCAGGATTATAAAACTTGGTAACCGACTAGGAGATAATGCAGATATGGCTATGATCGAGCTTGTGGATTATAATGAAATTTATAATCTTGATAAGCCTGAGAAGAAAAAGTCTACTCGTAGAGCTGGTAAAAGAAAAGGTACCACTTCTACTTCTGAAACTGAGCCAACTGTGCCACAGGAAGAAACAAAATCTGAAGAAACAAATTCAGAACCTAAAGAGGATAAAAAAGAAGAATAGAAATGATTCTTTTAAATCATCAATAATTTTAAAAAGGATAAGCTCTGTGAGTTTATCCTTTTTTTATATTTATATATCAAAACTATTTTTTGTGAATACGAAAGTGGTTATAATGTATATTTTGTTATCCTGAAGTGGAAGGCTTATTTCAGGATCTGTTTAAATCAGTAGAATCTTATTTAACATAATCAACACAACAACAAGTTAAGTAGCAGCAATGAAATACCAGGCAAGAAAAAAAGCGATTATCTTATTGGCAGATGGCACTATTTTCCATGGCAAAGCAGTGGGAGATAAAGACGGTAGTGCCGTGGGAGAGGTATGTTTTAATACCGGGATGACCGGCTATCAGGAAATTTTTACAGATCCTTCCTATTTTGGTCAAATTATGGTTACTACCAATGCCCACATCGGGAACTATGGAACGAACGAAGAGGAGGAGGAGGCCGATACGGCCCAAATTTCAGGATTAGTATGTAAAAATTTTAGTTATTACCATTCCAGGCCTGCAGCTGATATGCCGCTTAAGGATTTTTTGGATAAAAGTGACCTCTTCGCAATTTCAGATGTGGATACACGGGCGCTGGTAACCTATATTCGGGAGAATGGTGCCATGAACGCCATCATTTCTACAGATGTTGATAATATTGAAGGCTTGAAAAAGCAATTGGATGAAGTGCCGGACATGAACGGACTGGAACTGGCTTCAAGGGTTTCTACAAAAGAGCCTTATTTCTTTGGAAAAGAGGATGCGGCGTACAAAGTTGCCGTGTTGGATGTTGGGGTAAAAAGGAGCATTATTAAGCATCTGGCAAACAGGAATGTTTACTGTAAAGTTTTCCCTTACAATGCCAGTTTTAACGAAATGAAAGAATGGGCTCCAGATGGCTACCTGCTTTCCAACGGGCCGGGTGATCCACAACCACTTGATAATGCCATACAGGTGGCTAAAGATATCATGGCCGAAGATAAACCTCTATTTGGAATTTGTCTTGGACATCAGATTATTGCTCTTGCAAATGGAATTGGAACGTATAAAATGCACCAGGGCCACCGCGGAATTAACCATCCTATTCTTAACCTGCAAACCGGTAAAGGGGAAATTACTTCACAAAATCACGGATTTTCAGTTAACAAAGAAGAAACAGAAGCGCATCCGGATGTTGAAGTTACCCATACGCACTTAAATGATCAAACAGTGGCTGGTCTAAAAATGAAAAATAAGAACTGTTTTTCCGTACAATACCATCCTGAAGCAAGTCCGGGGCCAAATGATGCCCATTATTTGTTTGATGAGTTTATGCAGCGCTTGCAGGGGGCAAAGGCATAAGTAAATATAAGCTTTGATTGAAAGGCCGGAATTGTACAATTCCGGCTCTTTTATTTTCACTCTTTCCTCCAAAATACATTTGTTGTTGTTGATTATTGCTCTAGTTTTAGGACTTCAAAATATTTATCAAACCAACAATGAAAAAACTATTACTTGTTTTTGCCCTTTTTGCAGGGCTCAGCTCTTTTGGGCAACAAACCACCAATCAATTTTCTTTAAATTTTTTAACGCCTTCAGCCGAATATGAATTAGCTGTGGGAGATAATGCTTCTGTAGATTTTATTGGAGGTGTCGCTTTTGCCTACCGCCATGTCTTCGATGAATCTGACTATGGTGTTTTTCCTCAGTTTATGGGGCAATACCGGTATTATTATAACTTTAAAAAGAGGATAAAAAAGAATAAGAATGTCTCAAATAATAGCGGGAATTATATTGCGGCAGTAGCTTTGCTTTCCAGCGGGAATTCGGTGCTTGGGGACCTGGACCTTAGCAGTAATTATGATGGGTTTGTAGGACCTGCCTGGGGACTGCAAAGAGTATATGGTAAAACATTCAAACTTAACCTAAATTTGGGTCTGGGCTACGGTTTTAACGATGTTGATTATTATTTGGCGCCGCTGGTTGGCTTACAGTTAGGTTTTAAATTGGGTAAAAATTAATCTACTGGAAAACAAGGCCGGGAAATACTGCCAAAGGAATTTGCGCCTTTCATTGCCTTTACTGTTTTTAATGCTGTGCTTTGGCAGCATAGCGCAAAATCATCCTGTTTTTTATGCCGGCCTGGACCTTTACCGGAATACCAGTTTTAAAGATAATGTTTACGGCAGCTTTAATGTGGGGGCGCAGGTATATCAAATTGGTTTTTTTGCTCCTGAAGTAGGTTATAATTACTATGCGGGATGGCTGCCTGACCGGGAAATTAATAAGTCTAATCAAAATCGTTTTCAGTATCCTGATGCCATTTTTGAACAGGAGTTTAGTTCTTCGGTATTAACCTTAACTCCAAAGCTTAAATTTGGAAAGGAAGATGCTTTCCTGGTAATTTCTCCAAAATATCATATAGGAAATCTTAGTACACGGGCTTCTTATTTTGTTAATGATAATGGCGACGGGAAGTTTCCTTTGACGAAATTCCAGGAATCAAAATCCCACATTTCCTACTGGAGCTTCGCTATTGGTTTTGAAGGCCTGCAGATTTCTTCAAAATATTGGTTCGCCCTAAGTCTTAATTATAATGCTGCCAGAATCGATGATAACTGGAAAGCACTTGATTTTTCATCATATAATCTTAAGGCACGAGCAGCCGGGATTGCATGCCTCGGTTTTGGGATAAGATTTTATTACGATCCTTTTGCTTCCGAAAACGATTAAGTAAAAAGATGTTAGCCAATTCTTTATTACTGCGCGTTTTAGTGTCAATTTTAGCAGTCAATTTGTATCTTGCAAATAAATCAATTAACCAATTTAAACTAAAAATATGAGTGTTATAATAGATATTCATGCACGGCAGATTTTTGACTCAAGAGGAAATCCAACGGTTGAAGTAGACGTAATTACAGAAAACGGAATTCTTGGAAGGGCAGCGGTTCCTTCAGGAGCTTCAACCGGGGAGCATGAGGCTGTGGAGCTTCGCGATGGCGGAAACGATTTTATGGGCAAAGGTGTTACTCAGGCAGTTGAAAATGTGAACAAGAACATTTCTGAAAAATTGCTTGGGTATTCTGTTTTTGAACAAAATCTTATTGATCAGGCAATGATTGATCTTGATGGTACGCCTAATAAATCAAATCTTGGTGCAAATGCTATTTTAGGTGTTTCTCTCGCGGCTGCAAAAGCTGCTGCCAACGAGCTTGGGCTTCCGCTTTATCGTTATGTAGGTGGGGTGAGTGCTAATACGCTACCTGTTCCTATGATGAATATCATTAACGGTGGCTCTCATAGTGATGCTCCTATTGCTTTTCAGGAGTTTATGATTATGCCGGTAAAGGCTAAAAATTTCAGTCACGCCCTAAAAATGGGAACTGAAATTTTTCATAACCTGAAAAAAGTATTGCATGACAGGGGCCTTAGTACCGCAGTTGGAGATGAAGGTGGTTTTGCGCCTACTCTAGACGGAACTGAAGATGCATTGGACACTATTCTTAAAGCTATTGAAAAAGCAGGCTATAAAGGTGGTGATGATGTAATGATTGCCCTTGATTGTGCTGCAGCTGAATTCTTCGAAGACGGAAAATACAACTACAAGAAATTTGAAGGTGATTCCGGAAAAGTGAGAAGCAGCGAAGAGCAGGCTGAATATCTTGCTGAACTTTCTTCAAAATATCCCATTATTTCTATTGAAGACGGTATGGATGAGAATGACTGGGAAGGCTGGCAAGCCTTAACCGGAAAAATTGGAGATAAAGTACAATTGGTTGGTGATGATCTTTTTGTAACTAATGTGGAGAGGCTTTCCAGGGGAATAAATGAAAAAATAGCCAATTCCATACTTATAAAGGTAAATCAAATTGGTACTTTAACCGAAACAATTGCGGCAGTTAACATGGCACATAACGCCGGTTATACTTCTGTAATGTCTCACCGTTCCGGGGAAACTGAAGATAATACTATTGCCGATCTTGCCGTGGCACTTAATACCGGGCAAATTAAAACAGGTTCTGCATCGCGTAGTGACCGTATGGCAAAATATAATCAGCTACTAAGAATAGAAGAAGAACTTAAGGATGTTGCCTATTATCCACAAGAGAAAGCATTCAAAATTAAATAATTTTGACTTAGATATAGTTCTAACCCCTCCATTTGAGAGGGGTTTTTTTATGATTATTTCTATATTTTTAGTTAAAAATTAACAATAGAATAATTAACTTCTCCTTCTAAAACAATGTTAAGTTCTATATGAACAATTTTCTTTTTGTAGCTGCTGAAAATGATGCTATACACCGTTGTAAGGCAGGAGGAATGGGGGATGTGGTTAGGGATGTGCCACGCAAAATAGCTGAGAAAGGGGACAAAGTACAAGTTATTGTTCCTTCATATTCCCGTCTTCATACTGATGCTATTTTAAAAACACATCTTAACTTCGAACTACGGGGAGAAACTTATAATGCCGGCCTTTATGAAGTCCGGCCAAAAAAAGAGGTTGAGAATATTTATCATTATGTAATTCATCACCCTGAAATCCAAGCTGGGGATATTGCCCATATTTATCATAACGATCTAACCGAGCCGTTCTATACCGACGGGATAAAATTTTTTATTTTCTGTACCGCGGTTGCCGAGGCCATAAAATGTGAGGCTTTTGGGAAGCTGGACGTGATTCACCTGCACGATTGGCATGCCAGCCTTATTTTATTTCTTAGAAGGTTTCATCCTGTCTATGAGATGCTGAAAAAAATTAGAATTATTTATACAATTCATAATCTGGCAATTCAGGGAATTCGTCCCTTTTCAGGTAGTTACTCTTCTGTAAATAGTTGGTTCCCCAACCTGGAACTTAATTATGAAGAATTACAGGACCGCAGATATCCAGATTGTATAAATTTAATGGCAATAGGAATTCGTTTTGCCGATGCGGTACAAACCGTATCGCCTTCTTATAAGGAAGATATTTTAAAGCCCAGCGAACCACCGGCATTTATTGGCGGAGAGGGGCTGGAAGAAGATCTGAAAAACGCCGATAATGAGGGACGTTTATTTGGAATTCTTAATGGAGCATCATATTCAAATGTTGAAAAGGTAGAAAAAGGTATTTTGTTCAGGCAGTGCATCAGAAGGTTGTTCAGGTGGTTGCAGGAGGAAAAGAAAGATTATAAAGCTCATTATCTGGCACACACGGGTGAAAAAATTACCAGATTCCAGCAGGACAAGCCAGCTTTTATCTGTGCCAGTATCGCACGGCTTACTGAGCAAAAATTCTTTTTTTTCCAGCAGGACCCTAATCTTTTGCCAAAGCTTATGGAAAAGCTAAATGAGACTAATGGTGTTTTTGTCCTTCTGGGGACCGGCGCACCGGAATATGAATCTATCTTTAGGGCGGCCAGCTATCAGCATAAAAACTTTATTTTCATAAATGCACAATCAGAAAGTATTATAGATATGCTTTATCAGGAATCTGATCTTTATTTGATGCCAAGTTTATTTGAGCCTTGTGGAATTAGTCAAATGTTAGCCATGAGAAATGGTCAGCCATGTTTGGTTCATCATACGGGAGGTTTAAAAGATACTGTAGTTCATAAGAAAACTGGTTTTAGTTTTAAAGGAGATACAATCGAAGAAAAAAAAGAGAATTTTATAAAAGTTTTTTCTGAAACAGTAGATCTATTTTTTAATGATAAAAAAGAATGGAAGAAAATCTCAGCCAACGCCAAAAAGCAGAAGTTCACATGGAAAAAATCTGTGGATGAGTATTACAAATATCTTTATGCACTGAATGTTGATGTATAAAACTGAGCCCAAAGACGCGTCTTCAGGAATTTGAAACGAGCCGCAACATTGCTTTGAATTGAAGTATCAGATGCTAAACCACATCAAGAATCATTAATTATACAATACTAATAATATAAATAATAGTCGGAGTTTTTCTATTACAAGAATTTTTTGAAACCCGCTGTTAATAATACCTTAAATAGATTTTAACAATTGATATCCTTGTTAGTTTTTCTTAAATTCGTGGTCATATAAATTATAACGTAAATATTTAAAATGTCAGATAAAGCCTCACTAGAATATCAAGGAAAAAAATATGAATTTCCGGTTGTTAAGGGGACCGAAAATGAAATTGGAATAGATATTAAAAAACTTCGTTCTGAAGCTGGAATTATTACGCTGGATCGCGGTTACAAGAATACCGGAAGTTGTGAAAGTGCAATTACTTTTCTAGATGGAGAGAAGGGAGTTCTTAGATATCGTGGTTATGCTATAGAGGATCTGGCAGAAAAAGCTGATTTTCTAGAGGTAGCTTATTTACTGATTTTTGGTGAACTACCTACAAAAGAACAACTCGATAAATTTTATTCAGATATTAAAGAAGAGTCTGAAGTAGATGAGGAAATGAAGAAAATCCTTGATGGTTTTCCAAAATCGGCTCATCCAATGGGCGTACTTTCTTCGCTAACCAGTGCTCTTATTGCATTTAACCCATCTTCAGTAGATGTTTCTTCTGAAGCTGATATGTATAAGGCAATTGTTAAGATTCTAGGTAAATTTCCAGTGCTTGCTGCATGGACGCTTCGCAAAAAGAAAAGTGACCCGTTAAATTATGGAGACGATTCTCTTGGTTACGTAGAGAATCTGCATAAAATGATGTTTGAAAAGCCGGGCAAAAAATATAATGTAGATAAAGCAGTTATAAATGCATTGGATAAACTTCTTATCCTTCACGCAGATCATGAGCAAAACTGTTCTACTTCTACCGTAAGAATGGTTGGATCTTCACATGCAGGTCTTTTTGCATCAATTTCAGCTGGTATTTCAGCTTTATGGGGGCCACTTCACGGAGGTGCAAACCAGGCGGTTATCGAAATGCTGGAAAGAATTAAAGAGGACGGAGGCGATACTAAAAAATTCATGGCCAAGGCCAAAGATAAAGAAGATCCTTTCAGGCTTATGGGCTTTGGACACAGGGTCTATAAAAATTTCGACCCTCGGGCTAAAATCATCAAAAAATCTGCAGATGAGGTGCTTGGCCAGTTAGGAGTAAATGATCCTGTATTGGATATTGCAAAGGGGCTTGAAAAAGAAGCTCTGGAAGATGATTATTTCGTAAAAAGAAAACTATATCCAAATGTAGACTTCTATTCCGGAATTATATATCGTGCCCTGGGTATTCCTGTAGAAATGTTTACAGTAATGTTTGCCCTTGGCCGTTTACCCGGCTGGATTGCACAATGGAGGGAAATGAGATTAATGAAAGAACCTATTGGACGTCCAAGACAAATTTATATTGGCGAAGGCCACAGGGAGTTTAAATCCCTTGATAAGAGGTAGATAAATAACACCCTTTATAATTTAAGAAAAAGCTTCATCATGGTATGAGGCTTTTTCTATATTTGCCAAAAATTAGCGGGATGAAATTGCATATTAATAATGAAACTTCGCGGCTTAAAGCCGTAGTACTTGGAACTGCCGAAAGTGCAGGTGGGATCCCTAATATTTCAGAAGCATACGATCCTAAATCTATTGAGCATATCAAGATGGGCACTTATCCCAAAGAAGAGGATATGGTAAGGGAAATAGAGTCTGTTTCAGACGTATTGAAGAAACATAATGTAGAGGTTTACAGGCCAAAACTGATTAAAGATTACAATCAGATATTTGCCAGGGACATCGCATTTGTGATTGAAGATAAATTTATAATGGCCAATATTTTGCCGCACAGGGAGCAGGAAATAGAAGCTATTAGCCATGTCATAAACCAGATTCCTTCAGAGGATGTGGTTCAGTTGCCTGAAAATGCACATATAGAAGGAGGAGATGTAATGCCTTTCGGCGATTATATTTTAGTTGGAACCTATACCAAAGAAGACTATAAAAGTTTTATAACGGCAAGGACCAATAAGGAAGCAGTACAGGCCATAAAAGATCTTTTTCCGCAGAAAAAAGTTGTGTCTTTTAATCTTAAAAAATCTAATGTAGAACCCAGGGATAATGCATTGCACCTGGATTGCTGTTTTCAGCCTGTAGGAAAAGATAAAGCTATTATCTACAAAGGTGGATTTTTAGAGGAGAAAGATTATGAATGGCTGGTGAATCTCTTCGGAAAAGAAAATATTTTTGAGATTACCCGTGATGAAATGTATAATATGTTTTCCAATGTATTTTCCATATCGGAAGACGTGGTCATTTCAGAGAGAAGTTTTAAGAGACTGAATAACTGGCTCAGAGAGCAAAATATACAGGTTGAAGAAGTGCCGTATGCCGAAATTGCCAAACAGGAAGGTTTATTGCGCTGTTCAACATTACCTTTAATAAGAGAATAACAGAATTTTAATGAAGCAGATAACAGATACTTTGTTAATGGTGAGACCTGTAGGTTTCAGAATGAATGAGCAAACCGCTGTAAATAACTATTTTCAGGAAGATATACAAAATGCCGATGTAAACAGGCAGGCCCGGAAAGAATTTGATGATTTTGTAGATAAGTTGAATGGAGTGGGAGTGCAAACCATTGTTGTAGATGATGTTTTAGAGGACAATACACCAGATTCTATTTTCCCTAACAACTGGGTCTCGTTTCATGAAGACGGAAATATTGCGCTTTACCCAATGTTCGCTCCAAACAGAAGAAAAGAACG
Source organism: Autumnicola musiva (assembly GCF_031846585.1). Classification (NCBI taxonomy): domain Bacteria; kingdom Pseudomonadati; phylum Bacteroidota; class Flavobacteriia; order Flavobacteriales; family Flavobacteriaceae; genus Autumnicola; species Autumnicola musiva. The sequence goes on from NZ_JAVRHK010000002.1 coordinate 284,379, forward strand.
CCGGCTGGAGTATTTCGCACGCCTTGAAGAAGAAGGTTTCAAAATCAATAATATTGTGGATTATACTTCTGCAGAAGAGGATGACATTTTTCTTGAGGGCACCGGCAGCATGATCCTGGATAGGGTAAATCAAAAAGCTTATTGTGCAATCTCTCCCCGGGCCGATGAGGAGCTGTTCATAGAATTTTGTGAAGATTTCGAATTTACCCCGGTTATATTTAATGCCAATCAAAGTGTAGGCGGTAAAAGAAAGCCAATATATCATACCAATGTAATGATGTGCCTTGCTGAAGAATTTGCCGTTATTTGTCTTGACAGCATAGACAGTGCGAAAGAACGCAAGAATGTTCTTAAACATCTAAAGGAGGACAGGAAAGAAGTAATCGCAATTTCTGAAGCACAAATGCATGAATTTGCCGGAAATATGCTTCAGGTACAGGGCGATTTTAATAAAAAATATTTGGTAATGAGTGCTCGTGCCCATGCCGGCCTTAACGAATCTCAGATTTCAAAAATCCAAAAGCACTGTGAAATTTTAAGCAGTGAACTTCATATGATTGAAACCTGTGGCGGCGGCAGTGCACGTTGCATGATGGCCGAAATTTTTCTTCCGAAGGCTTAACCTATTGAGGCTTTTGGTATAGATTGAACAGGAAAAGAATCAGCATTCCTCCTGTAAAAAGTGCAAACGGGAGGGAGCTGATAATCAGGAATTTTTGCATTGCGCTTAGTACATCACTTTCAGGTTTAATATTTCCAAGAACTATTATTGCTTCGGAAAAAAATAAGATAAGAATAGCCCATATTAGGCGAAACTTCTTTTTTGGCTCCTCTTTGCCTTTATCGCTAAACATGCTCAATACAAAGATTGCAGAATCAACTGAAGTAACCAGAAAACTAATCAGCAACAAAATCACTGCAATATTGGTAAGTTGTGAAAAAGGAAGATTGGCGAAAAACACAAACATTGATGTGAAAACATTTCCAAATTCTCCGTTGTAGGTTTCCAGGCCATCTACTATTTGAAAAGCTGAAGTGCCAAACACGCTAAACCAGAAGAAACTTCCCAGAGAAGGAATTAGTAAAACGCCCAATATCATCTCTCTTAAACTCCGGCCTTTTGAAATCCTTGCGATAAAAATTCCCGTAAAAGGTGCCCATGCTAACCAGAAAGCCCAGTAATAATAAGTCCAGTTGGTTAAAAACTGTTTCCCGGGATTATATTCTCCCCAGGCGAGGCTTAACGGAATAAAATCCACCACGTAACGATATAAGGAGGTCAGGAAATTTGAAAGTATAGTAGAGAAATCATTTAAAAAAAGCACAAAAATCATCAGTACAACCGTTACATAAATATTCCAGTTTGAAATTATTCTTATCCCTTTTTGCACCCCGGCATAAGCGGAAACAAAAGCCAAAAGGCAAATAAGAAATACCATCCCCATTATCGGCATTAAATTGCCGGGAGAATTTCCCGATAAATGGCTTATTCCACCTTCAATTTGTGTAGTCCCTAATCCAACAGCTGCTACAAGGCCAAATACCGTTGTAAGGATGGTAAGAAGATCGGTGATTTGTGGAAGAAATTTAATTTTGCGGAAGGCTCCTAGACCTGAGCTTAACCTTACATCTGTTTTTTCTACGAATATGGAGTAACCTATAACAATAGCGAAAACTCCATAGAAAGCCCACGCTGTAAAACCCCATTGGTAAAACGTGTATTCCAGAGCAATTACTTCATTAGAACCAGAGGTGGAAATGGGAGTATTAAGGTACATGAAAACTGGTTCCTGAACCGCGCGTAGTAAAATACCGGCTCCCATTCCCGCGCTGTAAAGCATTGCAATCCATGAAAGTCTGTTGAACTCCGGCGGGGAATTTCCCAATCTTATTTTTCCAAATTTGGAAAAAGCAATAAATAGTAGAAAGAGTACACAAATAAGTCCCAGCCATAAATAAAATCCTCCAAAAATTTCCCTTACCCAAATGGATCCTTTTTCAATTAATGCATAAAAATATTTTGTAAAGAAGAAAATGAAAAAGGAGAAAGCAACCAGGATCACCGTGGATAAATAAAAAAGCGGATTTTTGGCTATGTAGTTTTTAAAGTTTCTCAAGGATCAGGCAATACTTTTCTGTGGTTCTCCCTTAGCTATTTTATTAAGCATTCCCTCGAATATAAAATAGTGGAAGGGGTACATGGAATACCAATACAACCTGCCCCAGATTCCTTTTGGACGGAAGGTGGCGGTTTGATGTAAAACATTGTTTTCATCAATTTTAAATTCCAGCCAGGCCTCACCAGGTACTCTCATTTCAGCGAACAGCAGTAAGCGCTTTTCCTCCCTGTCGGCCAGTAGCACTCTCCAGAAATCAAGGGAATCTCCACTGGTAATCATAGTGGGATGCGTTCTGCCCCTGCGTAATCCAACCCCGCCAAACAATTTGTCAATATAACCACGGAATTTCCAAAGCCAGTTCCCGTAGTACCAGCCATTCAAGCCGCCAATAGCCCAAATACGATCCAGAACTTCCTCTGTATTTTCTACTTTTGCAGATTGTTCATCGGTTAGGCAGCCATATTGTGGTACCTGAATATATTTGTTAAGTTCCTTTTTAAACCGGCCGCTGCTAAGAGAATCTTTCCAGCTGGAAACTACCTGGTTTTGCTCAATTTTGTAGAAAGCCAGTTTTATAGCTTCATTGTAATGTAGAGGTTCAATCCCCAGAAGTTCCTGCAGGCGGGTATCTTTGGTTACTACTTCCACCTTCATACTATCCACCAGGTTTCGGGCCAGGGTGTAAGAAGTAGAAGTTATAAAATATAACCAATAAGAAGATAGTTTAGGAGACATTACCGGCATACTCCAAATTGCTAATTTAAGGTCACGCACTTTTGCATACTGCTCCATCATTTCCTGATAGCTTAAAACATCCGGCCCCCCAACATCAAAAGATTTATTATAACATTCCTCTTTTCCAATAACACCGGTTAAAAACTGGATTACATCTCTAATGGCCAGGGGCTGGCATTTTGTTCTTACCCATTGCGGCGTAATCATTATCGGCAATTTTTCGCATAAATCCCTCAGGATTTCAAACGAGGAGCTACCGGAACCTATTATAATTGCAGCTCTCAAAACCGTAGTGTGAAAATCACCTTCATGTAAAATCTCTTCCACTTTCTTCCGGGAAGCGAGGTGTTTCGAAAGCTTATCTTCATTAATTATTCCGCTGAGGTAAATAACCTGATTTACCGATGTTTCTGCCATCATTTTATTAAAATTCTGCGCAGCTGTCATTTCATGCTCGTCAAAATCTTTGGTGGAAGCAGACATGGAATGAATAAGATAGTAAGCAACATCGATATCTTTAATTTTCTGAGGTGCTTCTTTATCTTTTAAAAAATCAATTTCTACCAATTCAACCTGTTCCCGTAGTTCTTTTGAAGAGGAAAACCGGCTTTTATTCCTTACTGCACAAACCACCTCGTGGCCCTGCTCTAAAAGTTCGGGGAGCAGGCGCATCCCTATATAACCATTTGCACCAGTAAGGAGAATTCGCATGTGAGGAGTTTATGTGATAAATTAAGAATTAAATTAGTACTTTCCCCCTGCATTAGTAAAATTTTATAAAATGAAAAACGTGCTAAAGGTAGTGTTGCTTCTCATTGGAATTGGCCTTATAGCTTATGGCCTTTATGCGCTAATTAATCCGGAATTTGCTATTAATTCAGGACCGGTAAAGGTGGAGGGGCAGGGTGATAATACTCAATCTTATGCCATGATTGGCTTCGGGATTTTATCGCTTATAGCCGGACTTGCCTTCCGCAAAAGATAATCTGCGCAGGTCAAGCAGGAAAATTGCCGGCTAGAGGTCTTCAATATTAGTGGGTGCATTATCTGCTTTATAATCAATTATTTTTCTGAAGAATTTATGAATAGCCGGTTTGTCTGCTTTTACCTTAATAAAATAGTTATCCCGGTAAATAGAATATTCCTCAGCCTTGCCTTTGTATAGAGTCAATTTGTGGTAAGGAATAATAAGGGCGTAAGTTTCCAGTAAACTTCTGAACATTACAATAATTCCGTTTGGCCGCATCTCCACATTACATGTGTTGGTATATTTGTCCAATATCAGTAAATTATGAATATCTATACTTGCTGCGGTGATATGAAGTTTAGGCGAGCCGGTGCCGTTAAGTTTCATACGTTCCAACAAGGTGAAAGTCTTCCCCACTTCAGTATTAATCTTTCTCTTTATTGCGGGGCGATTGTATGAAATATTCTGCAGCATATTTAAAGATTTTTGTTCGTTATTTGTTGTTTGTGGTTGAATTACCAATGGGAGTTGTTGTTTTCTTTCTCAAGTCAACGCGGTGCGTTTCACTACTTCCCATAAAATGAAAAAAATGCACTGCTATAAAACTTTAGGGAATATGCTTTTTAGCTTTTAAAAAATCCGAACTCCAAACTTTCCACTTTCCTAAGAAATTAAAGATAGGCATTTGAGTCTAAAGCCTGTCCGCATACTTCTAAATTCTCTTATCTTTGCAATTCTTAAACCGAATAAATACAGGATAAAAATGGCAATTCAGAGTATTCTCGCAACTCATGTAAAAGAAGCTGTAAATAAGATTCATAATGTTGAAATTGAGCAGGTGGAATTTCAGCCCACCCGTAAAGATTTTGAAGGCGATATTACGTTAGTCACTTTTCCTATGTTGCGCCAGGTAAAGACCAACCCTGTAAAATTGGGGCAGGAAATTGGTGAATATCTGGAAAAAAATGTCGCTGAGGTTTCTCATTTCAACGTCGTACAGGGGTTTTTGAATATTGTAATGAATAATTCATTTTATCTGGATTTTTTCGGAAGCATGAAAAACCACGAAGATTTCGGAATTGTGCCGCCGGCTTCAAACGCGCAGGGAATTATGGTAGAATATTCTTCTCCAAACACCAATAAGCCTTTGCACCTTGGTCATATCCGGAATAATTTACTGGGTTATTCGGTTTCTGAAATTTTAAAGGCCGCGGGAAATAAAGTCTATAAAACACAAATTATTAATGACCGTGGAATCCACATTTGTAAATCTATGCTTGCCTGGCAACGTTTTGGAAACGGAGAAACTCCACAGTCTACAGGAATAAAAGGGGACAAGCTGGTTGGAAAATATTATGTAAAATTTGACCAGGAATATAAAAAGGAAATTGCTGAACTAAAAGAAAAAGGTATTTCTGAGGAAGCAGCAAAGGCCGAAGCTCCTATTCTTTTTGAAGCAAAGCAAATGCTGTTAAAGTGGGAAGCAGGAGATCCGGAAGTGGTGGCGCTTTGGGAAAAAATGAACCAATGGGTTTATAATGGCTTTGCAAAAACCTACGATGCTCTGGGCGTGGATTTTGATAAAAATTATTACGAAAGCAGTACATATCTTCTAGGAAAAGATGTGGTAGCACAGGGGCTGGAGAAAAGCATTTTTTATAAAAAAGAAGATGGCAGCGTTTGGATAGACCTTACAGATGAAGGTCTGGATGAAAAAATTGTACTTAGAAGTGACGGCACCGCCGTATATATGACCCAGGATATAGGTACAGCTATTCAACGGGTTAAGGATTTTGATATTAACGGAATGGTTTATACCGTTGGGAACGAGCAGGATTACCATTTCAAGGTGCTGTTTCTAATTCTGAAGAAATTAGGATTTGACTGGGCAGATTATCTTTATCATCTTAGTTACGGAATGGTTGATCTACCTGGCGGAAAAATGAAAAGTCGTGAAGGAACCGTGGTGGATGCCGATGATTTAATTGAAGAAATGAAAGAGACTGCCCGTGCTATTTCTGAAGAATTGGGCAAACTGGAAGCTTATTCCGAAGAAGAAAAAGAAGAGCTTTACCGAACCATTGGACTCGGCGCTTTAAAATATTATATTCTGAAGGTAGATCCAAAAAAACGGATTTTATTTGATCCAAAAGAATCGGTAGACTTTCAGGGAAATACCGGTCCGTTTATTCAATACACTTATGCCCGTATCCAGTCTATTCTTAGAAAAGCCAATTTTGACTATAGCAGGGAAATTCCGGCAGATTATCAACTACATCAAAAAGAGAAAGAACTTATAAAGCAACTTCAGCTTTATCCTGAAACTGTACAATTGGCCGCTGAAAATCATAGTCCGGCGTTAATTGCCAATTATACTTACGAACTTGTAAAGGAATTCAATTCCTTTTACCAAAACGTTACTATTCTGGGAGCTGATGAGCTTCAGGAGAAAATCTTACGGGTGCAGTTGTCACAATCTGTTGGGAATGTGATAAAATCATCTTTTGCCCTTTTAGGAATTCAGGTGCCGGAGCGAATGTAGTTTTTGATGTATAAAAATTTAAACACAAAGTTAAGCCTCCCACTGAAATCATCAATTTTGAAGCTTTAGCTTCTTTGCGTGCAGAAGTAAACTATTTGGATAATATCATTTTACCAATCTGAAGAATTCCCACCGGGAAAAGAAGCAGGTGTGTAAGAAGCAGGATGCTAAAAATAGGTTGGTGTACACTAAGCAGGATAAGAAGTGTAACAGGCAGGAAAATTTGGTAATATTCATTCATAAAAAGGCAATAATCCGGTCTTGTATATCTAAACGGGATAATTTCAGTATAAAATTTCCAGCGTCTCATTAAAAGATAGCCCCAGTACAAAAAAAGGCTGATAAAACACCAATATTGTCCGGAAAACATTGTAATTCCGGCAAGTGCAATTATTTCAAAGGTCATTAGCACGTAACCTGCAATTGTGCTCTTTCTGTCACTTAAGTTTTGGGCGAAGGTGGAAATTCCACTTTTTATGTCATTCTCCAGGTCATGAAACTGGTGCCAGAGGATTCCTCTTAACCCAAAACAAGCGGCCCATATCACAATAAGTATAATTTGAGTATTGCTAATCTCATGGCCAGTGCTGCCCAGAACAAGGAAAGTAGCATAAAGGCTGGGGAAAACCTGGGAACCAAAAGCGTCGGCCAATATTCCCCATATTCCCTTTTCTTTTAGCCGGAAGGGTTTAACAGAGTATAAAACAAAAGAGAAGCCGCACAATAGGTAGGAGAACATGGCTAGAGGTTCTGTTCTAATATACCATGATATACCTAAACCAACTATAAATGGAAGCAGCAGAAAAATGCTTCTCTTTAATCTGCCTAATTTTTGCATACGGTTGACTTTACCCGCTTTCTCATCCATTTTAAGATCTGTAAGATCATTAAGTACACTTACAAAAATGCCTCCGGGAACGAGGGACAATAATATAAAAATGAATAGCCAGCATGAGGTTGGGAAACTTAGATCAAGCTGAATAAACAGAAGGTAAACCACCATAAGAACAGGAGTGAATTTGTATTCCCACCATTCAGATGCCCGTATGTACGTTACTAATTTCAATTAAATTGGAAAGAACGCTTTTTAAAATTTTTGATTTTCCTGATAACCGAAAGGAAAGCGAATGAACCTGCTTTCTTGTTAGCTAAAAAAGAGAGAAATGAATATTTAATGCTGCTCTTCAGCCTTTTTTTCATTCTTAATTCATAATATGAATGTTGTAAATAGTTTCGGGAAAGGGTGAGCTTTATTCTTTCTGTTTCTTCTTTTGTAAATTTGGCTTTAAATCTGGAGAACAGTTTGCTCATATCGTGAACCCATAAATCCCGCATAACTTCCATCCTGTCTTTTCCATCATAGATATTTTTTCCATCCCTGTTCTTTGTCCATAAAACTTTCTGCGTAAAGCCGGCTTTACAGGGGCGGGTATAAATCATATCCATAAGAAGGCACCAGTCGTCAGCAATTTTAAATTCTGAACTCCAGTTTGAGCGCAAGCTTTTACGGTTTATCAATAAAGAAGAGGAAGGAGAGGGGCATCCGGTTAAGTATAGTTGTCTTAGCTGCATATTATCAAGTAGAACAGTATCTTCGGTATTTTGTGCCAGAACATCTTTTAATACTTTACACATTGAAAAGCGTTCAATATTCTCATTGGTTTCATTTTTTTCCATCCAGTTGGTAAAAACGAAATCTAATTCGTTTTTACCAATAATTTCAAAACACCTTTCCAGAAATTGTGGTTCCCAGGTATCATCTGAATCAAGGGATGCTATAAATTCTCCTCTTGCAAATTTAAGTCCTTCGTTTCTTGCGTGGGCCTGCCCCCCATGAGCCAGTTTTAGATAGTTTACCTGTGGGTACTTGTCACATATTGCTGAAGTTTCATCGGTAGAACCGTCATCTGCAACAATTATTTGGACAAACGGATAAGTTTGTGCCAAAACGCTGGTAATAGCCTTTTCTACCATAGCGGCACGGTTGTAGGTAGGGATAATTACAGATATCAGTTTTTCATTGCACAGGCTGTCCAGTGACTGTGCGAATTTAAGTTCAGGCAACGGTGGGACTTTTTCTTGTAGAAAATCACAGGCATCGCTACCCATTTGTTTCCAGTCATGCCGTCTATCCCATGCTCTTTCCATAGCCTCATCAAAGGATTTTACTGTGGGCTCTCCAAGAAAGCCTGTATGGCCGTCGCAGATCAATTCAGAAATTCCTCCTGCGTTTGAAGCTATGGCAGTTCTACCGCAGGCCATTGCTTCTAAAAGTGCCAGGGGGGAACCCTCAAAGCGGGATGGTAGTATAAGAGCATGAAAATTGTCCCATATATCTTCAATGTTTTGCTGATATCCTAAAAATTCAGCATTTTCAAGATTACAGAATTTTGCCAGTTCTTTTAACCCCAGTTCATCAATTCCTGCTCCGATAAAACTTATGCTTAAAGGGCGGTGTTTCCATTTTTGTTGAGATAAAATCCTAATGAGAATATCCTGTCCCTTATCCAGTAGAAAATATCTGCCCACGCAGGCAAGGCGAAAACCATCCTGCGTGCCGGGATATGCTCTCGGGTATCGTTTAACTTTAACCGGATTGCAGACTATTTCTGTATTTCTTAAATGAATACTAAATTGTTCTTCGGTTAAGTGACAATTATGCTTTGATACAAAATAGGCTTTTTTTGCATTTAAGTAAACATTTCGCATAGCCGCGCGGTCTATATGTGAAGGCCAATGGATTTCAGCAGCTTTTTGAGCCAACAGGGCATAAGGTACGTTCTCTGCAAGGCAAATATTTCCATATCCCAAACCGTCAAAATTAATACCCTGTGCAATGACGGCCAAAGATACCTCATGCTGTTTTAAATAAGCCAACAGGCCTAATTCGTAGGTTCGGTCATAATCTTCAGAATCTTTTTCCTGCGGAGTATTTCTCAAACTTTTAAAAATCTGTACAGACCTTTTGAAAGGTTCTGTGATACTCTGGCGGCTGCGTTTTGCGTATTTCCCAAGGTCTACAAGTTCAACGTCCAGGTTCATTAGCTTAATGAATTCAGGATGCTCAAAATTGATAGTAGCCTTGCATACCGCTATATTATAATTCATTTTTAGCAGGTGGGGGATTGTTCTGCACCATAATTCTTCACTTCCGCCCCAATCCTCATTCATAGTGGAAACAAACAATATTTTTTTTACAGAATTCATAGCGTTTCGGGATCAGGCGGTTAGAATTTCTTCATTATAGCTTTTCTTATAAAGAGAAGCGTAGGTACCATTACAGCAGATTAGCTCCTCATGGGTGCCACTTTCTACTATTTTTTTATCAGACATTACATAGATATAATCTGCCTGTTTTATTGTAGACAATCGGTGGCTTATAACAAGTGCTGATCTCCTGCCAATCCTTGATCTGAAATTGTTAAAGAGTTCAGTTTCAGCTATAGCATCCAAAGCACTGGTTGCTTCATCAAAGATGAGCAGGTTTGAGTTACCGTAAAATGCCCTAGCAATGGCTATTTTTTGCCACTGGCCTTCACTTAGCTCATGGCCTTCATTAAATATTCTTCCGAGTACCGTATCATATTTCTGCGGAAGTTTTTCTATAAAACTTTCAGCTCCGGCATTTCGGGCAGCTTCTTTTATCCTTTCTTCTGAAACCTGTAAATCCAGATCTCCAAACCTAATGTTTTCTCTTACGGTTAAATTGTACTTTACAAAATCCTGAAATACCACGCTCACCTGCTTTCTGAAATTTGAAGAATTATAATTTTTAATATTCCTGCCTCCAAAGAAAATATTTCCATTATCAGGTTCATATAATTTGCAGAGTAATTTAATGAGACTGGTTTTGCCGGCCCCATTAGTGCCTACTACGGCTATAATTTTACCCTGAGGAATGCAAAGGCTAATGTTTTCAAGAGCATTTTCTTCAGCGTTCGGATATTTAAAGAAGACATTCTGAATTTCAAAATCGCCATTAAACATCGGAAGTCCGGAGGTGCTTTTCTCAATCTTTGGCCTGAATTTAAAAAGTTCAAAAATAAGGGCAACATATCTGGTGTCCCTGTATAGAATGCTGATAGATCCAACCAAAGATTGCATAATCATAAAAGACTGCGGAAAAATCACCAAAAAAAGAGCAATGTCACCCACGCTACTGTTGCCGCTTAATGTACCAAAGACAATATAAGCAGTCACCCCAAAGAAGGCTGTGGTCGCCACTCCGGTGGTAAGTAACTCGTTTAAGGCTCTCTGTTTGCTCAGGCCCAGCTGTTCCGAAATGAGGTGTTCCCTCAATTTTGAGTATTTTGAAAGCATAAAATTCCCAAGGGAAAAGGCTCGTATTTCTTTGGCCGCCTGTTCTCCGGTTAAAAGAGAGCTAAGGTATCCCGCCTCTCTTTCCATAGCTGTATTTTTCAGGTAAAGCTGGAATCCACGATCGGAAAAAATGATTCTTCCTACAAGTATGGGGATTACAAATAATGCAAGTAAGGGAAGCAAAATCCAATCTATTGATATAAGAATATAGCCAACAGAGGAGATCATTATGAAGTTTTTCAAAATGGCGAACAAGTTGCTTACCACCGAAAAAGGTTTATCAATTCCTGCTTCTCTCGCCCTTTTCAGAACATCAAAATATTCAGGGTTTTCATAAAATCTGTAGTCTAATTTTACAATATGGGAATGTATTTTCTGGTCCAGACAATGATTAACCTTTGCTGCCTGAATTTCGCTGTAATAAGATGATATACTTTTAATACAGGCGTATGCGATAGAAATAACTCCGGTTAAAATAACAGCAGTTCTAAGATTTTCAGTTTGTTCGGCAGGGGTTCCGGCAGCAATATTTACGAGTTCTTTTAACATGTACATAGAACCAAGCCAGGCAATATTTTCGAGTAATAAAAGGCTTATCACAATAATTGTGAGCCTTGGGGAAACGGACCAGGTAAGGCTAATGGTGTCCTTTATATGAAGTTCCTGGAGAACTTTTTTCCAATTATATTTTTTTACCTTGCTCAAATTCATCAAGAAAAGCCGTTAATTTTCAGCGGAGAAAAGAAATCTGCAGAAGAGATCGGAGGTGATATTTTACCATTTAATGGCTCCCTTTTTAAAAAAATCCTGGTGCAGCTCCTATTTGTAATCTAAAGTAATTGATTTGTAGTTATTTGAAAGGAGGTAATCCGGCGTTTTCGCTATAGGTGTAAGATTTTTCGTTCTTATTGAGAGTGGGGAAGTTTTTACGACCTACATGAAGGTTTTTACTTACAAAATTTTAAAATGTGAATACGATATCCCTATTGGTAATTTCCTCTTTGGGTTTGATTGCGCGAGACTTACCTTATTTTCCTGAATGAAAAGCAAGAAATAGAATAGCTGAATAATTAACTGTACCTTTGCCGCTTATATAAAAATGGCATCACTTTTGAGAATTGTCATTTTTTAAACAATTTTTATGTCATTTAATGCTTTGGGTTTGTCTGAACCCCTGCTGAAAGCTATCAGTAAAAAAGGACACACTAAGCCTTCAACTATTCAAGAAAAGGCTATCCCATTTATTTTAGAAAGAAGAGATGTGCTGGCATCGGCACAAACCGGAACAGGAAAAACAGCCGGTTTTACTTTGCCAATGCTTCAAATATTATCTGAAGGTGAAACTTTAGGGAAAAGACCGGTGCGGGCTTTGGTATTAACTCCCACACGAGAACTTGCCGCACAGGTGCTGGAAGATGTAAGGAGCTATAGTACTTTTCTGAATTTACGTTCTAATGTTATTTTTGGCGGAGTGAGTGCTGCACCACAAATAAGGAGCCTGCGTAATGGTGTTGATATTTTAGTTGCAACGCCTGGCCGCTTGCTGGATCTGCACCAGCAAAAAGCACTTTCACTGGCCAACATTGAAATCCTGATTTTAGATGAAGCAGACAGGATGCTGGACATGGGGTTTTTGAGGGATATTAAAAAAATTCTTGCTCTAATGCCGGAGAAACGGCAGAATTTGCTTTTTTCAGCAACTTTTTCAAAAGAGATCAAGAAGCTGGCCAATACATTTTTAAATAAACCGGTGTTGGTTGAAGCTACTCCGGAAAATACCACGGCCGAGAAAGTAGACCAGAAAATTTACAAGACCAATAAATCTAAGAAAACTGCCTTGATAACAAAGTTGATTTCAGATGGAGATTGGGAGCAGGTGCTGGTATTTACAAGAACTAAACATGGTGCCAACCGGCTAAGTCAGAAACTGGAAAAGAGCGGAATTACCTCCGCAGCTATCCACGGAAATAAGAGCCAGGCTTCAAGAACAAAATCACTCGATGGGTTCAAGAAAGGAAAACTTCGGGTTTTAGTAGCAACAGATATTGCTGCCCGTGGATTGGATATTCCCTTATTGCCACATGTAATTAATTACGAGCTCCCCAATGTGCCGGAAGATTATGTACATAGAATTGGTAGAACAGGCAGGGCAGGAGCCAGCGGGGAAGCTATTTCCCTGGTGAGCGTAGATGAGAATGAGCACGTACGCGGAATTGAGAAGTTGCTGGGTGAAACTTTGGAAAAAGAAGTACTTAGTGGCTTTGAACCTACTGAAAATCTTCAGGAGGTGCTGGAAAAGAAAGCTGAAAATAAAGCCCGGCATAACAGGGGAAGCAGAAAAAATAAGCCTAAATCTAAAGGTGGGTTTAATAAAAGGAGAAATTAAATCATCATTCTAATTCCTTATTGAGGGTGTAACTCCCCAAGGTTTCGGATCAATTTTAAAACCACTGTGCAACTGTATGGTGGTTTTTTATTATTCAAACATTTTAATCTTCAATCTTTTCCGTTGTACTGTCTTTGTAACTAAACAACCAATCCTTATCTTTGGCATTCTTAAAAAAGGAGCAAGATTATGTTTGATAATTTAAGCGATAAGTTAGATAATGCCTTTCATGTCTTAAAAGGACATGGACAGATTACCGAAATAAACGTTGCCGAAACTCTAAAGGAGGTGAGGCGAGCTTTGGTAGATGCCGATGTTAATTATAAAATTGCCAAGGAATTCACCAATACGGTCAAGGAAAAAGCATTAGGGCAGGATGTTCTTACCGCTTTAAAACCGGGACAAATGTTGGTAAAGCTCGTTAAAGATGAGCTTACAGAATTGATGGGTGGCGAAGCTGCGGGGGTGAACCTTAGCGGGGATCCGTCGGTAATTTTAATGTCTGGTCTACAGGGTAGTGGTAAGACCACTTTTTCCGGTAAACTTGCAAATTTTCTTAAAAATAAAAAAACCAAGAAGCCACTTTTAGTAGCTTGTGATGTTTACAGGCCTGCAGCTATAAACCAGTTACATGTTGTTGGAGAGCAAATTGGGATCGAGGTTTATTCTGAAGAAGGAAATCAGGATCCTGTGGCTATTTCAAAAGCAGCTATTGCTTATGCCAGAGAAAACGGGCATAATGTTGTAATTATAGATACCGCTGGTCGTTTAGCAATAGATGAAGCCATGATGACTGAAATCGCAGATATTCACCGGGCAATTGAACCACAGGAAACTTTGTTTGTGGTTGATTCTATGACCGGGCAGGATGCGGTTAATACAGCCAAAACCTTTAATGAGCGCCTTAATTTTGATGGGGTGATTCTTACCAAACTTGATGGTGATACCCGTGGCGGTGCGGCAATTTCAATAAAATCTGTTGTAAATAAACCAATTAAATTTATTGGTACCGGCGAAAAAATGGAAGCCATAGATGTGTTTTATCCTTCTCGTATGGCTGACAGGATTTTGGGAATGGGGGATGTAGTGTCACTTGTGGAGCGCGCCCAGGAGCAGTATGATGAAGAGGAAGCGAGGAAACTTCAGAAGAAAATTGCCAAAAACAAATTTGGGTTTGATGATTTTCTTACTCAGCTTCATCAAATTAAGAAGATGGGATCTATGAAGGATCTTCTTGGAATGATACCTGGTGCAGGAAAAATGCTGAAAGACGTAGATATAGATGACGATGCTTTTAAAGGAATTGAAGCAATTATCTACTCCATGACACCAGAGGAAAGAAGCAACCCGAAAATTATAAATTCCAGCAGAAAGAAAAGAATTGGCAAAGGCTCAGGAACTTCTGTTCAGGAAGTAAACCAACTGTTGAAGCAATTCAACCAGATGGGGAAAATGATGAAGATGATGCAGGGTGGTGGTGGCCAGCAGATGATGAATATGATGAAGGGAATGAAATAATCCCTAAAGCCTGTGCAATGGTGAAATGCTTAAAGAAATTAAGGGATAAATCATGTTTTTTCTTCGCTTTAAAGAGTCCGGGAGAGGTTTAGATAAATATTATGACAATATTAGACGGTAAAAAAATCAGCAATGAAATTAAAAGTGAAATTGCTGAAGAGGTTTCGAAAATTAAAAAACGCGGAGAAAAAGTCCCGCATCTGGCAGCAATAATTATAGGTAATGACGGCGCCAGTATGACTTATGTAAACAGTAAAGTGAAATCCTGTAAGGAAGTTGGCTTTGAATCTTCACTTTACCGGATGTCTTCCACTATTAGTGAACTGGAATTATTGGATAAAATTGAAGAACTCAACCAGAATGACGATATAGATGGGTTTATCGTTCAGCTGCCTTTACCAAAACAAATAGATACTCAAAAAGTACTATTGGCCGTAGACCCCGATAAAGATGTGGATGGTTTCCACCCTACCAATTTTGGAAAAATGGCTTTTGATATGACTTCCTTTATTCCGGCTACTCCTTTTGGAATTCTGGAATTACTGGAACGGTATGATATTCCTACCAAAGGAAAGCACACTGTAGTAATTGGTCGTAGTTATATTGTTGGAAGGCCTATGAGTATTCTAATGGGAAGAAGTGGTTTTCCGGGAAATTCTACGGTTACGCTTACTCATGAATTTACCAAAAATATCACCCAGATTACTTCCCAGGCAGATATTATTATTATTGCCGTGGGTATTCCTAACTTCCTGAAGGGCGAGATGATCAAGGACGACGCGGTAATTATTGATGTTGGAATTACCCGTGTTCCCGATGAAAATGCCAAAAGAGGCTATGTGATTAAAGGGGATGTGGATTTTGATAATGTTAGCAAAAGAGCATCTTATATTACTCCTGTTCCCGGAGGTGTCGGGCCTATGACAGTTTCTATGTTGCTTAAAAACACTCTTCTTGCAAGGGAAAGGCATAGAAGCAGAGAAAAAGCTTAATCGAAAGTGACATTTAAATATTTAAACATATGTAGTACTTCTTTAGTTCTACATTCTTCAATCTGCCTTCATTCCGTACTTACTTTAGATTAGAGACAGGCGCAGTCAGGAATTCTTTTTAAAGTAACTCCACACTCCGCCTGTAGTTATAACACATGTTTTACTGTGTTTAAAACCTCTTCTATTTTTCTTTAAGTTTCCAATCCAGATATTTATGCAGATCGGTTTCCATAAATCTTAAACCGATTGTCATAATGGCAAAATCATCTACATAACCAAGACCCGGAATAAAGTCAGGAATAATATCCAGCGGGTTCAGAATATAAAGTACTGTAAAGGTAATGGCTGCTATGCTAAACCATGGAATATTTCTATATACACCTTTACGATAATCCTGAAGCATCCCGAACATTAGTTTAATAATTTCGGAATATTTTTTTAGCATGCCTGAGTTTAGGATCTTTTCGGAAACTTCTTTCTGGCTGTTGGCTGCTATCTCTACATCTCCTTCCTTTATCTGTGCTACGCCGCTTTTTACGTATTCTTCGTCAATTTTATCAATCTTCTCTTTGAACATGTTTATAGTTTTTAAGAAATTATAATTTACAATCTGTCATGGGAATTCCCATATTCTTTTTTATAAATTTTTAGAATTAAAAGAAACAGGGAAATCAAAATAGGGCCAAATATCAATCCTATAAAACCAAAAAGCGGAACCCCTACAACCACTCCAAAAAGAGTAATTAGAGGATGCACACTAGCCAGTCTTTCCAGCACATAAAGCCTTATGATATTGTCTGTGGCTCCCACAACCACAAAACCATAAATTAGGATAGCGATGGCCTGCCAGTTATCGCCCTGTGCAAACAGGAGAATGGTAACCGGTAGAATACCTATTGCGGTACCTATAAAAGGGATCATAGAGCCAACTGCAGTAATTACAAACCAGAAAAATGGATCTGGCACTCCTACAATAAGAAAACCTATTAAAGCGATTATTCCCTGGCACAGCGCCACCAGTGGTATACCCAGAGCATTGGATTTTACCAGTTGATTGCTTTCCTCTCCAATTATGGTGATATTTTCCTTCCCGAGGGGAATGTATGTTATTAGGGAATCCCGAAGCGTCTGCCTGTTAATTAGCATATAATAAAGCATAAAATACATGATGCCAATAGCAATTAACGCATCAAATGTACCGCCTGCCAGGCTTTGCAGGTTAGAAGAAACCCAGGTGGTAACAGAGGATGTGTCTATACTACTGCTAATATTGTAGCCTAAATATTCTTCAATATAATTGGTTTGATCTTTTACCGCCCTAATAACCCTTTCTGAATTGGCTACTGCCTTACCTATTTTAGAAGTAAGCATAAGAACTATTAAAGAAACCGGTACAAGTATGCCCACAAAGGAACCCATCATTAGCAGGACTGCAGCAAGGGGAGGTTTCCAGCCTCTGGCCAGCAGTTTTCGCATCCAGTTAATCAAAAGGGCATAAAGGGTTATTGCTCCCAGTACACCGGATAGGTAAGGAATAATTTCCCTGAAAATTAAAACCGTGAGGAATAAAATTAGCAGGAGCACGAAGATTTGCCGTACTAATGCCGGTTTTAATGTGTTCATATGTTAGGGTTAGTTGTTGTTAACTGGCAAAAAGCTGATCCATATTTTTAAAAGCTTTAAACTCTAAAGCATTTCCGCACGGATCTTTAAAGAACATAGTAGCCTGTTCTCCCACTTCCCCTTCAAACCTTATGTAAGGTTCAATAACAAAATTGACTCCTTTCGCCTTCAGTAATTTTGAAAATTCCTGAAAAACATCCCATTTAAGAACTACACCAAAATGAGGTACCGGCACATCTTTTCCATCAACGGGATTTGAATGAGCAGAGGGATTATCTTCCGGAGCTTTATAATGGATAACCAGCTGATGTCCGAAAAAATTAAAATCCACCCAATGCTCACTGCTTCTGCCTTCGCCACATCCGAGGGTTTCTTTGTAAAATTTTCGACATTGTTCCAGGTCAGAGACCGGAATGGCAAGGTGGAAAGGTTGTATCTTCATGATTGGCTGATTTGAAATAATTAAAACTTAACCTTTAAAATATGGAAAATCGTAATTTCTCTAAAATTAGAAAGATAAGTTAACATGCAGCCGGAACAGTGAGCTAATTATGTGTTAAGATTTGTCTTTACGCGTCCTTCTTTTTCTATTGCTATTCTTCGGGAAAGAGTTTGATGTATCCTTGTTCTTTCCCGTTTTGGTCCTGGAAGCTTCTTCTGTCTTTACAGATTCATCAACCATTTTATTAATGGTTTCAAGTTCTTCAGCAGTTAAATCCCTCCATTCTCCGGTGGGAACGTCCAGTTGCACATTCATTATTCGTATGCGTTTAAGCGAGCTTACTTCATATCCCAGAAATTCACACATCCTGCGGATTTGCCTGTTAAGGCCCTGGGTAAGCACAATCCTGAATTCATATTTTCCCAACTGTTCCACCTCGCAATTGCGGGTAATAGTATTTAAAATAGGGATTCCCGAACCCATCCTCGATAAAAAATCAGGAGTAATAGGCTTGTTCACGCTTACTATATATTCCTTTTCATGATTATTGCGGGCCCGAAGAATCTTATTTACAATATCGCCGTCATTGGTAAGAAAAATTAATCCTTCACTGGGTTTGTCCAGGCGGCCAATAGGGAAAATCCGTTTTGGATAGTTAATGTAATCAATAATATTATCTTTTTCAACGCGGGTATCTGTAGTACAAACAATACCAACAGGTTTATTAAAAGCCAGGTAAACGTTGGGTTCTTTTAATTCCTGTTTGGAAACAAGCTTACCATCAACTCTTACCTCATCTCCCGGGGCTATTTTAGTTCCCATTTCAGGAATTTCTCCGTTTAAAGTTATTCGTCCCTGGTCAATTAGTTTATCGGCTTCCCGGCGGGAGCAAAATCCAATTTCGCTCAGGAATTTATTTATTCTGGTAAGTTTTTGTTCAGACATAAAAAAGATTCTGCTACAAAGATACGAGTTTTGGAATCCCTTTGCACAGGCATTGGTGTTCCATTTTTTCGGTATATCCTGAGATTAAAAATAGGCAAATAAGAAATTTCAATAAAAATAAAAGTGGGCAGGCAACCTTTTGTAACTTTTCCGCGTCTATGTAAATAGAAGGCCTTTAATAACTGAAAACAGGTGAAAGTAATTCAACTTTTTAAAAATGAAACGCAACTAATAAAGCGTGCGGCCAAAAATAACCGCGAGGCACAGCAGCGTTTGTATGAGATACACTCCGGAAAAATGTTAAGCGTTTGCCGGCAGTACATAAAGGATATGCACCATGCTGAAGAAGTAATGCTGAATGGTTTTTTTAAGGTTTTTACCAATATAGGATCCTTTAAAGGAGAAGGAAGTTTTGAAGGCTGGATAAGGAAAATTATGGTTCGGGAGGCGATATCCTTTTTAAGGGCAAATAAAAATGTAGAATTTCAGCAGGAGGAAATAACAAATTATTCTGAAAGTGGGAATAATATAAATTCTGAACTGGAAGTAGCCCATATTCAGCAGATGATAGACGACCTTCCCGAGGGTTACAAAATGGTTTTTGTGATGTATGCAGTAGAAGGGTATAAGCATAGTGAAATAGCGAAAATGCTTGATATTTCTGAAGGGACTTCAAAATCACAATTATTTAAGGCAAGAAAGATGCTGCAGGAGCAGCTAAAATCACAAAACGAAACAGGTTATGGCACCAATTAAATTTGAAGAGCATATAAAAGAGCAGCTCGAAAAAAGGCAAATTTCGCCTTCTGAAGCCAGTTGGGATAAGCTTGAAGCCCGGCTTGATGCTGCCGAAAATAAAGATAGAAGAAATTCCAAATGGTGGATAGGTGTAGCGGCTGCGGTAGTAGCGGTACTGGTAATTGCAGGCTCTGTTTTTACTGCAGAAGATGTTACCAACACGCCACAAATTGTAGAGCAGCCGGTAGAGAAAACTTCTTCCCCCTCTGTTAAAGAAGAATTGAAACCTGAAACTCATATTGCTTCGGAAGAAGTGGAAAAAGAACTTTTTGTTGAGGAAGATTCAGAAAAAACATCAGGTTTCCGGAAGCCACAGGAGAATATGAAAACTGAGGTGGCACAAACTGAAACTGTAAATCAACTGAAAGAAAAAGGAATAACAGATTCTACTTCAGTTAATCCTGCGATTCAAAATCAACCGGAAGAAGCGGTTTTCAGAAGTAAACTGGAAGAGATTATTGCGGCGGTAAATTCCGCAGAAAGGGAAAAGGGGAACATTAAGAATGCTGAGGTTAATTCCCTTCTTGCCGAGGCTGCAAAGGAGATTAGCCGTGAAGCCGGAATGGCAAATGCTACTGAAGTAGTAGATGCCAATGCCTTGTTGAGAGCTGTTGAAGGCGAACTGGACGAATCTTTCAGGCAGAAGGTTTTTGAAATGCTTAAGGAAGGCGTAATAAAAGCCAGAACAGCGGTAGTAACAAGGAACAATTAAACTAATAATAATCATCACAATCCTGAAGAGGGTTATTCATCAATCAATGAAGTGCAGAGGTACTTCAGCTAAAAATCAACATCATGAAAACAATTATTTCTTACGTAGTATTTAGTCTTTTTAATTTAGCGGTTGCTAATGCTCAAATGGTTAGCATACATAATGGCAATGAAGATATGTCTAATTCAGAAAAAATAGAAGATCTCGAAAAACGGAAGGAGAATATAGTCGCAAATGAAAAAGAAGCTCTAAAGAAGGAGGCTGAAAAAATTAATCAGCAGGCCGAAAATGGAGAAATCACCTGGGACGAAGCAGAAGAACTTAAAAAAGAAGCCGCAAAAAAGCATGCCCTTAATATTGAAAATAGGGTTGCAATTATAGATAATCGTCTTGAACTGCTTTCCCGTGGGGAAGATTGGCATGAAGGAACAAGTACCTATGTACAGGTGGGCAGGAATGAAGATAGTGAAGATTATTATGCCAGGACGGTTTCTGAACTGGTCATTGCCGCGGGTTTAAATAATGCTCTTCTGGAAGGGCAGTCTATCGAGGATTCTGATTTTAAAATTGGTGGCAGCAGGTTTTTTGAAATCGGTTGGGCCTGGAAAACCCGCGTTTTCAAAAAAAGCAACTGGCTGAGGTTAAAATACGGACTTTCTTTTCAATTTAATGGATTGAAGCCTACAGATAACCGCTATTATGTAGAAGACGGGGATGAGACTTACCTGGTTGAATTTGAGGAAGACCTGGATAAGTCAAAATTTAGAATGGATAATCTTGTTGTTCCGGTACATTTTGAATTTGGCCCATCCAAACGCTATGAGTCGGCAAAAGGGGTGAAGTTTGTGACTGGTAAAATGTTTAAAGTTGGATTGGGGGGATATGCCGGTTTTAACATAGGAGAGCGCCAGAAACTAAAGTATGAAATAGATGGAGATAATAAAAAGGAGAAGCTTAAGAACGATTACAATACTAATGATGTTATATATGGGCTTAGCGGATATATAGGCTGGGGAGACACTTCGCTCTATGCAAAGTATGACATCAATACTATTTTTTCCGATGCTAATCCAGAGTTGAATAATATTTCCTTAGGTATACGATTCGATTTAGATTAGCCGAACTATAATTTTTGTAATTTTGTTTTAAAATGAAAAAGCCTCACAGGTTTTCAAACCCTGTGAGGTTTAAATATTTTAGAATCTTCAAAATTTGATCTCAAAAACTACCATAGACAATGTTTTTGAAACTTCCCGGGTGGAGGAGGTGATTGGGGATTTTGTGCAGCTAAAAAAATCTGGCAGCAATCTTAAAGGACTAAGTCCGTTTAGTGATGAACGTACGCCAAGCTTTATGGTCTCGCCCGTAAAGCAAATATGGAAAGATTTTTCCAGCGGGAAAGGCGGCAATGTAATTGCTTTCCTTATGGAGCATGAACATTTTACCTATCCCGAAGCAATTAAATATCTGGCGAAAAAGTACGGGATAGAAATTGAAGAAACCGAGCAAACAGACGAGCAGAAGCAGCAGGCCGATGAGAAGGAAAGTATGTATCTGGTTTCTGAATTTGCCGCTAAATATTTTCAAAAAATCCTTCATAAAACCGATGCCGGTAATGCTATTGGTTTAAGCTATTTTAAGGAGAGAGGTTTTACCGCAGAAACTATC
Source organism: Autumnicola musiva (assembly GCF_031846585.1). NCBI lineage: Bacteria > Pseudomonadati > Bacteroidota > Flavobacteriia > Flavobacteriales > Flavobacteriaceae > Autumnicola > Autumnicola musiva. Next base: position 306,147 of record NZ_JAVRHK010000002.1, read on the forward strand.
GAAAAGTTTGACCTTGGATATTGCCTGGACGATTGGGATACATTCACCAAAGAAGCTTTGGGTAGTGGGTATAAACTGGAATACCTGGAAAAGACCGGACTTACTATTGTTAAAGGCGAAAAACAATTTGACCGTTTTAAGGGCCGCGTGATGTTCCCTATCCACTCCATGTCCGGAAGGGTTCTTGGGTTTGGAGGCCGGATTCTCACCAACGATAAAAAAACTGCTAAATATCTTAATTCTCCGGAGAGCGATATTTATCATAAAAGCAAGGTCCTTTATGGAATCTATTATGCCAAACAAGCTATTGCCAAAGAGGATAATTGTTTTTTAGTTGAAGGCTATACCGATGTTATTCAGTTTAACCAGACAGGGATTGAAAATGTGGTTTCTTCTTCCGGAACGGCTTTAACTTCAGAGCAAATACGTCTTATAAACCGGCTAACCCGCAATATTACTGTTCTTTTTGATGGGGATGCAGCGGGAACGCGGGCTTCTTTACGCGGAATAGACCTTATCCTGGAGCAGGGCATGAATGTAAAAGTCTGTACTTTTCCCGAAGGTGAAGATCCTGATAGTTTTGCCAGGAAATACAATGAAGAAGAGCTGAAGCTATATTTAGCTGAAAATTCTAAAGATTTTATTACTTATAAGGCATCATTACTGGTGAATGAAGCCAAAAATGACCCTGTGAAAAAAGCGGAGGTCATAAGGGATATGGTGGGCAGTATTGCAAAAATTCCCGATAATATTCAGCAGGAAATTTATGTTCAGGAATGTTCCCGTTTAATGGATATTTCTGAAGATGTTCTTTTCACCACCCTTGCACAGCTGAATTCAAAAGGATCCGGCAGGACGCCCGGGAAAAAGCGGCCGAAAAAATCTATGGATGTGGTTCGCGAAGATGCCGGTGCGAAGCCTAAAGTAAAAGTAAATGAATTATATGAGCTGGAGAGAAAAATCATCAGTCTTTTGCTGTTGTACGGAAAGCGTGAGGAGGAATTTGAAGATCTTGTCCTGAAGCAAACTGAGAACGGCGAATTAAGCCTGGAACCTGAAAAACAAAACACCCGGGTTTTTGAAAAGATTTTTCTTGATTTACAGGAAGATGAAATTGCTTTTGCTAACCCGCATTTCAGGGAAATTTATAACTTTTTAATTCAGAAACTGAACGGTGAGGAAGAGTTTGCTATAGAGAATTTTATAAATGAAGTGCCGGCGGAAGAAGCTTCAGAAATTACCAGCATCCTAATGGAGGAGGAGCAATATCAACTTCATGACTGGGAGCGGAATGATATTTTTGTAAAAGACAAAAAGGAAGGGGTTTCACGCCTGGTGAGTGAAACTATTCTTAACCTTCGCCGCTACCTTGTTTCACAGAAAATTGAAGAACTCAAACAGCAAATAATGCATGCTGCACAGGAGGATAACTCTGTTACGTTACAGGACGTAATGGATTACCTGAGCCTGAATAAGGTTCTTTCAAATAAGCTAAACCGCGTTATGTGATATTAAGCTGAAGAAGTCTGGATTGCGTAATAAGATCAGCTACATTATCTACCTTTAGTTTTTTAAGTAACCTGGTTTTATAAGTACTTACCGTTTTTTCATTAATATCAAGTGCTTCGGCAATGTCCTTATTTCGCTTTCCTGAGGATAAAAGGTTAAGGACTTCAGTTTCCCTGGTGGACAGGCGCTTAAATTTAGCTACCAAACTTTTATTTTGGGAAATTCCTGAATTAAGACGTTCCGTAATTTTTTTGTTGAGGTAGATCCCTCCACGTGCCACCTGATAGATAGCTTTTTCCAGGGTTTCGGGATCGGTGGTCTTAGATATATATCCGGCTGCACCAGCCTTGATTGTACTTAAGGCATACATCTCTTCAGGATGCGTGCTAAAAATTAACATTCTTGTCCCGGGATAATCCTGCTTGATTTTCCGAAGAGCATTAATGCCATTTATTTGAGGTAAATCAAGTTCAATAATAAGAACGTCCGGAACCCCGTTCTGAAGATATTTAAACAATTCTTCCCCACTGGTGATATTGCCAATAATTTCCAGGGCCGGATTGTTTTGTAGGATACAACCGATCCCTCGGCTAATCACTGGATGATGGTCTGCAACTAATACTTTATACATAATTTTAGGCTGATATAGATACGTATCGAACCGGGGAGCATTTTTAGATACATGATAATTATCTAAAAATAGAGTATAAAACCTTCATATAGCAGTCCTGAAAAGTATTTTCGATAAAATGTTTATTTCTTTAGATGAAGAGGTATTTCGCAAATGGGGACAGGGATCATCTTATGCTTATTCTTAGAATTTAGATTTTGGTATATGTGGATAATCTCTGCTTCCCTTCCGGTAAAATCAGCTTCAGATTTGCCTGCTTCTTTCATTTCCATTGCCCATTCCAGCTCATCATAGCTTGCACCCAATTGTTCTTCATCGCTACGGCTATCTCCAAATAGTCCGTCACTTGGTTTAGCATTTATTATTGAATCTGAAATTTGTAAATAACTACCCAGTTCATATACCTCGCTTTTCATAAGATCAGCAATAGGGCTTACGTCAACTCCGCCATCACCATATTTTGTATAAAATCCAACTCCAAAATCTTCCACTTTATTTCCTGTGCCGGCTACCAGGTAAAGATGTAACCCGGCAAAATAATAGAGTGTTGTCATTCTTAACCTGGCTCTGGAATTAGCCAGGCTAAGGTCCAGTAGTTCATTATTCTGGCTATCTGGCAATACGTTTTTAAATTCTTCAAATACCGAAGTTAGATTAGTGCTTACGCTGGTAACATTTGCAAAATTACGCTTAAGTTCTTCAATGTGTTTCTGCGCCCGTGTGACATGGTCGGGGTTTTGATGAATGGGCATTTCCACGCAAAGTGTTCTGAGGCCCGTTTTGGCACATAGAGTAGAGGCAACGGCAGAGTCCACACCTCCGCTTATTCCTATTACAAAACCTTTCATGTTGGCTTTGGTGGCATATTCTTTCAGCCATTCTATTATATGGTTTGCTACCTTTTCCGTCTGCATAATATTGGGTGCTTTAGTTTGTAAATGATACCTTTGTACACAAATCTACTATTTAAACATAATTTATAAAAGAGGCCGGCGTTAAAGCCTTCACAATTATAGGAGTAGTGAGGAAATTTATCTTTTTTATAGGGCTATTAGCCTTTTTTGCCTGTGAGGAGAAATCCGGCAGGGAAAAGGAAATTGAGAAGACTGAAGTTGATTTTCAGCTGGTAAGGTTTGACAGGCAATTTGCTGAAGCCACAATCCATAATCTTGATTCCCTAAAGACTGAATATCCTTTTTTTTTCCCTTCCCAATACCCGGACAGTGTGTGGGTAAATAAACTTTCTGATACCATTCAGCAGGAAATTGATACTGAAGTGGCCGCTGTTTTCCCGGAATTTTCAGAAGAAACCAATAATTTGTACAGTCTCTTTCAGCATATAAAATATGATTTTCCGGCTTTTAATGCGCCTGATGTTTATACGGTAACTTCAGAAGTTGACTACAGGAATAAGGTAATTTACACCGGGGATAAATTATTTATTTCGCTGGATACTTATCTGGGGGAAGACCATCCTTTTTATATAAGCATGCAGGAATTTCTAAAGAAAAATTTTAGAAAAGAACAAATAGTTCCCGATGCAGCCGGTACGATTGCCGAAGATTTTGTGCCCCGGCCTGATTCCCGCACATATCTTTCCCATATGTTGTACTACGGAAAAGTGCAGTACCTTAAAGATATTTGGCTTCCTGCGGAATCTGATGCTGAAATAATGGGATATACTGAAGATGAAATGAAATGGGCCAGAAATAATGAGGCACAGGCATGGCGATATTTTGTGGAAAATGAAGTTATTTTTGATACCGATTCTGAATTATACAGCCGGTTCCTTTATCCTGCACCTTTTTCAAAATTCTACTTATTGCTGGATAGCGAATCTCCGGACAGAATGGGGCAGTATATCGGCTGGCAGATTATAAGGCAGTATATGGAAGGAAAAGATATAAGAGTTCAGGAAATGCTTAATACAGATGCTGAAAAGATTTTTAATGAGGCCAATTTTAAACCGGCTAAACCTTCCTGAAAATTTTAAAACAAAAATTAAACTGAAAAATTAAAAATGGCAGAATACAAAAAATCCGAGATCAATATAGAAGTAGTAACCGATGCAAACCATGTTCCGGAAGAACTGTATTGGTCTGCAGAAGACGGGAATATTTATAAAGAAGAGGCAAAAGCTTTAATGTTATCGGTGTGGGATAGTAAAGCTCAGGAAACTTTAAGAATTGACCTATGGACAAAAGACATGCCTGTGGATGAGATGAAAAAATTTTTCCACCAAACTCTGGTAGCCATGAGCAATACATTTAATAAAGCCACCCAGGATGAAAAAATGACTGCTACCATGCAGGACTTTTGTGACTACTTTGCTGAAAAGATGAATCTTAAGAAAGAATAATCTGTTGGTTGAAAAGCTTATTTTAGTATATAATGCGCAATCGGGTAAAATAAGTGGTGTGATGGATGCGCTTCATAAAATTCTTAGCCCCCAAACTTATAATTGCAGCCTGTGTAAGATTACTCATGCTGCTTTTGGGGAGAAATCCCGGTGGAAAGAGTATAGGAGACATTCTGGAATCACAATGGAATTTCTTTATGCAGATGAGTTTCGGAAGCAGTATGCTTCTAAATTTGGTCATAAATTCGATTTTCCTGTTGTGCTTGCTGAAGGAGAGAATGGACTGGAAATTTTTATTTCTAAAAATGAGTTAATGCAAATTGGTTCAGAAAAAGAACTTATAGCTCTTATTGAAAACAGGAGAAATTAGAATGCTTTGGCGAGGCCTTTATTTGTTTCTTCAATATAATCAAGTACCTCGTCTTTTCCTGAAGCAGAATTAGAGGAAGTCACAAAATATTGCGGCATCTCCACCCATGTCTGGAGCATTTCCCCTTCGTAAACTTCAAGATTCCGTTGTAATTCTTTAGATTTTAATTTATCGGCTTTAGTGAAAATTATACAAAATGGAATCTGATGTTCCCCCAGCCACTTCATAAATTCCATATCGATTTTTTGAGGAGTATGGCGGGAATCAATTAAAACAAATGCACAAACCATTTGATCCCGTTTTTCAAAGTATGCCGTAATAAACTTCTGAAAGGTGTTTTTTGTAGATTTTGAAACTTTAGCGTAACCATAGCCGGGCAAATCTACAAGATGCCAGTTATTATTGATGAGGAAATGGTTGATTAGCTGAGTTTTTCCAGGGGTTGAAGAAGTCTTGGCCAAAGATTTTCTTCCGGTAAGCATGTTGATTAAAGAAGACTTGCCCACATTACTTCTTCCTATAAAGGCGTATTCTGGCAGTTGACTTTTAGGGCATTGGGCAACACTGCTGTTGCTCACCACAAATTCAGCATTCTTAATTTCCATAAATTCAAAATTTTAAAACCGGAAAAGTTTTTAAAAATGTCTCTCTTTCAGCCAGGAATGAAGCAGTTTATTAAAAAGCTCCGGATGTTCCATCATAGCTGCGTGCCCGCACTTGTCTATCCAGTAAAGACTGGAATCGGGCAGTAGGCGGTCAAAATCTTCTGCGACTTCAGGTGGGGTGACATTATCGTTTTTACCCCAGATAATGCAGGTGGGGGTAAGCATTTTGGGTAAATCCTTTGCCATGTTGTGTCTAATGGCGCTTTTTGCGATGGCCAGAGTTTTTACCAGTTTATTTCGGTCACCTACGGTTTCATAAACTTCATCTACAATTTCCTTGGTGGCCACTTCAGGATCATAAAATACATTTTGAGCCTTTTTTTTGATAAACTCATAATCACCACGGCGGGGGTAGCTTTCCCCCATTGCGTTTTCATATAGTCCTGAACTACCGGTAATTACAAGCCCCTTCACCAGTTGAGGATAAAGCTTTGTTGCCACCAGGGCAATATGGCCTCCCAGGGAATTTCCCAATAGGATAACTTCCTTAAAACCTTTCATTTCAATGAATTCCTTCAGGTATTTTGCAAAAGTTGCCACACTGGTTTTAAGTAACGACATAGAGTATAATGGCAATTCAGGAATCAGCACTTTGTAGCCATGTGAAGGGAAATATTCTATTACTCCGTCAAAATTACTAAGGCCTCCCATTAGACCGTGCAAAATAACTATTGGAGCACCTTCCCCTTCTTCCAAGTATGTGAACTTTCCTTCTTGCTTTAAGTGATTTTTCATTGATACTCTTTGCAGTTTGCAATCGCAAATATAGCGATTTCAATACAAGTATAATCATTTTTGGCTAAAGGCAAAGAGTTTTTAAGTAAAGCTTTCCTCCCGTAATCAGGGCATTTTAAGGTGTTTTTCTGAGAAAAAACTCCCACCGTGACCAACCTTCTGAATCAGAAGGAAATATGGCTATTTTAAAGGCTTTCAAGTAAATACGGTGGTAAAACTTATCAACAATGTGGTAGAAAGTGGTAAAAAGTGGATTTTTTTTCAATATATTTGAATCTACAAACTCAGGAGTGGTAAATCTAATTGGAACATACGAATGCAAGGTGGATGCGAAGGGCCGGTTAATGGTTCCTTCAGCATTAAAAAAGCAGCTTGCTCCTATGCTTCAGGAAGGTTTTGTGCTGAAACGTGCAGTTTTTCAGCCCTGTCTGGAATTATATCCAATGGAACAGTGGAATGAAATGATGCAGAAAATCAACAAGCTTAACCGCTTCAAGAAAAAGAATAACGACTTTATCCGGAGGTTTACCGCAGGAGTGAAAACTGTTGAGGTAGATACCAACGGGAGGTTATTAATTCCGAAGGATCTGGTGGGGTTTGCGGGAATAGGGAAAGAAATTGTGCTTTCTTCCGCTATTAACATCATTGAAATTTGGGATAAGGAGAAATATGAAAATGCTATCGAAGCCGCTTCAGATGATTTTGCAGATCTGGCGGAAGAGGTAATGGGAAATGACGATTTTGATGAAATACCATAATCCTGTACTGCTTGAGGAAACCGTGCGCGGGCTTAATATAAAGCCGGGCGGGGTATATGTGGATGTGACATTTGGGGGTGGCGGGCACTCCCGGGAAATATTAAATCAGCTTGGGCCTGAGGGACGGCTTTTCGCATTTGATCAGGATAAGGATGCTCTGGAAAACAAATTTGAAGATGAGCGTTTCACCCTTATTAATGAAAATTTCCGGTATTTAAAACGCTTTTTAAGGTTCTACGGAATAAAAAAGGTAGACGGGATTTTAGGAGATTTTGGGGTTTCCTCTCATCAGTTTAATAAAGCTGAAAGGGGTTTTTCTACCCGGTTTGATGCGAAACTGGATATGAGGATGAACCAGGGCAGTAAAGTGAGTGCAAACGAAGTAATTAATGATTACGATGAAAAGCAATTAAAGGAGCTTTTCTACGAGTATGCCGATTTAAAAAATGCTCCAAAACTGGCCAGGATGATTGTGGAAGAGCGGGCCAAAAGGCCAATTGTGAGCAGTGAACAATTAAATGAATTATTGAAACCTGCCCTTTTTAAAGGAAAGGAAAATAAAATTCTGGCGCAGATTTATCAGGCTATTCGTATTGAGGTGAATCAGGAAATTGAAGCTTTAAAAGAATTTCTTTTACAAACAGAAGATATGCTGGAGCCGGGAGGGCGGCTAAGTTTGATTTCCTATCATTCTCTGGAGGACCGCCTGGTAAAAAGATATATAAGAAGTGGCCTCTTTGAGGGGGAGCCGGAGAAAGATTTCTACGGAAATATTTCAGTTCCTTTTAAAAAAGTAAATGGATTGATTGTTCCTTCAAAAAAGGAAATTTCAGAGAATAACCGTGCAAGAAGCGCAAAACTTCGGGTTGCCGAAAAGTTATAATCAATGGCTCTCTTTAGAGCTGGTTGGTTGAAAATGTTATAACAATGAAGCAGGGAATTTATAACATATTAAAAGCGAATTTTTTAATTAACAGTGATGCTGTTAATAACTGGCGCTTTATTGTTTTTTGTACTCTTCTAGCTATTATCATGATTGCCAGTTCCCATAGTGCTGAGCGTAAAGTGCACCAGATAGCAGGGCTTAATAACGAGGTAAGGGAATTAAGAAGTGAGTTTGTAGACAGGCGTTCCGCACTTATGCGTATTAAAATGGAATCTACATTAATTGACCAACTAAGTGGAACGGGAATAGCACCTTCCGAAACGCCGCCGTTTAAAATCAGAGTTAATATTAAAGAGTAAGGCTGGAATGGCAACTACTGAAAAAAACATATTAAACCGACTGTATTTTATTGCAGGATGCCTTTTCATCTTCGCAATGGCTGTCGCGTTTAAATTGATGGATATTCAGTTTGTAGACGGGGAGCATTATAAAGAGCTTGCTGAGGAAAGAACTTACCGGAATTTTAAAATTCCTGCCAATCGAGGGAATCTCTACGATGCCAATGGCAGTTTGCTGGCCACCTCCGTTCCAAAGTATGACATAAGGTTTGATGCGGTTACTGTTTCTGATAAGAACTTCGAAAAAAATATAGGACCGCTTTCCGAAGAACTATCAAAATATTTTGGGAAATCTGCCACTTACTATTCTCAGAAACTTCGTGCTGCCAGGGTAAATCATCAACGTTATCTTTTAATTGCCAAAAACCTGGGATATTCTGATTATTTGAAGTTTAAAAATTTTCCCATGTTCCAGCTTGGAGCTTATAAAGGTGGCCTTATTGTGGAGCAAAGGACCGTAAGGGAACATCCGTTAGGTAAAATGGGGGAACGTACTGTGGGTTATGAGCGTAAAGATGAAGAAGGCTATTTTACCCGCGTAGGGCTTGAAGGGGCTTTTGGAGAATATCTTAGAGGTACAGACGGCCGGCGCCTAAAGCAAAAAATTGCCAAAGGCCAGTGGAAGCCTATTAGTGATAATAATGAGGTAGAGCCCAGAGATGGTTATGATGTGATTTCTACCATAGATGTGAATATTCAGGATATCGCGCATCACGCTTTGCTGAAGCAGCTTGAATATTTTGAAGCCGATCATGGTACTGTTGTGGTAATGGAAACTGCTACCGGGGAGATTAAGGCCATGGCCAATCTTGGCCGCACTTCAGAAGGTACTTATTTTGAAAAAAGAAATTATGCTGTGTACGAAGCCAGCGAACCTGGTTCCACCTTCAAATTGATGGCTATGGTGGCTGCACTGGAAGACAACGTGGTGGATACCGCCCAGGTGTTGGATACCGAGAACGGAGTGGTGCGCTTCTATGGCCGTGCAGTGCGGGATTCGCATCATGGGGGCTACGGGAAAATCTCGGCGGCACGGGCTTTTGAACTTTCTTCAAATACCGCCTTTACCAAACTTATTACTCAGGGTTATGAAAATAATCCCGCCAGGTTTGTGAACACGCTTTATGATATGGGTCTCAATCAAAAGATTGGGCTTGATATTAACGGGGAAGGCCAGCCCAGGATTCCACATCCTGGCGATAAAAACTGGAGCGGCCTTAGTTTGCCCTGGATGGCTTTTGGCTATGGGGTTTCCCTAACTCCGTTACAAACATTAAGCTTTTATAATGCCATTGCCAATAATGGCGTAATGGTGAAACCACGCTTTATAAAAGAGGTAAAAGAATGGGATAAGACTATTGTAAAAGTTGAAAAAGAAATTATGAATCCTGAGGTATGTTCTCCTGAAACGGCTAAAAAAGTAAGGCAAATGATGGAGAATGTGGTTCGGCGTGGGACTGCGGCCAATATTTATACCCCTAATTTCTCTATGGCCGGAAAAACAGGAACATGCCAGACGGAGTACTGGATTGAGCCAGGAAGATATATCTCCTCGTTTTCAGGATATTTTCCCGCAGATGATCCTAAATATTCCTGTATCGTGGTAATTCATAAGCCAAAGCGCAGTAAGGGGTATTATGGGAATATTGTTGCGGCTCCCGTCTTTAAAAGTATCGCTCAGAAGATTTATACCGATACTCCTATTATGGATGAACTGCCCGGACTGGAAATAAAAAATGAAAAAGTAGAAAAAGATTTTCAAAAATATTACAGTAAGGTTCAAAATGAGAAAATTTTGATGCCCGATGTAACCGGAATGCCTGCCATGGATGCAATTTCTCTTCTGGAAAACCTGGGTTTTGAAGTAGATATGGATGGGAAAGGCAGGGTGAAGAAGCAGTCTATAGCGGCGGGCCGTGAAATAATTCAGAAAGAAGAACTAAAAGTAAAATTGATATTAAGTTGATCGTTTTAAAGGATATTCTTTACAAAGTTAGAATGGAGGCCGTGGTTGGAAATACCGGCGTTACCATTAATAATTTACATTTCGATTCCCGCAAAGTGGAGTTGAATGATGTTTTTATTGCTGTTAGAGGTACACTTTCCAACGGGCATGATTATATCAAAATGGCCGTAAATAAAGATGCCCTTGTAGTGGTATGTGAAGAGTTACCCACAGATATTGTTAACGGTGTAACTTATGTCCAGGTAGAGGATTCTAAAATGGCGCTGGCACATATGGCATCCAATTACTACGGTAATCCTTCAGAGAAACTGAAACTTGTTGGAGTTACCGGTACTAACGGGAAAACTACAATTGCCACCCTGCTTTATAACCTTTTTACCAAAGCCGGATTTAAGGTTGGTTTACTTTCCACGGTTAAAGTGATGGTGGCTGATAAAGAGTATTCTGCAGTAAGAACTACGCCGGATTCCATAACTATAAATTCTTATTTAAAAGATATGAATAGTGAAGGTGTGGAATTTTGTTTCATGGAGGTGAGTTCTCATGGAATTGCACAGCACAGAACGACTGCTTTGGAATTTGCCGGCGGGATTTTTACAAATCTGTCTCACGATCATCTGGATTATCATAAAAATTTTGCAGAATATCGTGATGTTAAAAAGCGCTTTTTTGATGAATTGCCTGCTTCGTCTTTCGCCCTGGTGAATGCCGATGATAAGAACGGGCCGGTGATGCTTCAGAACACAAAAGCCAAAAAATATACCTACGCTTTAAAATCTTATGCCGATTACCAGGCGCAGATCCTGGAAAATCAATTCACAGGATTGCTGCTGAAGGTGAATGATCAGGACGTATGGTCTAAGCTTATCGGGAATTTTAACGCTTATAATATTCTCGCGATTTATGCTGTTTCAGAATTGCTTGGGCTGGAGACTCTGGAAAGCCTGAAGATTATCAGTGAACTGAATTCGGTAAACGGGAGATTTCAGTATGTGGTTTCTCCAAATGATAAAATAACGGCAATCGTAGACTATGCCCATACGCCCGATGCACTTAAGAATGTGCTGGAAACCATCAATGTTATCCGGACAAAAAATGAAGAATTAATTACTGTGGTAGGTTGTGGCGGAGATAGGGATACATCCAAAAGACCTAAAATGGGGCATATTGCTTCAGCTTTAAGTACCAGGGTGATATTTACCAGCGATAATCCGAGAACTGAAGATCCTGAAAAAATTATTGAAGAGGTAGAAGCAGGAGTGGAACCTCAGAATTATAATAAAACCATGTCTATTACCAACAGAAAACAGGCGATTAAAACCGCCTGCCAAATGGCCGGTAAGAATGATATTATCCTTATAGCCGGTAAAGGCCATGAAACCTATCAGGAAGTAAATGGTGAACGTTTCGATTTTGATGATTTTAAAATCGTGAATGAATTTTTAAAAAAACTGAACAAGTAAAGGGAACATTTCCTTGGGAAATGAAGAAATAGCGAATGTTATACTACTTATTTAAATATTTAGAATCAGAATATGAGTTTCCCGGGGCACAGCTGTTTGGATATTTATCCTTCAGGTCGGCCATGGCCATTATTTTTTCACTTGCTATTTCTACCATTTACGGTAAAAAAATCATCGATTACCTGCTTACCAAACAGGTTGGTGAAAGTGTGCGGGAACTTGGACTTAAGGGGCAAAGTGAAAAAGCCGGTACACCAACAATGGGAGGGATTATTATTATTGTTGCCACTCTTATCCCCGTGCTGTTGTTCGCGAAACTGGAAAACATTTACGTAATCCTGCTGATTGTGACTACCATCTGGATGGGGACTATCGGGTTTATAGATGATTATATTAAAATTTTTAAAAAAGATAAGGAAGGCCTTAAAGGTATTTTTAAAGTTATAGGCCAGGTGGGACTGGGCCTGATCATTGGGGGAACTATGTATTTCCATCCGGGAATTACCGTTAAGGAGGAAGCGAATAATGCGGTGCCGGGTAAGGAGCTGAATGAAGTTGGGAATATTCGTGAAATGGGGCCTGAAGAGAAAAGTACAATTACTACCATTCCTTTCGTAAAAAACAACGAATTTGAGTACTCCAGCCTTATTACCTGGATTGATGCTGACTATGCCAAATATGCCTGGCTGGTATTTATTCCTATTGTTATTTTTATTGTGACTGCTGTTTCCAACGGTGCTAATCTTACCGATGGGATAGATGGTTTGGCGGCGGGCTCTTCAGCAATTATTGTCCTTACACTAGGTATTTTTGCCTGGGTTTCAGGGAACATTATTTTTTCAGACTATCTCAACATCATGTACATCCCCAAATCGGGGGAAATGACTATTTATATTACTGCTTTTGCCGGAGCACTGGTAGGTTTTTTATGGTACAATACTTTTCCTGCACAGGTTTTTATGGGGGATACGGGAAGTTTAACTATTGGTGGTATAATTGCCGTTTTGGCCATAGCTACCCGAAAAGAATTGCTTATTCCTCTTCTCTGCGGAATTTTTCTGATGGAAAACCTGTCGGTAGTAATGCAGGTTTTCTGGTTCAAACTTACCAAACGCAGGTACGGTGAAGGGAGAAGAATTTTCCTGATGTCACCTTTGCATCATCATTATCAGAAAAAGGGGCATCATGAAAGTAAGATTGTAGTGAGGTTCTGGATTGTAGGGATTTTTCTGGCCATTGTAACTGTAGTAACGCTTAAGCTGAGATAGTATGGCGAAAAAAATTGCAATCCTGGGAGGAGGAGAAAGTGGCGTGGGTACAGCGATTTTAGCCAAAAAAGAAGGCTTTAAAATTTTTCTTTCTGATAAAGGAAAGATCAAAGATAAATATAAAGACGTTCTTAAAAATCTTGAGATTGAATGGGAAGAATTACAGCATTCTGAAGAAAAAATTCTCAATGCAGATGTGGTGATGAAAAGCCCCGGGATTCCGGAAACCACACCTTTGGTTTTGAAGCTAAAGGACAACAATATTCCGGTGATTTCTGAAATTGAATTTGCTTCCGAATTTACTTCAGCAGAAACAATAGGGATTACAGGGAGCAATGGGAAAACAACCACTACAAAATTTATTCACCATATCCTGAAGGACGGGAAAATTTCAGCAGGAATGGCGGGAAACGTGGGTGATAGTTTTGCCAGGCAGGTCGCTGAAAATGAATTTGCCTGGTATGTGCTGGAATTAAGCAGTTTTCAGCTGGATGGGATTATAAATTTTAGGCCTAAGATTGCTGTTTTAACCAATATTACACCAGACCATCTGGATAGGTACGAGCACAGCCTGGAAAAATATATAGCTTCCAAATTTAGAATTACGTTAAATCAAACAAAGGCAGATTATTTTATTTACGATGCCGATGATAAAAATATTTCAGACTGGCTGAAGAAGAATCCCATTGAAGCCCAAAAACTGCCTTTTTCATTAGAAAAAAAATTTGAAAACGGCGCATACCTTGAAAATGAACAAATAATTGTAAAAATAAATAACACCAAGTTTTATATGCCAACAACAGATCTTAGCCTTCAGGGCAAGCACAATACAAAAAACGCGATGGCGGCCGCTACTGTGGCGCAACTTTTACGTATAAGGAAGCAGACTATTCGTGAAAGTATGGAAAATTTTCAGGGAGTGGAGCATCGTTTGGAAAAGGTGCTTAAGATTAATAACGTGATGTACATCAACGATTCCAAGGCAACAAATGTAAATGCCACATTTTACGCTTTGGAGAGTATGGAAAGCGCAACCGTTTGGATTGTTGGAGGAGTAGATAAGGGCAATGTTTATAGTGATTTACTGCCTTTGGTAAATGAAAAGGTGAAAGCCATCATCTGCCTGGGTGTGGATAATGCTAAAATTACAAATGCCTTTGGGAACTGCGTAGATATAATGGTTGAAACTCAATCTATGGACGAAGCAGTAAAAATAGCCTATAAGATTGCTGAAAAAAATGAGGCTGTTTTATTGTCTCCTGCCTGTGCAAGTTTTGATTTATTTGAAAATTATGAAGACAGGGGAAGACAGTTTAAAGAAGCAGTCAGGAATTTATAAAAAATGTGAAGTCATCCTGAACTTGTTTCAGGATCTCTATTTGTAAGAAGCTGAAATATGTTCAGCTTAAGGAAAAAAAGGAAAAGGAGCTAAACTAGATGAGCAATATTTTTTCAAATCTTAAAGGAGACAAGGTGATCTGGGCCACTGCGGGATTGTTGGCAATATTTTCGTTCCTGCCGGTGTATAGTGCCAGTAGCAACCTTGCTTATTTGCACGGTGATGGTAGTACCTTTAATTACCTGGTTGTTCATTTTTTCCATTTGCTCCTGGGGTTTTGCCTGCTCTTTGCAGTACATCGTATACCCTATAATTACTTTCGTGGCTTATCTATTTTGATGCTGCCGGTGATTATCGTGCTTTTAATTTACACCGTTGCCCAGGGAACCTTTATTGGAGGCGCTTATGCCAGCAGATGGGTGCAAATTCCCGTATTGGGGGTCACCTTTCAAACCTCTACGCTGGCTTCGGTAGTGCTAATGGTTTATGTGGCACGTTATCTTTCAAAAATCACCGATAAGGCCATCGAATTTAAAGAGACAATTTTTCCTTTGTGGGTGCCGGTATTTCTCATTTTAGCCTTAATTTTGCCGGCCAACTTTTCAACGGCATTCATCATTTTTGCAATGACGCTGGTGTTGATGTTCTTAGGCGGCTATCCAATTAAATATCTCGCCGCTATCGTGGCAGCCGGATTTTTAATGTTAACAATATTTATTCTCACGGCAAAGGCCTTCCCGGGAGTTTTACCCAGCCGGGTAGATACCTGGGCGAGCAGGATAGATAGTTTTACCAACGATGAAGATACTGAAGCCGATTACCAGATTGAAAAAGCAAAAATTGCCATAGCCCGTGGAGGAATAGCCGGTACCGGAATAGGAAAATCGGTGCAGCGGAATTTTTTACCACAGTCTTCTTCAGATTTTATTTATGCGATTATTGTTGAAGAAATGGGCTTGATAGGCGCTTTCGGAGTGATGGCTGCATACCTGATGTTACTTTTCAGGATAGTAATTGTGGCCACAAAAGCAAATACCATATTTGGGAAATTAGTGGTTATGGGTGTGGGAATACCCATCGTTTTTCAGGCGCTGGTAAACATGGCGGTTGCGGTGGAATTATTCCCGGTTACAGGCCAAACCCTGCCGCTAATCAGTAGCGGGGGAACATCTATCTGGATGACCTGTATGGCGCTGGGTATTATTTTGAGCGTAAGTGCTAAAAGAGAAGAAATTAAAGAAGCGGAAGCTCATGAAGATGGTGAGGACAATCCGCTGGATATATTAAGTGAAGCGATTTAAGTGAAAGGGAATTTAAAAGTCATATTATCAGGAGGCGGTACCGGTGGACATATCTACCCGGCCATTGCTATTGCCGATGAAATTCGCAGGCGGAATCCTGCGGCTGAAATTCTTTTTGTAGGTGCCAGGGATCGCATGGAAATGGAAAAAGTGCCACAGGCAGGATATGAAATTGAAGGTTTGTGGATAAGCGGAATTCAAAGAAAGGTATCTCTAAAAAACCTGATGTTTCCGTTCAAGTTAGTGAGTAGTCTGAGCAAAAGCCGGAAAATTATACGAAAATTTCAGCCTGATGTGGTAATTGGTACGGGAGGTTTTGCCAGTGGTCCGTTATTGAGAGTGGCGGTATCGCAAAAGATACCCACGCTTATCCAGGAGCAGAATTCCTTCCCGGGAATTACCAACAGGATTTTGTCTAAACAGGCAAATAAAATTTGCGCGGCTTATGAGGAGGTATTCAGGTTTTTTCCAAAGGAAAAGACCGTTATCACCGGAAATCCCGTACGGTCAGATTTGCTGAAGGTGAATGAAAAGAGGGAGGAAGCACAGCGATTTTTTCATCTGGACAGGAAAAAGAAAACTGTACTAGTGCTCGGTGGAAGTTTAGGTGCAAGAAGAATAAACCAGCTCATTGAGACCTGGGTGCCCAAATTTGAAAAAGAGAACATTCAGTTAATCTGGCAAACCGGAAAGCTGTATTACGATGAGTATAAAAAGTACAATAGCGACCTGGTGCAGACGTATGAATTTTTAAACAGGATGGATTGGGCTTATGCCGCGGCAGATATTATTATAAGTAGGGCGGGAGCGGGAAGTGTATCTGAATTATGTGTGGTGGGCAAACCGGTGCTTTTTATACCGTCACCAAACGTTGCTGAAGACCATCAGGCGAAAAATGCCATGTCTTTAACCAAAAACGAGGCAGCACTTACATTAACAGAGGAGCAGCTGGAACAAAATTTTGAAAAGGAATTCTTCGGATTGGTTAATTCCGAAGTAAAACAAAAAGAACTGAGTGAAAATATAAAAAAAATGGCCCTGCCCGATGCTACCGCAAGAATCGTGGACGAGGTGGAGAACCTGGTAGGGAAATAACCATTACGGGATCTGCAATGTTTTAAAACCTTGTTGGTCGTAGTTTAAAAGGAATAAAAAATAAACAAAGATAAGAATCAGCAAAAATTTGAACGAATCTAATAACATACAAAACTTATATTTTATCGGCATTGGCGGGATAGGCATGAGTGCTCTGGCAAGGTATTTTAATGCCAAAGGCAAAAATGTTTCCGGCTATGATAAAACGTCTACTTCCCTTACAAGAAAACTGGAGGAAGAAGGAGTTACTGTTATTTATAAAGATGAAATAGGGCAAATTCCGCAGCACATTTTAGAAGATAAAAACTCTCTAATTGTCTATACTCCGGCGATTCCCAGCGGGCATAAGCAATATAATTACTTTCTAAGCGAGAATTACAGCCTTAAAAAACGTTCGGTAGTTCTTGGTTTGGTAACCAGGAATAAATTAACACTGGCTGTGGCAGGAACTCACGGGAAGACTACCACCACCGCTATTTTAGCTCATATTTTAAAAGAAACAGGAGCCAAAATAACCGCTTTTTTAGGAGGAATAAGTGAAGATATCCAGAACAATCTCATTATGCAGGGCGATGATGTAATTGTAGCCGAAGCTGATGAATTTGACCGCTCGTTCTTACAATTATCCCCAAATATAGCGGCAATCACTTCTATGGATGCCGATCATTTAGATATTTACGGCGAAAATGAGCAGCTTCAGGAATCTTTTAGAAGATTTGCTTCGCTTGTTCCTGCAAATGGTAAGCTATTTGTGCGTAATGGGCTGCCATTGGAAGGCGCTACAGTAGGAGTAGACGATAAGGCTGATTTTTCAGCGATTAATATAAAAATAGAAAAAGGAGCTTATCATTTCGATTTTAAAACTCCGCAGGAGACCCTAAGGAATTTAAAATTTTATCTACCCGGCAAACATAATTTGCTGAATGCTGTAACCGCTCTGGCAATGGCTGTTGAATATGGTGCTCCTACTAACATGGTAGCCGGGGCTTTATCCAGTTTTAAAGGAGTAAAACGCAGATTTTCCTATAAAATAAATTCTGAAAAACTGGTGCTAATAGACGATTATGCACATCATCCCGCAGAAATTTCTGCGGTACACCAGGCGGTAAGGGAAATGCACCCGGGCAAAAATGTACTGGCGGTTTTTCAGCCGCATTTATTCAGCAGAACAAAAGATTTTGCTGATGAATTTGCGGAAAGCCTTGGTAAATTCGATCAGGTAATGCTACTGGATATTTATCCTGCCAGGGAACTTCCGGTAGAAGGAATCACTTCAGCATGGCTTCTGGATAAAATAAACAATCCTAAAAAAGCATTAGTTCAGAAGGAAAATCTTTCCGCAGAAATTAAAGCAGCAAATGCGGAAGTTGTGGTGATGATGGGCGCCGGAGACATAGGAGAAGAAGTTGAAAAAGTTAAACTTGCATTACAATGATGGGAGGTTTAGGATACATAAAGGCGTTTTTGCTTATTGCGTTGGTGGTGTTCCTTTTTGGCTTTGCTGAAAAGCGCCAGAAATCCCGTAAGATCAGTGAAGTGGCGGTAAATTTTACCGATACGGAGAACCTGTATGTAACGGAAGAAGCGGTTAATAAATTGTTGATACAAAATAAAGTGGCTTCCTCGGGCATAGGCAAAGAAACTTTAGATTTGAATAGGGTAGAGGGACTTCTGAATAAACATGAAATGATTGAAAATGCTGAAGTTTACGTAACTCTTGACGGTAAACTTGAGGCAAACGTGAGCCAGCGAAAACCTATTGGTAGATTAGTGGGCAATTCTTCGTTTTATCTGGACAGAAACGGAGAGCTTATGCCGCTCTCTGAATACTATTCAGCCCGGGTGCCGTTGTTGTTCGGGTTTGACGGTGCTACGGTAAAAGAAGTTTATCCGCTGCTAAAATATATTAAAAATGATGAGTTTTTAACGCAGCATATTACGCAAATAAGTCGAGTAAATACAAACCGGTTTGATCTGCAAATGAGAAAAATGGATTTTACCGTCTATTTCGGGAATGCCGAAAATATTGAGCTGAAGTTCAACAATTTTAAGGCGTTTTATAAAAAAGCGCTAAAGGATAATAAGTTAGATGCCTACAGGAAAGTGAACTTGCAATTTGGTAATCAGGTTGTTTGCACTAAAAAATAATTTATGGAACAGAAGGATATAGCAGTAGGATTAGATATAGGAACCACTAAGATTGTGGCTATGATTGGGCGTAAGAACGAATACGGCAAGGTAGAAATTGTCGGGATCGGGAAGTCTAAAAGTCTTGGTGTGCACAGAGGGGTGGTAAATAATATTACCCAGACTATCCAGTCTATTCAACAGGCTATACAGGAAGCTGAAGCAGATTCAGGATTAAAAATTGAAGATGTGGTGGTAGGTATTGCGGGGCAGCATATAAGGAGTTTGCAGCACAGCGATTACATCACCAGGCCCAACCCTGAAGAGGTTATTGATAATGATGATATTCATACCCTTTGCAACCAGGTACATAAACTGGTAATGTTACCGGGAGAAGAGATTATTCATGTGCTGCCACAGGAATTTAAGGTAGACGGCCAAGCTGAAATTAAAGAACCCATCGGGATGTACGGTGGCAGGCTGGAAGCTAATTTTCATGTAGTGGTAGGACAGGTTTCTTCCATCAGGAATATTGGGAGGTGTGTAAAAAGTGCCGGACTGGAACTTTCGGCCGTAACTTTGGAGCCACTGGCTTCAGCAAATGCCGTTTTAAGCCAGGAAGAGAAAGAAGCCGGAGTGGCTTTAATAGATATAGGTGGCGGTACTACAGATTTGGCAATTTTTAAGGATGGGATCATCAGGCACACCGCTGTTATTCCTTTTGGCGGAAATGTAATTACTGAAGATATTAAAGAAGGTTGCTCAATTATTGAAAAGCAGGCCGAATTATTGAAAATTAAGTTTGGATCTGCATGGCCGGGAGAGAATAAGGATAATGAAATTGTTTCTATTCCGGGTTTACGCGGAAGGGAGCCGAAAGAGATTACCTTAAAAAACCTTTCTAAAATTATCCACGCCAGGGTTGTGGAAATTATTGAGCAGGTGTACCTGGAGATCAAAAATTATGGTCACGAAGAACAGAAGAAAAAACTAATTGCCGGGATGGTATTAACAGGAGGCGGTGCCCAGCTGAAACACCTAAAGCAATTGGCAGAATATATTACCGGAATGGATACCCGTATTGGTTATCCCAATGAGCATCTTGCCGGTACTAATGATTCTGAAACCACCAGTCCCGTATATGCTACGGCAGTAGGCCTGGTTATGAACAGCCTTGAACAAAGCAAAAGTCGTTTTCAGGAAGAAGTGGTTCTTAAAAAAGAAGATGACGCACACGAGCCGGGAGAAGAACTTTCTGATGAGCCTGAAGATCAGATCTCTTCAGAAGAAAATGTTCAATCCCGGGAAAAACAGCCCAGAAAAAGCATTTTTGACAAATGGGCCGAGAAGTTTAAAGATTTTTTAGATAACGCAGAGTAATAGAGATACAACCAGTAAAATTGAATTTATGAGCAGTACAGAATTTGGAGACATTTCATTCGATTTACCAAAAAATCAATCAAACGTCATAAAAGTTATTGGCGTAGGAGGTGGTGGTAGCAATGCCATTAACCATATGTTTCAGTTAGGAATAAAAGGTGTGGATTTCGTTGTTTGTAATACCGATGCGCAGGCATTGGATAACAGTGCGGTTCCCAATAAAATCCAGCTGGGGGTTAGCCTTACCGAAGGGCTTGGTGCAGGGGCAAATCCCAGTATAGGGGAGCAGGCTGCAGTAGAGAGTTTTGACGAGATTAAGCAGATGCTGGATGTAAATACTAAAATGGTATTTATCACTGCCGGGATGGGCGGTGGTACCGGTACAGGTGCTGCTCCGGTAATCGCAAAGCAGGCTAAAGATATGGATATTCTTACTGTTGGGATTGTTACCATTCCTTTTCAGTTTGAAGGGAAGATGCGTAACGAACAGGCCCAGCTGGGGGTTGAAAAACTGCGTTCTCATGTTGATTCATTAATTGTAATAAATAATAATAAACTTAGGGAGGTTTATGGTAATCTCGGTTTTAAAGCCGGTTTTTCAAAAGCCGATGAAGTTCTGGCAACCGCCTCAAGAGGTATTGCTGAAGTTATTACCCATCACTATACCCAAAATATTGACTTGCGTGATGCCAAGACTGTTCTGAGCAATAGTGGTACTGCTATTATGGGTTCTGCGAGTGCTTCAGGGGCAGACAGGGCTAACGATGCCATTCGCAAGGCGCTGGATTCTCCTTTGCTTAATGACAATAAAATTACCGGTGCTCAAAATGTTTTACTGCTAATTGTTTCCGGTGCCGAAGAAATTACAATAGACGAAATTGGTGAAATTAACGACCATATCCAGGCGGAAGCCGGTCATAGTGCAAACATCATTATGGGGGTTGGAGAAGATGACGCTCTGGATGATGCTATAGCAGTAACAATTATTGCCACGGGTTTTAATGTAGAGCAGCAGGATGAAATTGTTAATACCGAAACAAAAAAAATTATCCACACTCTTGAGGATGAACAAAAAGCAGAACATGAACTAAGTACCAAAAAGACGGGTTATTATTCCCCTGCTTTGGAAGAAGGGGCAGAAACTGCACATGAGGAGCCAAAAGAGAACAAAATTGTCCATACGCTGGATGACACAGTTGAAGAAGTAGATGAAGTTGGAAATATTTCCCCTAAAAAACAGGAAGAGAAGAAAGAAAATCCACTGCATACACCTCCATTTGCCAAAAAAATGGACGTGGTTTATGAAGAAATAGATACGGAAGATTTTATTATCAATGATACTTCTGAAGAGGATCAGGAAACTAATATGAATGAACAGGAAGATGAATCTTCAGAAAATGAAGATCAGATCATGTTCACTTTCGATTTTCCTATAAATGAAGAAAAAAAAGAAAGTAATACCGAAACGCCCCAGCAGGAAAGGAAAGAGGAAGGAAGAAAAGAAGATAGCAGGAGCTCAGAAACAAGAAATATTGAGGTGAACGAGCCCGTTGAAATTGTTCCGGTGACTGAAAATTCCCAAAAAGGAGTAAAGCGGTACAGCCTGGATGATTATATGGAATTTGAGCAGAAGCTTGAAAATTCCAAACCTGCAAAGAAGGAAGAGCCTAAGGATGAAACAGTAGCTTTCGAAAAAAAAACGATAGCTCCCCAACCAGAAAAAAGGGAAAATCCAGATGATGAGGATCCTTTTAACAGCCCCATTTCAGACATGTTGATTGAGCGTGCTGCAGAGCGCAGAGCAAAGATGAAGGAATTTAATTATAAGTTCCGTAGCAATGCTGCCCAGATTGATGAGATAGAGAAGCAGCCTGCCTACAAAAGGCAGGGTGTGGATTTAGACCAGAATAAACCGGGAGAAGGCAAACTTTCCAGAACGAGTATAGGGAAGGATGATAACGATGACCTTCAGTTCAGGAGAAATAATTCTTTTCTACATGATAATGTAGATTAAAAAGAATAAGGATTTAAAAGAAAAGGTTCCGGATGTTTCCGGGACCTTTTTTTATACATGAGGGAAAAAATCAGCTTTATTTTTAAGGACTAACTTTCTTTATCGCTTCTTCTTTTTATAAGGGATATGCCGGCAAAAAAGAAAATTACTCCAAGAATAGTCAATGCCCAGGGGCTGAACATCAAAGCTATACTATCAAAAATTCCCAGCACTCCAAATACCAGAGCAATAGCACCTCCAATAGTCATAATTAATCCTATTATCCTAATCATAATGTTAAATAGTTGGTTATGAGGTAAAGTTAGGGAATCATCTGTAATCACCTGTAGGCTTAACAATTTTTGGCATTTATTCTAATTCCAGTAAATCATAAAGTACTTTATCCTTGCTTCATCAGGAATTTGTGAAGCCCGGATCTTGGCTTCGGTGTCATATCTAAGGCTGGATGGTAATTCTTTTTTGTCTATAGTTACATAAGCGTTTATATCATCTAAAAAAATCACCGCAGAAGTCATCGTATTTTCAATCCTGGAAATATTATAGTGGGTGACAATGTCTTTAAAAGTGCTGCTCACATTAAGACCTTCTTTGGTTTCATATCGTGAATCCATAACCCTTATATAACCAATAGTGCTGGTGGAATCAAATTCCTGCAGCGGTTCAAGATACAGTAGCGGCTGCCCGCCTTTTTCATAAACCCTTATTTCATCTGTAGACCTCAGTTGTTCTGCTCCACTGGTTTGGCTAGTGATGGAATCTTCCTTAAAAATTGAATCCAACTGATTGAGCTGAGTTTCTCTTTTCAGTTTTCCTATTTGTGTGTTTGTAATTAAATAAGGGTCATTTTCATCATTATTGCATGAAAACAGTATTGCACCGGATAAAAATAATAGTAGCAGGTTTTTTTTCATCATTAATTATTTCAGTAGAAATTATAAAAATGGCAGATGTTAAAGTTTAAATTTTATTACCTAACGTTGCTTCTCTGATTATTGTATTCTGTTCCCAAAATAAATTCTATATCACTGCGGGAGCGAGCAATCTAATGCTGCCTTTTTCAGCATCAATTTCGGCTTCTATGCCATTTGGAATAGTAACATTATCATCAATATGTCCAATCATGGCGCCGGTAAATGCCGGAATATTTAAAGGTTCTATGTAGGAATCCAGAACTTCTTCCAGGGTTAGTGAGCCGTAACCACTGCCACCGGGATCACAATCGGTGCATTTTCCAAATATAAATCCGCTGATTTGCTTAAGGACTCCGGCTAAACGTAATTGCGACATCATACGGTCTATGGCATAAACCTTCTCACCAACATCTTCTATATAAAGAACTTTGCCTTTCCAGTCCTGCGGAAAATAATCTGTTCCTACTATTCCTGTTAAAACAGAAAGGTTACCGCCCAACAGTTTGCCTTTTGTTATTCCAGGAGTTATAGTGCGAATACGGTTTCTGGTTTGCACTAATTCATCTCCTTTATCTGAAGGGTTCACCAGTGTAGGCATTTCTTTATTAAAAAGAATGTTTCTTAAATGCCCTGAGCTGAAGGAATTCCAGGTAGAAACTGCTACGGGAGCATGAAAAGTTACCAAACCTGTCATTTTATAAATTGCCAGGTGTAAAGCCGTAATATCGCTGTAGCCAATAAAGATTTTAGGATTTTTTTTGATGAGGTCGTAATCCAGTCCATCCAGAATTCGCGAAGAACCCGAACCGCCCCTAAGAGCGATAATTGCTTTTACTGAATCATCGGCAAACATATTATTAAGCTCAGAAGCGCGTTCCTCATCTGTGCCGGCGAGATGCCCATACCTGCTTTTGGTAAATTCTCCAAACTTTACCTTCAAACCCATGGCTTCAAAAGATTCACGGGCAATATCATAAGGTTCAGACTCAAAAATTGCGCTGGCAGGGCTTACAATCCCTATTGTATCTCCCTCTTTAAGTGCCTGCGGACGAATAATTTCTTCGGAAGTGTAAAAATTAAAATTGCTATTGAAAGAACTAAGCGGAATAGCCATTCCTGCTGTTCCTATATTTCTGATAAAGTTTCTTCTTTTCATTTTACGGCATTCAGGTATACCGAAAATAGGCATTTTAGGGCCTTTTTAAAGAATTTATTCTCAATAATTATTTCTAATAATCTTTAGGATACGTTCCATTTCCTGCTTAAGCAGCGAAGTAGAAACCGTGTAATTGCTGTTCATAAAGCTGAAAATAAGGATTTTGCCGCTGTTGGTTTTAATATACCCGCTAAGGCTATGATTGTATTTTAAAGTGCCCGTTTTTGCAAAAATATATGGATGTTCAGCTTTAAAATAATTTTTGAGAGTGCCGGATTTTCCACCTGTAGCCATTATACTGAAAAGTTTTTCCTGTGGGACTTCAGCAAGAATTTTCTCAAGAAGCTTTACCATTGTCCTGGGAGTAAAAAGATTATAACGGGAAAGGCCGGAACCATCATACCACATGGGTTCATCTGGTAAATCAGCCAAATAATGCTCTTTCATATAATCTATGGCAATATCAGATTTTAATGTGTCTGAAATTATTCCTGCAGACATAATAAGGATTTGTTCTGCAATAAAATTGTCGCTCACTTCAAGCATACGTTTATATAAGCTATCACTGGAAATGCTGTAAAGCGTTTTATTTAATCTTTTATTTATATCCAAATTTTCAAGCCTTATAACCGGCTTGTGAAGAGTGTCACTTAGGAGATTAGTAAGAATTTCAGGTGAATATTTAAAAGGTACCGATTGAGCAAACTCTGAATTTTTGAACTGATTGTTGAATTCAAAGCTATTCTTAAAGATTTTTCTTTCTATCCTGCTTGATACCAGATTGTCTTTTATATTCACCAAAGAATCACTGAAAATTGATGGTGAAACTACCGGTAATTTTTTATTTTTTTGGAATTGGAAGCTTACCATATTTCCATAAACGGGAAATGGGGTTCTTTCAGCCGAATAGTATGCATTGTAATCTCCCCAGGACCATCCCGGTCCCTGATGTGTTTCAGTATAAGATGGGGGTATATATACAAGTTTTTCATTACTATTTTTAAGAAAATAAAAAACCTCCGATTCTGGTAAATTTCTATTTAAAAAAGAAGGATCTCCCGTGGCTTTAAAATAAAGCGTATCATTTTCAATCAGATACTTAAGCGCAGGCACCGAATCTCCTAAAATTTTTAGACCGGTGTAAAAGGTAAAGAGCTTGGTATTGGAAGCCGGTGTAAAATATTTTTTAGCGTTATAGCTGTAGATGGTCTTATTTTCCTGAGGATCATATAATGCAAGACCAGCAAATCCCTGGTCAAAAACGGGAGAACCGGTAAAAATGTTATTTATTGGTCTGCTGATTTTTTTTGTAGTGGAACAAGAACCCAGCATTAGAAAAATTAAGGATAGTATTAGAAATTTTAGAGGAGACATAGAACGGTACAGGTTTTTCGCCATTATAAAATTATAAATAGAAACTGATAATTTTAAAAATTTACTTCAAAGTTAAATTAATATTGAAGAAGTTAATAAAAGTTTAATTTTTAAGTCAACTAATTTGTTCGGGTTTATTCTATTTACATATATTAAACTTTTTTATTATGAAATTTTAACATAAAAAGAATGAGAAACAAATTTACAATTTTGGCCTTAATGGCATTTTTCCAAATTACCGGAACTCTTGCTCAACAGTTGGAGGTAAGTGGGACGGTTACTGTTGCTACCGATGGAATGACATTGCCTGGGGTGAATGTCATCGTAAAAGGCACCAGTAATGGAACTGTTACCAATATGGAAGGGTACTATTCTATTGAGGTAGATCAAGACGCGGTTTTGATATTTTCTTCCCTTGGATTTGAAAGTCAGGAACAATCTGTAGATGGCAGAGATGTGATTGATGTTATTATGACTGAAGATCTTGAAGGCCTTGATGAGGTAGTAGTTACTGCCCTGGGAATTTCCCGTGATAGAAAATCTTTGGGTTACGCCACCCAGGAAGTAGAGGGAGAGAATTTTACTCTTACCAATGAGCAGAACGTGCTAGGTTCACTCTCCGGACGTGTGGCAGGGGTTCAGGTTACAGGAGCTTCCGGCTCAAGTATGGGGGGTACCCAGAAAATCAAAATCAGGGGAATTAATTCCCTGAGTGGAGGTGGAGAACCTTTACTTGTAATAGATGGTACACCTATATCTAATGCAAACTTCGCCGAAAGTTCCGGGGCCGATTATGGTAACCTTGGGCAGGATATAAACCCCAATGATATTGAATCGGTTAACGTTTTAAAAGGCCCTACAGCATCAGCTTTGTATGGAATTAGAGGACAATACGGGGTGATAATGATAACCACCAAAGATGGTGCTAAAGGAGTGGAAGATACACGGGTTCAGTTAAGTTCCAGTGTGTCTATAGAAGTTGCCGGTAATTTTATGCCGGTACAAAATATGTATGGGGCCGGCTCTTCTCAAAGTTTTAATACCTTACCCAATGGAGATCCATACGTAGCCGTGGGGGTTGATGAAAGTTGGGGACCAAGGATGGACGGGACTCCTGTAAGGCATGCGTGGAGTTTTTATCCGCAGGATCCAGGCTATGGAGAACTAGCACCATTTAGCCCGCACCCCGATAATATTAAGAATTTCTACGAAACGGGACATAATATCAATAACAACATAAGCATTAGTGGAGGTAGCGAAAATACTTCTTATAGATTGAGTGTAAATGACACCCGAATTGAAGGTGTTGAACCCAATACTTATTTAAAGAGAAACAACATTGGACTGAACACCAGTTTGGATATTAATGATAAGATTACGGTTAATTCTAATATAAACTATGCTCGTAATGATGCACAGCGCCCGCAACAGGGATCTGAATATGGTACCGGTTATTTTGTACAGTGGTTTCAGCGAAATATAGATATGAATAAACTGGAGAACTACCAGTATCCCGATGGAACTTTTCAACACTGGAATTTACGTTCCCCTAGTTCAACTACGGGTGAAATCACTGATTTAAGTCCGCTCTACTGGAATAACCCTTATTTTGAAGCTTATGAAAATACCAATAATGATAGGAGAGACCGCTTTTTCGGAAATATTGGTGTGACTTATGAAGTATTGCCGGAGTTAGAACTTAGCGCCAATGTACGTTCAGATATGTACACCCAAAATATTGAAACCCGAAGAGGTTTTGGAGGAACCGGAATTCCGGGTTACACTGTTGGAAAATATCAGAACAAAGAGATGAACTACGAGTTATTGGCTCAGTACAACAAGGAGTTTGGTGATTTTTCTATAAATGGGACATTAGGAGGAAATATATTCGACAGGAGATATTCATATGTTTACCAGGAAACAGAGGGAGGATTGACCACGCCGGGGTTTTATAACATAGAAGCCTCTATAGATAGGCCAACTACTGAATCTTATTTGCTTAGAAAACAAATTAGAAGTGGATTTGCCATGGCATCGCTTGGTTATCTAGACACTTATTTTGTAGAAGCCAGTATAAGAAATGACAATTCTTCAACTTTACCCGAAGAAAATAATTCTTACTGGTATCCGTCAATTTCAGGAAGTATGGTGTTTAGTGAATTTACAAATTGGGAGCTGCTTAGCTTTGGTAAATTACGGGCAAGTTATGCCCAGGCAGGCTCAGATTTATCACCATATCAAACCAGTAATTTTTATAATGTGGGGACGGTATATAATAATATAAATACCTTAACAGTGCCAAATTCTTTACCTAATCCAAATATTCTCCCTGCTTTTGCACATTCTTATGAAGTAGGTGTAGACCTTAGGTTTTTTAGTAACAGGTTAGGTCTTGATGTTACCTATTATGAGCAAAGAAATATAGATCAAATTATAGATTTAGATATTTCGGGAGCAACGGGTTATAGTTCCAGGATATTAAATGCGGGTGAGATTACAAACAATGGTGTAGAATTATCCCTTACCGGAACCCCGGTCAAGACAGATAACTTTAGGTGGGATGCTACTCTGAATCTAAATCGAAACAGAAGTGAAGTGGTAGAACTTCACCCGGATATTGATGTTTATCAATATGGTTCTACTACCTATTCTTCAGTAAATAGCTATTTAAATTCTTATGAAGGAGAGCCGTTCGGAAGTTTGGTAGGACAGGCTTATCAACGAGATGAAGCTACAGGGCAAATTTTGCTGGATGCCAATAATATGCCTTTGTACACAGATGCCACGCATAATTTTGGAAGTGTATTGCCAGATCTAACAGGTGGTTTTCAAAATAATATCCAGTTTGGAAACTTTAACCTTGCTGCTATGATAGACTTCCAAAAAGGTGGGCAGTTCTTTAGCCGGTCTAAAATGCTGGCAGTAAGAACCGGACAGGACCCATTAACCGTTGCAACAAATTCTAACGGAGCAAATGTAAGGGATCCCCTGGAAGAAGGTGGTGGAGTTGAAGTAAACGGGATATCGGCAGAAACCGGAGAGGAAGTGAACGCATTTGTAGATGCCAGATCTTATTACAGGAATGTTGTAGGTAGAAGGATTTATGAAGAATGGCTATATGATGCTTCTTATATCAAGTTAAGAGAAGTGAGGTTAGGCTACACCTTTGGGTCTAATATTATGGAGAGACTTCCTTTTGAAGCAGTAAATCTTGCTTTTATAGCCCGTAATCCTGCGATGTTGTGGCAAAATGCTCCCGATGGTATTGATCCATCAGAGATTTCTACCGGTAGCCAGGATATTAGCTGGTATGAGTCCGGGCAGTTAATTTCGGTTAGGTCTTATGGCTTAAACCTAAATATTACATTCTAAATAGAAAACGATGAAAAGATTTTATATCATATTATTCAGCAGTTTATTTATTTTAAGCTGTAACAAGTTTGACGACGAGATAAATACTAATCCAAACCTTCCAAGTGAAGCTTCAGGTACCCAGTTAATTGCCAGTGCTCAATTATCACTTCCCGGTTTAAGCTCATCTCCCAAGGGAGCTTTTATGGCGCAGTATCTAGCAGAAACGCAATATGTAGGTCAGTCCCTTTATCCGCAAGAAAGTACTAGTTTTTACTCCTTATATCAAAGTCCATTAATTAATTTACAGACTGTAATAGATTCTGAAGATTTAAACGGAAACGACGGCCCTGTAGCCAATCAAAAAGCTGTAGCTAAGATTCTAAAAGCATATTTTTTCTGGAATATTACCGATAGATGGGGAGATGTGCCTTATTTTGATGCCCTTCAGGGAGGCGATAATTACACCCCGGTTTATGATTCTCAAGAGGAAATTTACAATGATCTTTTTGAGGAACTAAAAGAAGCCGGCGATATGATCGTATCAGGAAATATCAATAACGATATTGTTTATGGGGGCGATATGTCTAAATGGGAGAAACTTGCCAATACCGTAAGGATGCTTATGGCATTAAGACTTTCAGAAGTTGACCCCCAAAAGGGAAGTGCTGAATTTAATGCAGCAATTAGCGCAGGAGTTTTTGAATCCAACAGCGATAATCTTGTGTACCAACATTTGGCAGATGCCAATAATCAAAATTACTGGTTTGACCAGGTGGTAAATCAAAACCGGGAGTGGTGGGCGCTTACCGAAACTTTAGTAGAAGAAATGAAGCCTGTTAATGATCCGCGTTTAGCAGTATATGGAGATCCAACAAGAAGTACCGGTGAATATATTGGTCTTGAATTTGGAGTAGAAGAGGTAACCGGTACTGAAACCGAGGAGTTTTCTTTATTAGGTTCAGATATCTATGAACAAGATGCACCTGTTTATTTGGTTACCTATGCTCAGGTTCTATTTGCTATGGCCGAAGCTACGGAACGAGGTTGGATTACAGGAGATGTTGAAGAATATTACAATATGGCGATTGAAGTTTCTATAGAGCAATGGACCGGTACTACTGAAGGTGTTGAGGATTTTCTAGATAATCCGGAAATAGCTTTTGATGCGAATAATGCTATTGAAAGTATTTCCAACCAGCGTTGGGTACACCTTTATATGTTTGGATATGAAGCCTGGTCTGAATGGAGAAGAACAGGATATCCAAACGATTTGGTAGAACCAAACGGTATGGCAGTTCCAACTCGTTTAAGTTATCCCGATAATGAAGCCTTTAATAATGAAGATAATTATTACGAAGCGATAGAAAGGCAATTTGGTGGCGAGGATAGTATTTATGGCAAAGTCTGGTGGGATCAATAATTGTAGAAATAAGAGGCCGGCATTAACCGGCCTTTTTTAAGTTTTAAATCATATGAAAAGTAGAATAGGCATAAGCTTTCTTTTTCTGTTTTTGTTTCAGCTAAATGTTTTTGCTCAGAAAATAGTAGATAAACCAATAAATTTTAATGAAAAACGAAAAGAACTCACTCTTCAGTATTTAAAAGAACATTATGGGCTGGATCAAAAAACGCCAAATATCGATCCCAAGATGGTGGTGCTCCACTGGACGGCAATTCCAACTTTTGAAGCTTCTTTTAATGCATTTGTAAATCCGGAATTGCCAACTTCCCGCACAGAAATTTCAGGAGCAGGCAGCCTTAATGTATCGGCACATTTTCTTGTGGACAGGGACGGCACAATTTACCGATTGATGCCCGAAACTATTATGGCCAGGCACGTAATTGGCCTGAATCATACGGCAATTGGAGTGGAAAACGTGGGCGGGACTAAAGAAACTCCGCTTACCAGTGCGCAATTAGAAGCGAATATCGATTTGGTAAATTATTTAAGTGAAAGATATAATATAGAATATCTGTTAGGGCATTACGAATATCCACAGTTTGAAGGGCATAAATTATGGCTGGAGAAAGACGAGGGCTATCGAACTCAAAAAACCGATCCTGGAAAAGAATTTATGCAAAAAGTACGTGAAAAAACTACAAGTCATAATTTTAAGCCGGTTCCTAAAAACGATGATTAAATGATGAATTTTAAGAATAAATATTTCCTATATTTTTTAAGCGGTATTTTTGGCATTTTTATTAGTTCAGCGCAAGAAAAAAAGCTTTATGAGGAATTGTATAATTCCTATGAGGATTTTAAAGAAACGTCAATTGAAAAGCGGCGGTTTTCTCAGTCTAAAATTCAACCTTTGATTGATGATTTTAAGCGAAAGGAGAACTTTCAGGTGAGAAAGGTTGGTGAATCTATAGAAGGCAGACCGCTTCAGTTAATTTCGATGGGTAAAGGTGATATAGATATCTTCCTTTGGTCCCAAATGCATGGCGATGAATCTACTGCGACCATGGCTATTTTTGATATCCTCAATTTTTTAGATTCTGAATATTTTTCAGAAGAAAAGGAAACAATGTTGGAAAATGTAAAACTTCACTTTTTACCAATGTTAAATCCCGATGGCGCGCAGCGTTTTCAGCGTAGAAATTTTTTAGGGGTGGATATTAATCGTGATGCTTTGCGTTTACAGTCGCCGGAAAGTAAAACTTTAAAAAAGCTTCGCGACAGCCTGGAAGCTGATTTTGGCTTTAATCTACATGATCAAAGTACATATTATAATGCAGAAAGAACATCAAAACCGGCAACAATTTCCTATTTGGCACCTGCCTTTAACTACAAAAAATCGATTAATGACGTTCGCGGCGCGGCAATGCAGGTAATTGTGCAGATGAACGAGATTCTTCAGGATTATGCTCCCGGGCAGGTTGGACGCTATAATGATGATTTTGAGCCGCGTGCTTTTGGAGATAATATCCAAAAATGGGGTACCAGTACCATTTTAATTGAATCTGGCGGTTACCCAAACGATCCCGAAAAGCAGGAGATCAGAAAATTAAATTTTGTTTCTATTCTCACCGCTGTATTTTCTATTGCTGAGGGAGATTATAAAAATGCTGATATTTCCAAATATGAAGAAATCCCCAATAACGACCGGAAGCTTTATGATTTAAAACTTACCGGGCTTACTTATAAGTTATTGGGGAAAGAATTTATTTTAGATTTGGGAATTAATCGTCGCGAAGTGCAGTACGGAGAAATGGATTATTATTACGATGCATATATTACAGACCGGGGAGACCTTTCTACGTTTTTTGGCTATAAAGAATTGGATGCTTCAGGTTATAAATTAATAGATGGTAAGGTTTATCCGGAGACTTTTCAAAATCTGGCTGAGCTTCAGCAGAAAAATATTTCCGGAATACTGAAAGAAGGTTATGCTTATGTAACTTTAAGTGAACTGCCGGATGAAGATTTTACCGAATTACCCATTAATCTTGTAGCTGAAGAATTCGAAATTCCGGAAAATTTACAACCTGATTTCTTCCTTCAGAAGGATGGAGAATTAGAGTATGCAGTGATAAATGGGTTTTTAGTAGATTTTTCACAAGAAAATAATACCGTGCAAAATGCACTTATTATAGATTAGTCAAATTAGGTGGGAAGTACGGCTTAAAAATATGAAATTCTGTATCTTTGCATGCTATGATTACAAAAGAGACACAGGCATTGGTTGATGAAGGTATTATGCTTCCGTTGATGGAAGATTTTTATACCATTCAGGGAGAAGGATTTTATAAAGGAACGGCGGCCTATTTTATAAGAATAGGAGGCTGTGATGTTGGCTGTCACTGGTGTGATGTAAAGGAAAGCTGGAATGCTGAGCTTCATCCGCCTACCCATATTGGTGAAATTGTGGAAAAAGCGAGTTCCTTAAGCAAAACGGTGGTAATTACCGGGGGAGAACCGCTCACGTGGGATATGACTAAAATTACTGAAGCCTTAAAAGCTAAAGATTGCAATACTCATATAGAAACTTCAGGAGCATATAAATTAACAGGTATATGGGACTGGATTTGCCTTTCTCCGAAGAAAATTAAATTGCCTACTGAAGAAATTTATGAAGTGGCGAATGAGTTGAAGGTAATCATCTTCAATAAACACGATTTTAAATTTGCCGAAGAACAGGCAGAAAAAGTTAATAAAGATTGTATCCTTTATCTTCAGCCGGAATGGAGTAACCGGGATAAGATGATGCCGATTATTGTGGATTATGTAATGCAGAATCCAAAATGGAAGGTCTCGCTGCAAACTCATAAATATTTAAATATCCCATAAAAAAGCGGCTGTCTAAAAGGCTGATTTTCGTCAAGCTGAAGTTGTTTCAACTTCTTAAAATCAGGAATTAATTTCAGGATGACGATTTTCAACTTTTTTGACAGCCGCTTAGCTTTAAAAGAATACTATTTACATAGTCTCTTTAAAAGGAATTTTCACATAACGATCGTCCCAGCCTATTAAAAGGTTGGCACCGTTATCTATCTGTTCAAAAGCCATGGACAAAGCTTCTATATTATTTGGAGCTTTTCTTGCCGGCACACTAATTCTTACAAAATCCTGTTCACTTGAATATTCATAAGCTCCCCACGTATGTGTTTTTTTGTTCAGGATTACAGTCCATTCATTTTCTTTTGGAATTGTGTATAGAGTGTAAGTTCCTTGTGGTACAGTTTCCCCGGCTACCTGCAGATCTTTGTATAGGGTAAGTTCGGTAGCTTCATTGGCACCTGTACGCCATACTTCGCCATACGGCACTAATTTCCCAAATACTTCTCTATCTCTTCTTTGAGGACGGCTGTAAATTACTCTTGCTATAGGTTCATTGTCCGGATTCCTGTAGAGCGCCAAATCCATGGGACTGGCATCTAGTTTAGAAAAGTTAGGTGTTTCAGAAGTGCTGTTCTGAGCCTGCGCGGTGGTAAGTCCGGTGCTTAGCATTATTCCTATTACTGCTATTAAAACTTTTTTCATTACGGTGTGATTATGTTTAATTTCAAAATTTCTATAAAGATACACAGGTGTATCGGCATTATTGTTAAAATACTATTTAGGTGCTGTTAAAATTCAGAAATTTTACATCTGTTAATTTTATACAGAGAAAAGCATATAATGATTTTAATATTAGTGTAAATATCATATTTAATGTTGTCGTTTGAAACCAATGTATCTGGTTGTGTTTAATTAGTGTAACCTTCCGTCCATATTTGTATCAAATTAATAAAGCAAACGACATGTGTGGAATTTTAGCAGTAATCGGAGATCGATTAAGTGAAGAGAAAGTAAGTAGTCTTTCTAAAAGAATGTCTCACAGGGGGCCAGACGAGAGCGATGTGCATGTAACCAAAGAAGGTTATATTCTTAGTCACGAAAGACTTTCTATTGTAGATTTAGAAACAGGTAAACAACCTATCCAGGGAACTTCAGATGCCTGGATGATACATAATGGGGAAATATATAATCACCAGTCACTTCGTGATAATGAGTTAAAAGATCATACTTTCAGGACCACGGGAGATTCAGAGGTTATCGTTCATTTATATGAAGAATATGGTTACGATTTTCTTGATAAACTGGACGGGGTGTTTTCTTTTGTAGTGGTACGCGGTAAAGATTTTATTGTAGCACGCGATCCAATTGGAGTTAAACCTCTTTATTACGGAACAGATGATGATGGTGCCATATGGTTTGCCAGTGAAATGAAAGCTCTTGCAGATCAATGTTCCAGCTTTGCAGCTTTTCCTCCGGGACACTATTATACTCCGGAAACAGGCTTTGTGGAATATTACACTCCCGATTGGTACGATTATAAAAAAGGAAATAAAGCACTGGATTTGTCAAAAATCAGGGAAAGCTTAATAGAGGCAACAAAAAAACGTTTAATGGCAGATGTGCCCCTTGGAGTGCTACTAAGCGGAGGTTTGGATTCTTCTTTAACATCATCTATTGCAGCACGTTTAATGGAAGGATCTGGGCAGAAATTACATTCCTTCTCTATTGGGCTGGATGAAAATGCTCCCGATTTAATAGCGGCGAGAAAAGTAGCCGACTTCCTGGGTACAGAGCATTCAGAACTATACTTTACTGTTGAAGAGGGTATAGAAATTCTTAAAAAACTGGTATGGCACCTGGAAACATACGATGTGACTTCTATAAGAGCAAGTACACCTATGTACTTTCTTTCAAAAGGGATTACAGATAAAGGGGTGAAAGTGGTGCTTTCAGGTGAAGGTGCTGATGAGATCTTTGGGGGTTACCTTTATTTTAAAAATGCTCCATCTCCTGAAGAGTTTCAGAAAGAAACAATTCGCAGGGTACAACGGCTTGCCACGGCAGATTGTTTAAGGGCAGATAAATCTACCATGGCTCACGGGCTTGAGGCGCGTGTTCCATTCCTGGATAAAGGATTTCTTAAGGTAGCCATGGAAACAGAGCCTTCTGAAAAAATGCCAAAGACATATGATGGTGTGGAAAAATTTATACTGCGTAAGGCATTTGATACTCCGGAGCGCCCATTTTTACCAGATGAGGTACTGTGGAGACAAAAAGAACAATTTAGCGATGGTGTGGGTTACAACTGGATAGATGAACTTATTGCCCATGCTTCAGCACAAATAAGTGATGCGCAGTTGGCGGCAGCAGAAGAAAAATATCCATTTAATACTCCTGCAACTAAAGAAGCCTATTTTTACAGGGAAATCTTTCACAGCCATTTTCCACAGGAAAGTGCTGCAAAAACAGTGAAAAAGTGGGTTCCAAAATGGCAGGCAGATTTAGACCCCAGTGGAAGAGCAAACACTTCTCACGTAGCTTCAACAGCTAAAAAACAATTAGAAGAATTAGCCAAAGTTTAGGCAAAAAGTTTCGTGTGGTTTGTTAACCCGTGGTGGTCCGGTTTTTTAACCGGTTCGCTACGGGTTTTTTCCACATAAATTGTTAATAACTTCAGGCCTTTAAGCTTCGCACTTTCAGTCTAAAAAGGCCGGTTTTGTTATATTTGTTCGTTACCAAAATTACACGAATTTAATTTACAAAATACATGAGCGAAGAAGCCAAGAAAAAACTCTACTCGGCAGACAGTATACAGGCCCTGGAGGGTATGGAGCATGTGCGCATGCGCCCTTCAATGTATATTGGAGATACCGGGATAAGAGGTCTCCATCATTTGGTTTACGAAGTAGTAGACAATTCTATTGACGAAGCCCTGGCTGGTCATTGTGATACCATTAAAGTAGTTATAAACGAAGATAATTCTGTAACTACTGAAGATAACGGCAGGGGTATTCCTATTGATCTTCATAAAAAGGAAGGTGTTTCCGCTCTTGAGGTCGTAATGACAAAAATTGGTGCCGGTGGTAAATTTGATAAGGATTCTTATAAAGTTTCCGGAGGTCTGCACGGAGTAGGGGTAAGTTGTGTGAACGCACTTTCTGCCTCACTTAAGGCCACGGTTTACAGGGATGGGCAAATTTGGGAGCAGGCATATGAACTGGGCAAGCCTCTTTATCCCGTGAAACCTGTTGGTGAAACAGAGCTAAGCGGAACTATAGTTACTTTTAAGCCCGATTCAAGTATTTTTCAGCAAACCACTGAATATAATTATGACACCCTTGCCAGCAGAATGCGGGAGCTTGCTTTCTTAAACAAGGGACTTACCATCATTCTTACTGATAAAAGATCTACTGATGAAAAAGGTGAATTTATAACTGAAACTTTCTTTTCGGAGGAGGGATTAAAGGAATTTGTACGATTTTTAGACGGTAACCGTGAGCCTATTATTGGAGAGGTTATCTCTATGGAAGGTGAGAAGAATGATATTCCTGTGGAAGTAGCTATGGTTTATAATACTTCTTTTAATGAAAACCTGCACTCCTACGTAAACAATATCAATACTCACGAAGGTGGAACTCACCTTTCCGGTTTCCGCAGAGGTTTAACATCCACCCTTAAGAAGTATGCCGATGCTTCAGGAATGCTGGATAAATTAAAATTTGAAATTACGGGGGATGATTTTAGGGAAGGTCTTACTGCAATTATTTCAGTAAAAGTAGGGGAGCCACAGTTTGAAGGGCAAACCAAAACCAAGCTGGGGAACAGGGAAGTGACTTCTGCAGTCTCCCAGGCGGTTTCAGAAATGCTTGAAAATTATCTGGAAGAAAACCCCAATGACGCTAAAACTATAGTTCAGAAAGTAATTCTTGCAGCTCAGGCTAGGAACGCGGCCAAGAAAGCGCGGGAAATGGTTCAGCGTAAAACTGCCATGAGTATTGGTGGTTTGCCCGGGAAACTATCTGACTGCTCAGAGCAGGATCCTGCGCAATGCGAAGTATTTCTTGTAGAGGGTGATTCTGCAGGGGGTACCGCAAAACAGGGAAGAGACAGGAAATTTCAGGCTATTCTTCCTCTAAGGGGTAAAATCCTGAATGTAGAAAAGGCAATGACACACCGCGTTTTTGATAACGAGGAAATTAAAAATATCTATACTGCCCTTGGTGTAACTATTGGGACCGAAGAGGATAGTAAAGCTTTAAATTTATCTAAGTTGCGCTATCACAAGATTGTGATAATGTGTGATGCCGATGTTGATGGTAGTCATATTGAAACACTTATTCTTACCTTCTTTTACCGTTATATGAAGGAATTAATTGAGGGTGGGCATATTTATATTGCCACTCCGCCATTATATCTTGTAAAGAAAGGAAGTAAAAAACAATATGCCTGGTCTGAAGAAGCACGTGATGAAATTGCACAAAGCTACAGCGGAGGAATTCAAATTCAGCGTTATAAAGGTCTGGGAGAGATGAATGCAGAACAACTATGGGATACAACAATGGATCCCGAACGCCGGAAACTTAGACAGGTTACTATTGATAATAGCAGTGAAGCAGACAGGATTTTCTCTATGCTAATGGGTGATGAAGTGCCTCCCCGTAGAGAATTTATAGAGAAAAATGCGAAATATGCCAATATTGATGCATAAAAACATGTAATATATTCTATTGTGACAGGCCTGCAAATTTGCAGGCCTGTTTATTTTATGAATTTCTGTAGCAAGCTGAAAATTTATTATTTTTACGGTCAACCCAAATTTAACGACCTATGAAAATAATTTACAAATCTGTTTTTTTATTAAGCTTTTTATTTTCTTTTAATTGTTATTCCCAGGATAATCAGGATCTTATCGTGGCAGACTTACTTCGTATCGCTGATGGCTTTGCAGACCCTGCGGCTAATAGTGTTGCCTATCAGGCAAATGGAGGCTGGTTTTCTTCTGCCCAATCAATGGATCCCTGGCAATTTGAAGTCTCTGTTCACGGAAATGCTGTGTTTGTTCCCAATAGTCGAAAAAATTATATTATTGATAACCTGGAGGTGCTTACAATAAGAGGAGATGAATCCAGGGCAGTAGTGCCTACTGCTTTTGGCTCTTCTTCCGAAGTTGTCTTTGAAGGAGTTTATGAATCAGCTCTGGGGGATTTTCCATTTGATTTTGAGGCTATAGAAGGGATAGATAAAAGCCTTGTAGGGCATCCTTTTGCCCAGATTACTGTTGGTTTGCCTGCAGAAACAGAATTCGCTGTAAGGCTAATGCCTGCAATTACCGTAGGCGATGTAAAGGTTAATACTTATGGAGCAGGAGTAAAACATAATTTCAGCCAGTATCTAAGGTTTAACGAACCTGAAGATTTTCAATTTTCGGCCTTTGTTGCATATAGTTTGTTTGATATCCAGTATGAATTCACTCCTCTTGATCTTCAACCTCTGGTGGAACTGAATGCCATAGAAGTTGATGCCGATGTGTGGGTTGCAGAACTACTGGGTTCAAAAAGATATGCCGATTTTGAAATTTTCGGCGCCTTAGGAGTAGCCAGTTCAAATTTTGCCTATATGATGGAAGGAAGTGGAGCGGCCTTATCAGATATAAATTCAGCTCTTGGCTCCTTAGGGGATTCTGAAGCGCAATTTAAAGGAGATATCGGTTTCAATATTTATTTAAACCGGTTCAAAATCAGCACAATGGCGACTGCGGGAAGATTTTTCAATCTTAATTTAGGTTTACATTTTAGGATATAAGACCGGGGACTTTAACCATTCATTATTATAAAAGCATTAACATTATTTGTATTTTAGTGCCAGTTACTAATCGATAAATAATATTAAAGAATGAAAGTTACAATAGTAGGAGCAGGTGCAGTAGGTGCCAGTTGTGCAGAATATGTTGCCATCAAGAATTTCGCTTCAGAAGTTGTTTTAGTAGATATCAAAGAGGGGTATGCTGAAGGTAAAGCAATGGACCTTATGCAAACAGCTTCCCTTAATGGATTTGATACTAAAATTACCGGAAGTACCAATGATTATTCCAAAACTGCGGGAAGTGATGTTGCCGTTATTACAAGTGGTATTCCCAGGAAACCAGGAATGACCAGGGAAGAATTAATAGGTATAAATGCGGGAATTGTAAAAGAAGTGGCTTCAAACCTTATAAAGCACTCGCCCGATGTAACTCTTATAGTTGTGAGTAATCCAATGGATACCATGACTTACCTTGTTCATAAAACCACAAAACTTCCTAAGAATAAAATTATAGGAATGGGAGGGGCTCTGGACAGTGCACGGTTTAAATATAGATTAAGTGAAGCTCTGGAATGTCCTCCTTCAGATGTTGATGGAATGGTGATTGGCGGTCATAGTGATACCGGAATGGTACCGCTTACCAGGCTGGCTACCCGCAATAGTGTGCCGGTTACTGCATTTTTATCAGAAGAAAGGCTAAATCAGGTTTCTGAAGATACCAAAGTGGGAGGAGCTACATTAACCAAATTATTGGGTACAAGCGCCTGGTATGCACCGGGTGCCGCAGTATCAGGATTGGTGCAGGCAATTGCGTGCGATCAGAAAAAATTATTCCCATGTTCTGCCCTTCTGGAGGGAGAATATGGGCTCAATGACCTTTGTATAGGAGTGCCTGCAATATTAGGGAAAAACGGGCTTGAGAAAATTGTGGAAATTGAGCTGAATGATGCTGAAATGAATAAAATGACAGAAAGTGCAGAAGGCGTGAAGAAAACCAACGGTTTACTTGAGGTTTAAAAGCCTATTATAAGCTGAAATAATAATGAAAAAGACCACTTTGCGGTGGTCTTTTTTTATGCTGAAAAAGTTAAAATATTCAAAAAGAAAATATTGGGATTTCATTTTCGAAACCCTATATTTGTCCGTTTTTAAAAATGACCTATTTAATTATAATTTAAGGAATAATGCAGAACAAGGGACTCATTAAAGTTTTTGCAATTTTATTTGGATTAGTATGTCTTTATCAGTTGTCTTTTACCTTCATTACCGCCGAGGTTGAAGAAGAAGCTGAAGAATTTGCTGTTCAGGAAGTTGGAGAAGGGGTAGAAGATTACTCCGATGTTAGGGATATTAGAGAGCAGAGGTATCTCGATTCTATTGGAAATGAAGAAGTAATTGCAGGGATCACCTATAATGAAGCTAAGGAAAAGGAACTTAACAAAGGGCTTGACCTTAAGGGAGGAATTAACGTAATTCTTCAAATTT
Organism: Autumnicola musiva; assembly: GCF_031846585.1. Taxonomy (NCBI): domain Bacteria; kingdom Pseudomonadati; phylum Bacteroidota; class Flavobacteriia; order Flavobacteriales; family Flavobacteriaceae; genus Autumnicola; species Autumnicola musiva. The sequence continues at coordinate 346,775 of NZ_JAVRHK010000002.1, forward strand.
CGGTTAGGGATATTTTAAGGGGACTTGCCGATAATACCAATGATCCTGCATTTAACCAGGCTATTGCCCAGGCCGATGAGGCTCAAACCGACAGTCAGGAGGACTATATTGATCTGTTTTTCGAAGAATTTAATAGTATTCCCGATGCAAGTCTTGCCTCGCCGGATGTATTTTTCAATAAAGCTTTAAGTGATGAAATTAATCCTGATATGTCTAATCAGGAAGTAGAGGGAGTCATCAGGGAAAGAGTTGATGAATCTATAACTTCTGCTTTTGAAGTTTTGAGGAAGCGTATTGATAAATTTGGAGTTACCCAGCCTAATATCCAGAGATTGGGGAATTCAGGAAGAATTCTTGTGGAGCTTCCCGGTGCTAAAGATGTAACCAGGATCAAAAATCTTTTGCAAAGTACAGCTCAGCTTGAATTCTGGCATGTTTATAAAAATACTGAACTTGGTAATTTTCTTTATGAAGCAAACACGGTTTTAGCCGATGTTGTTGGAAATCAGGCAGAGGAAACAACCGCTGCTGAAACGGATACCACTCAAACTGCCGCTGAAGATGATGATTTAAGTGAACTTTTAGCTGATGCTGAAGATACTACTGATGTTGCAGCAGGCAATAATCCACTTTTTGAATTGATTAAATCCCCTGGATTTCAGGGAAGTCCTGTATTGGCCACTTTTGCAGTTGCAGATACTGCTAAAGTGAATGAATATTTAAGTGAGTCGCAGGTTCGTTCCTTACTTCCTGCAGAGCATCGTTATGCTAAATTTGTTTGGGGAGTTCCTGACGAAGAAACGGGAACAGTTGGGCTATACGCCCTTAAAGGCAACCGCAATATGGAGCCACCACTTAGCGGAAGTGTTATTACCGATGCGCAGCAGACTTACGACCAATTAGGCAGGGTGGCTGTTTCTATGCAAATGGATGGAAGAGGAGCCAGGATGTGGGAAGAAATGACCGGACAGGCTTCCAGCCAGCAAAGCAATATTGCTATAGTGCTTGATAATATAGTATATTCTGCCCCGGGTGTTTCCACCGGGCCTATTGCAGGAGGAAGAAGTGAAATTACGGGAGATTTTTCTATAACTGAAGGTCAGGATTTGGCCAATGTACTTCGTGCAGGTAAACTTCCTGCTTCCGCAGAAATAATTCAGAGTGAAATTGTAGGTCCGTCTTTAGGACAGGAAGCAATCAACAGCGGTATAAATTCATTTCTAATTGCGCTTGTTTTTGTGCTAATATGGATGATTTTTTACTACGGTAAAGCGGGTTGGTTTGCAGATATTGCACTTGTAGTAAACATCCTCTTTATCTTCGGAATACTTGCCGGACTTGGAGCTGTACTTACATTACCCGGTATTGCAGGTATTGTTTTAACTATTGGTATGTCTGTAGATGCTAACGTACTTATTTTTGAAAGGATTAAAGAAGAGCTTGCAAAAGGTAAAAGCCAGGCTGAAGCTATTAAAGATGGTTTCAGCAATGCTTTGTCTTCTATTCTTGATGCCAATATTACCACAGGACTTACCGGGTTTATATTGTTAATTTTAGGAACAGGACCTATTAAAGGTTTTGCGACTACTTTGCTTATTGGTATTGCAACTTCTTTGTTTACCGCAATTTTTATTACCAGGTTGTTTATTGATGGCTATGGTAAGAACGGTAAATCTTTACCGTTTTCTACAGGAGTAACTAAAAATTTGCTTACCAACATCAATATTGATTTTCTCAAAAAGAGAAAAATAGCTTACATCGTCTCTGGTCTTTTTATTATTATTAGCATAGGATCTCTTTTTGTTCAGAATTTGAACTTGGGAGTAGATTTTGTTGGAGGTAGAACTTATACCGTGAGGTTTGATCAGGATGTAAATCCTACTGAAGTGGAAGGAGATCTTGTTAATGTATTTGGTAATGCCGAAGCAAAAACTTTCGGACCTAATAATCAGTTAAAAATTACCACTAACTACAGGGTAGAGGATGAAGGCTCCCAGGTAGATGAAGAAATTCAGCAGACACTTTTTGAGGCTTTGCAGTCTTATCTTCCTGCTGATATAACTTATGAAGATTTTACTGATGGTTCCGATCAGAAAGAGGTGGGTATCATGCAGTCTATGAAAGTTGGTCCCACCATTGCCGATGATATTAAAAGTGCTTCATTCTGGGCGGTACTTGGATCGCTTATAGTGGTGTTTCTTTATATCCTACTAAGATTCAGAAAATGGCAATTTAGTTTGGGAGCTGTTGCGGCTGTTTTCCATGACGTTTTAATAGTTTTAGGTATATTTTCGTTGCTTTACAGGATTATGCCTTTTAGTATGGAAATTAATCAGGCATTCATCGCTGCAATTCTAACTGTTATTGGTTATTCTCTTAACGATACCGTGGTGGTATTTGACAGGATTAGGGAATTTGTACAGGAGCACGCCACCTGGCCTTTAGGCAAAACGGTGAACAGCGCCCTGAACAGTACATTAAGCCGTACGTTAAACACCTCTCTTACCACATTAATAGTGCTGCTTGCCATCTTTATTTTTGGAGGAGAAAGCATCAGAGGATTTATGTTTGCTCTTATAATAGGTGTAATTGTAGGTACTTATTCTTCGATTTTTATAGCAACTCCTGTAATGTTTGACAGTGTTACGGATAAATCAAAAATCGAAAAAAAGAAGAAAACAGAAGAAGCTGAAACTACAACAGCTTAATTAAATTATTCACAATTATTAAAAGGCTCTCCGCAAGGGGAGCCTTTTTTATTTTCTGCAGGTCCTTAGGATTTATTCATCTAAATGGAAGTTCTGATGGCTAAAATATAGGGGTGCGATGAAGAGCATCGGAAGGAATATGAAGAACTACGGCATAATTTTTTCTGTAAATTATCTATGGTTTCTAATCCAGCATATAATTTTCTTTCGCCCATTCAATTGTTGGTTCAATCCATTCTTTCAAAGGTTTGAATAAAAACCCATGTCCCATTGCTGTATTTAGTTCTACTTCTTTAAAATGCTTGATTTCGCAGTTTGAAGTTGCTTTTCTTTCAATTGCCGAAACTCCAAATGGATCGGATTTTTCATAAATAGTTAAAATATTACCGCAATAGTTGATTTCTGGTATATTTTGGATATCACCATTTCTAAAACTCCCAATAAATACAAAATTCAGATCGGGATTATTAGCTAGTGTTGAGACATATTGAGCTATATATCCACCTTTTGACGTTCCAACAACAGTTATTTTCTGAGGTTCAACTCCGTGTCTAATCAGGCTATCGATATCAGTTAGAACTGTAAAGGCATAATCTCTTGCATTAACATTTCCGTTTCTCTTTTCGCTAATTACAGTAAATCCACTTTTTGTAAACCTGGAAATAATCTCCTGATATTCAACCAGGCCAAAGTCCGGATGAGCTTCATTTAAGGCATGAGTTTCCAGAAATCTGTTATGAAGGAAAAAGATATGCCGATCGCTATTTTCCTGTCCGGAAGTATATAGCACTGAACAAAAAAATCCAATGATAAGGTTTATTTTCATTAATTGCAGTATTTTAAATTAGCAGGAACACCTGTATTACCGCAGAAAATTAACCTGTGATTAGCTTTTAGATGAAGTTATCCTAAGGAATTCTTACTGCGGAAAACCTATCGCCGGTTTCAATATTCCACTTTTCAACCAGTCCGGCATTAATCTCCAGGATAAATTGAGCCGGTTTTCCTGAAGGCAGGTTTTTTTCATTAAGTGGTTCTGCATTCTCCTGAAGGCTCACCACGGTACTATCGGACCCATAGAAGATGAGGTCCAGCGGAATATAAGTGTTTTTCATGTAGAAATTGTGGAGAGTCGCATTATTATAAACAAAGAGCATTCCTCTGTTCTCGGCCATTTCAGTACGGTACATAAGCCCTGTCTCCCTTTCATAATCATTGTCGGCAATTTCTATGTCAAGCTTTTGAATAGTGTCTCCTTCGGCTTTTATAAGATAAAGTTCGCCTTCACTGGTAAATTCAACAGGGTCTTCTATAGGTTCATTTTCGTCTGAAGAATTTTTACAGGAAGCAAGAATTGATCCCGCTAAGATTATAATCAATAGGTGATTTTTTCTGATCATGCTGTTCTTCTTTGCTTTCCGGGGCGATACATAAAATAAAAGCCAGCAAGAATAAAAGGAACGCTAAGCCATTGGCCGGTATTCAGCAGCCATGTAGCTCTTTCTTCTACCTGAGCTTCTTTTATAAATTCAATAAAGAAGCGTACCGTCCATAACAGCACCAGGAACATCCCGAAAATATACCCAATTTTAAATCTTTTTTCAGTTTTCCAGTATAGGTACCATAGAAATACAAAAATTAAAACATAACAGGCAGACTCATATAATTGAGCAGGATGTCTGGGAAAATTTTCACCTAATTTCGCGAAAATAACCCCGTAATCACTATGTGTGGGCTTGCCTATTATTTCAGAATTCATGAAGTTTCCTATTCTTACAAATATTCCTCCACAGGCTACAGGAATAACAACACGGTCTAAAGTCCATAAAACCGGCTTATCCAGCACCCTTTTTTTATACAGAAACATAGCGGTAATAATTCCTATAGCAGCGCCATGGCTGGCAAGGCCTCTGAATCCCGTGAACTGGAATTCCGGTTCAAATCTTACCGGAAGAAAAATTTCCAGAAGATGATGCTGAAAATAATCCCAATCATAGAAAATAACGTGTCCTAGCCTTGCTCCAATCAATGTGGCGAGTACGGTATAAATAAAGAGAGAATCCAGTTTTTCAATTTCTATGCCCTCTCTTACATAGATGCTTTTCATTATATACCAACCAAGGCCAAAGGCAATAAGGAACATCAAACTGTAGTAATGAAGCGTGAAAAATCCCAGATCAAAACCTTCTGAGGGATTCCAGTGTATAGCATTAAATAGCATTAGAGGTACTTTAAGATTGGAAAAGTAAAGATACATATTTGAGCGTTTCCACCATGTTATTTCCCTTCAGATTTTGTAGGCACGGGATCGTAGCCTGAGCCTCCCCAGGGATTACAACTTAGAATCCTTTTTATTCCCAGCCATGTGCCTCTAATAAACCCGAAGCGTTGCAATGCCGTTAGCGTATATTGGGAACAGGTAGGGGAATAGCGGCAGGTGGCAGGTGTGATTGGTGATATAAACTTTTGATAAAGCCTAACCAGATAAATAAAAGGATATGCCAGTATTTTATTGATCATTGGTCATATCCTTTTCATATTAATTTAAAGAAAATGTAGTACCGTCTTTACCGTCTTTAAGCTGAATACCCATTTCCTGCAGTTGGTCACGAATTTTATCACTGGTTGAAAAATCTTTATTGGCCCTTGCTTCGGCTCTTAATCCAATTAAAAGTTCAACAGTACCCGAAAGCTTATCACCCCCTTTATTAGCTTTCTCTTCACCTTCCTTCAGCCCAAGAACATCAAACATAAATGCCGACATGCTTTGAGTAAGATTTGCTTTATCTTCCAGGGTAATTTGTTCGTTACCTTCTTTGATATTATTGATGATTCTAACCGCATCAAAAAGTTTTGCAATTAAAATCGGACTATTAAAGTCATCATTCATGGCTTCGTAGCAGGACTGCTTCCATTCTTCAAAAGAAAACGAAGAAGTCTTACCTGCCGGTAGTTCTTGAATGGAACGATAAGCCTCCATAAGCCGGTTAAAGCCTTTTTCGCTGGCAGAAAGTGCTTCATTTGAAAAGTCAAGAATACTTCTGTAATGTGCCTGAAGAATAAAAAATCTCGTCACATTTGGAGAAAATGCTTTATCTAGTACATCATTGTTTCCGCTAAATATTTCATTTGGAAGAATATTATTGCCGGTACTTTTTGCCATTTTCTTGCCATTGAGGGTAAGCATATTGGCGTGCATCCAGTAATTCACCGGATTTAATCCTGTTGCTGCTTCTCCCTGGGCAATTTCACATTCATGATGCGGAAATTTCAAATCCATTCCGCCTCCGTGAATATCGAATTCTTCTCCCAAATATTTTGTGCTCATCACTGTACATTCCAGGTGCCATCCAGGAAAGCCATCGCTCCATGGGGAAGGCCAGCGCATAATATGCTGTGGTTCCGCTTTTTTCCAAAGGGCGAAATCCTGCGGATTTTTTTTGTCGCTTTGTGCTGCAAGTTCCCTTGTATTTGCAATCATGTCTTCAATAGACCTGCCGCTAAGTCTCCCGTAGTTATGCTCTTTATTAAATTTAAGAACATCAAAATATACAGATCCATTGGCCTCGTAGCCAAAACCTTTATCGATAATGGTTTTAATTATTTCGATTTGTTCTACAATATGTCCTGTAGCTGTGGGCTCGATGCTTGGAGGAAGGTTGTTGAATTTCTCAAGGATATTATGAAAATCTATGGTGTAACGCTGTACCACTTCCATAGGTTCAATTTGTTCCAGGCGTGCTTTTTTGGCAATCCTGTCTTCTCCTGTTTCAGCGTCGTTTTCAAGGTGTCCCGCATCAGTAATATTCCTAACGTAACGCACCTTATATCCCAAATGCCTGAGATATCTGAAAACAAGGTCGAAAGAAATAAATGTGCGGCAGTTCCCGAGGTGTACATTACTGTAAACCGTGGGGCCGCAAACATACATTCCTACATTGCCTTCATTAATAGGGGTAAAAGTTTCTTTTTCACCCGTCATGGAATTATAAATCTTTAAGCTTTGTTCCTGGTAAAGCGCCATAGATACTTTAAAATTTAAAAATGAATACGTGTTTTAGAAAGTGGTATCTAATTTAATGTAATCCAAAAATTCCCGCTTTACTTCTTTTTTACTAAAAGCCCCGCCGAATTCGCTGGTCACTGTACTGCTTTCAATATCTCTAATTCCGCGGCTGTTTACGCAAAGGTGCTTGGCATCTATAACACAGGCAACATCTTTGGTGCCCAGTACACGTTGTAATTCCTGTACAATTTGCATGGTAAGCCGCTCCTGTACCTGTGGTCGTTTTGCATAATAATCTACAATCCTATTCATTTTAGATAAACCAACTACAGAACCATTGGAGATATAGGCCACGTGCGCCTTGCCTACAATTGGCAATAAATGGTGCTCACAGGTAGAGTAAACGGTGATATTCTTCTCTACCAGCATCTCACCATATTTATATTTATTGGCAAATGTGGAGGCTTTTGGTTTTCTTTTAGGATCCAGGCCGGAGAAGATTTCATTTACAAACATCTTGGCCACTCTTTGTGGGGTGCCTTTTAAGCTGTCGTCGGTAAGGTCCAGTCCAAGGGTTTGCATAATCCGGTTTACATCCTGTTTTATAAGTTCGATCTTTTCAAGATCACTTTTTTCAAAAGCATCTTCACGAAGGGGAGTTTCTGCGCTGTTGCTCGCGTGCGCCTCTCCCAATTCATCTATTTCATCCAAAATCTTATCTATTTTCATCTACTTTTACAATAATAGTCGTAAACTGATAGTTTAGCTTGCAAAGATACATATTTATCAGGTTTCTGAAGGATAGTTAATTAAAAGCATTCCCAATCATTTTTAGATTAAATTCTTTATTTTGCGCTAAGAGGAATATTTTGATGAAGAGGGGGCTTTTTATATTTTTAAGTATTGTTTTCGCAATTGCAGGGGGAGATAATTTACGTGCGCAGGGTGGATTTTGTGACGATATAGAACCTTTTTGTGCCGGAGATGAAAAACTGGTATTCGAGAATTCTAATGCCTTTGATGGAGGAGTCACCAATGGCCAGATGGGGCCCGACTACGGTTGCCTGCTTACACAGCCATATCCCGCATGGTTTTTTCTTCAGATAGAAGAATCAGGGAATTTAAACTTCACCATATCACAATTTCAGAATGAAAATGGTACAGGAGCCCAGTTAGATGTAGATTATGTAGTTTGGGGGCCTTTCGAGAACGCTGATGATTATTGCAATAACGCATCTTTAAATGAAGAAAACATTATAGCCTGTAGTTATTCCGAAGCAGCCAGGGAAAATCTTAGCATCACTAATGCACAGGCCGGAAATCTTTATGTGGTTGTAATTACAAATTTCTCCAGGTCGCGGGGTTATATAAGTTTACAGCAAACCAATCCCAACCAGGCCGGGGCAGGTGCTACAGATTGCAGTATTCTTGAAAGTACCCTTGGAGAAGATCGTATAATTTGTGAAGAAAACAGCGTAATCTTAGATGGTACTACTGAAGATGCTACAAATTACGAATGGTATATTTATGATGAAGTCAATGATAGTTATAATGTGCTTCCCGGTGAAACAAACCCTACCCTCGAAGTTTCCGTGACTGGAAATTACCGGGTGGTAGTATCTAATTCCGGGGATGGTAGTACAGATGAGGATGATGTAACGGTGAGTTTCTATGATAAACCAGTGGCCTCTTTGCCTAAAGATTTTGTAGCCTGTGCTATGGAAGAGGAAACTGTGAATTTAACACAGGCTTCTGCTGAAATTCTTGATGAAAATACTTCGGGGGAGAATTATCAGGTTTTTTATTACGCATCTGAAGAAGCAGCCGAAGAGGACCGCGCAATAACTAATCCTCAAACATATGACTGGAGCAATAATACTGAAGTTTTTGCAAACGTAGTGGGGCAGGAAAGTGGTTGTAAGTCTGAAACTATTGCTTTTGAAATTACCACTACCACTTTTAATGATCCCGGGATTGAAGCTATTACTCCTGCATGTTTAGATGAGCAGGGCAACCTTCTCCAAAATATCAATATAGGTTCAGATGTTGGTGAAGAATACTCTTACGAGTGGTATGAAGGGAATAATGTGGTTTCCACTAATCCCGTTTTAACGTTCAATAACACTCCTTCTTCCCGTGATTTCAGGCTTGTCCTTACCGATACTACCACGGGATGTTCCCGTGCTTACGAAACAACAATTGAGTATTTCTCGGCTCCTGCCGGGGTGCTTTTTGAAATTGAAGGGAGCGATTTTACGGGTGGTTACAGGGTAAATGCGGAAGCAGTCCCTGGCCCTGGAAGTGATACTGGATATGAATACCGGATGGATAATGGCTCTTGGCAATCTGGTGCTGTTTTTAAAAATGTACAGCCCGGATCGCATGTTGTATATGCAAGAGAAATAAATGGCTGCGGAATAAAAGCTTCGGAAAGTTTTGACCTGGTAGGTTATAAACGTTTTTTTACCCCTAATGGTGACGGTTACAATGATACCTGGGGTTTAATTTTTGCAGATGAAATGGAAGTGAGGGCACTGTATATATTTGACAGGTATGGAAAACTTTTAAAGCAGATTTCGCCTTACGGCCCGGGTTGGGACGGTACTTTAAATGGAACGAATGCTCCTGCCCGGGATTACTGGTTTAAATTAGAATACTTAGACGAAACAACCGGAATTTTTAGGGAATTCAGCGGGCATTTCAGTTTAGTAAGGTAATAAATAAAAAAGGCTGAATACCTATTGTAAACATAGTATCCAGCCTTTTTGTTTTTTATTTAGGTCTTATTACAAACCAAAGCTCAGGGTTAAGATAATATTAGACAGATTTCTGTCTATTTCAGGAGCATCGGTAAGTCCTACATTAAATAATGGAGTTGCAGTAGAATATTCTGCCCGGCTATAAGCAAGGTCCAGTTTTACTGTTCCGAAATTAAAACCTACACCTCCTGAATACCCGGTAAGATCGCTAACTGTGGTTTCATTTTCATAAGGGCTTTGTTCAAACCTATATCCGGCGCGAAGACTAAAATTTTGTATACGATATTCTCCACCAACTCTGTACGATGAAGCTGCTCTGAAGTCATTCTCAATATTGGCATTTTCAATTTCAAAATCGATGTTGTTTTCGGGGCGAAACTCCATATCTGTATAATCTTTATAAGAATAATCAAAGCTAATTAAACCACTCCCGCCGAATAATACTGCTGCACTTCCGGTAATCTTCCCGGGGGTTTGTAAGGTATAGTCGGGATAAACATTTATTATATTGGGGTCTACAACTGAAGTTCCTTCTGTAGCATGATCAGTTTCCAGGGATTGGGATGCTTCTTCTCTAATATTATACCAGGTGGGAGATTCATAAGCAGCGCCAAGTCTCAACTTTTCTCCAACTTTTGCAATGGCGCCAACCTGAAAGGAAAATCCGTCTCCGGCTGTATTCAGGCGATTTCGAAATTCTACATAATCTACATCACTTGCCGTATTATTATTTGTTTCAATAAAAACACTGCTATTTTCATAATTTAAAAAATGACTGTTTAAATTAATACCCAAATAAAGAAAATCCTGATATTGAGTGGCAAAATTGAAGGACAATTTTCCATTTAATCCTGTTGAAGCAAAAGAATAGCGCTGGTCAAAAGCACTCCCAGCGATAGCTGAAGTATAAGAAGTATTTTCAAGATCGGTACTTACAGGATTAATGATGTATCCCTGGTACCCAAGCAAAGCTTGTTGTTCACCATAGCCATAACTCTCACCAAGATAAGAATAAAGTTCGGCTACAGATTCTCCTTCAACGGTTTCCAACAGGTCCAGCGGAACTCCCTCTGCATATCCCAGAAAATAATTATCAATTGAGTTGTTATTTACACCCTGTGCTATAAAACTGTCATCATAATTATTAGTTTCAGCATAATTTACTCCAAGAGTAAATTTTCTCCAGTTGCTGTCATTGCTCCCATTAAAGACAAGTATACCGCCAGCCTGGGAAAAATTATAATTTGAATCTTCATTAGAAGTATATTCATTGAAGTAGTTTACTTCGTTTTCAGAACTCCTTCTGTCCATAGTGAAACTGGCAAAGCTGTTTAAGAAAACTGCCGATCCCGCTGGGTTAACATTTAAAGCAGAAAGATCTCCTCCCAGGGCACCGAAAGCCCCACTCATAGCCTGAAACCTTGCCGTTCCTGTTAGTTCTTCTGAAGAATAGCGGTAGGCATCGAGAGAGGTTTGGGCTGAAGCCGATAAAGCACCAACCATTATAATGGTAAATATCAAGAGTAGCTTTTTCATAGCATGTATTTTAAAGTAGTTTGTTTCTGATTTTTGATAAAAGACCTTACAGTTTTGGCTGTAAGGTCGGTTATAGGTTTTAGAATTTTTAGGAAATCTGGTTGCTTATCCCCGACCTCCACGGGAAGAAGAGCGTCCCCCTCCTGAGCTGCGTGTTCCTGAACTGCTCCTTGTGGATCCGCCAGAACTTCTTACTGTTCCACTGCTTCTGGTGCTTCTGGATGGTGTGTAAGATCTGGTATTAGAACTTCTGGTGCTACTTCTTCTGGTGTTGCTCCTTCTGGTGCTGGGCTCATAAGAAGAATTACTTCTGGTACGGCTCATGCTTTCTCTCACCGGCGCAGAACGTCGGCTGCTTCTACTGTAAACATTGGAGTTATCATCAGAAGATCTTACAGATCTGCTTCTGGAGTTATTATTGTCCGCTGTCCTGTTACTTCTTATTTCTCTTATACTTCTGGAATAAGAAGAATTTCTTCCGCGGCTGGCATCAGAATAGCTTCTGCTATCTCTGTTGCTTCTGGTAGAGTAGGAAGAAGTTGCATTTCTACGGCTTGCGCTATATGCTACATCATTTCGATTATACCTGTTATATCCTCCAACATAATATGGATAACCATATCCGTTGAATGTATAAGGATTGAAGAAACCGTTGTAACCATAGCTATAAGCAAAGGAAGGACCCCAAAATGGATTACCAAATCCTATTCTCCATGATGGTCCCCAAAAATTGTTATAATATGGGGATCCCCAATAGCCACCATAACCATATCCGTATCCAAATCCAGGAAAACCGTAACCCCCGCCCCAACGGTAGGGATTATAAAATCCGTAGCCAAAATTATTGTTATAAAAATTAATCGTGTATTCGTCCGGGTCTTCTCCCCATGGAGCATAGCTGCCGGTATATGCTATAGAATCATCATAATATGCGCCTTCCTCACCTTCGGTAGAAGAGTAGGTTTCAACATCTGTAAAAATCGCACCGTCCAGGGCATCCTGGTACATCTGGGATTTTTCATTGAATAAGTTTTTATAATAGACGCTGTTATTGTCCTCTTTTTCTGCATATTGATCCAACCGGTTCTCTGTTCTTCTGTTGTTACGGTCTTGTGAATTTGTGTCTCCGTAAATGCCGTCATTTCCATAGCTGGAATATTCATAGGAACCGCAGGATGCTAACAATAGCAAAAATACAGGAGCCAGAAAAATATAGATCTTTCGATATGATTTGTTATTGCGTATCATTAGCTTGTATTTTATTGTTGAACATTACAAAAATAGTTAGTTTTGCCCTAACTAACAGTGTATTTAACCTGTGTTAACTAATTCACAAGTTTTATGCCAAATAAATTAAAATGGGGAAGAAACTAACCACGAGAGCAGAGGACTACTCTAAATGGTATAATGAGTTAGTGGTAAAGGCCGATTTAGCTGAAAATTCGGCTGTTCGCGGATGTATGGTAATTAAACCGTACGGTTATGCCATCTGGGAAAAAATGCAGGCCGAGCTGGATAGAATGTTCAAAGAAACAGGGCATCAAAATGCTTATTTTCCGCTGTTTGTTCCTAAAAACCTTTTTGAAGCTGAAGAAAAAAATGCTGAAGGTTTTGCCAAGGAATGTGCAGTAGTAACACATTACCGTCTAAAAAATAATCCTGATGATCCCGGAAAACTGGTTGTGGACCCTGAAGCAAAACTGGAAGAAGAACTGGTAGTAAGGCCAACTTCTGAAGCAATTATATGGAATACTTATAAAAACTGGGTACAGTCTTACCGGGATTTGCCTTTACTAATCAATCAGTGGGCAAACGTGGTAAGGTGGGAAATGAGAACACGTTTGTTCCTGCGTACTGCGGAATTTCTCTGGCAGGAAGGCCATACGGCTCATGCTACAAAACAGGAAGCTTTGGATGAAGCGATGCAGATGAATGATATTTATGCTACTTTTGCTGAAGATTTCATGGCTATTCCGGTAATTAAAGGAAGCAAAACCGAAAATGAACGTTTTGCAGGAGCTGAAGAAACCTATTGTATTGAAGCTTTAATGCAGGATGGCAAAGCGCTTCAGGCAGGTACTTCTCATTTCCTGGGACAAAATTTTGCAAAAGCCTTTGATGTTAAGTTTGCTTCAAAAGAAGGAAATCTTGAACATGTATGGGCTACTTCCTGGGGAGTATCCACCAGGTTAATGGGTGCTCTTATTATGACCCATAGTGATGACAACGGACTTGTTTTGCCTCCAAATTTAGCGCCTGTTCAGGTGGTGATTGTTCCTATATATAAGGGAGATGACCAGTTGGAACAGATTTCTGAGGTTGCCAATCAACTGGCTGCAGATTTAAGAGCGAAGGGAATTTCAGTAAAATATGATGACCGCGATACACAAAAACCGGGATGGAAATTTGCCCAATATGAGTTACAGGGGGTGCCGGTACGTTTGGCTATTGGTCCTAAAGATTTGGAAAAAGGAACAGTTGAGCTGGCCAGAAGAGATACTTTAACCAAAGAGTTTGTAGAAAGGGATAAAGTAGTGGAAAAGGTAGATGCTTTAATGACTGAAATGCAGCAGAGCTTATTTAATAAAGCCAGAGATTACCGGGATAGCCATATTACATCAGTAGATAGTTTTGATGAGTTTAAAAAAGTACTGAAGGAAAAAAATGGATTTATTTCTGCACATTGGGACGGCACATCTGAAACCGAAAATAAAATAAAAGATCTTACAAAAGCCACAATTCGCTGTATACCATTTAATCAGGAGCAGGAAAGTGGAAGCTGTGTGCTTACAGGTAAACCATCCTCTCAAAGGGTGCTGTTTGCAAAGGCATATTAAATTTTAATTTTTTTTGTTTGACATTTGCAGCATTCAAAAATAGTTGTATTTTTGCATCCGCAATTAAACAAAAAATGGTCCGTTCGTCTAGGGGTTAGGACGCCAGGTTTTCATCCTGGTAACAGGGGTTCGATTCCCCTACGGACTACAGAAAGTACATATTGATTTTGTACAGTCGTTAAGCAATAGAAGCTTAAATTTGAAATATTTTATGGTCCGTTCGTCTAGGGGTTAGGACGCCAGGTTTTCATCCTGGTAACAGGGGTTCGATTCCCCTACGGACTACTTTTAAAAAATAATTAAAAAGAATTTGTAATGGCAAATCATAAGTCATCCTTAAAGAGAATCCGTAGTAATGAGACTAAACGTCTTAGAAACCGTTACCAGCATAAAACTACAAGAAATGCAATTAAGAAACTGAAGGAAGCCGGTAAGGATGAAGCTGAGACTTTATTGCCTTCTGTGGTTTCTATGGTAGACAAATTAGCAAAGAAAAATATTATTCATGATAATAAAGCCTCTAACCTGAAGTCAAAACTGACCAAGCATGTAGCAGCGCTTTAATATAAATAGTGTTCAATTTATAGAAAATGCTTTCTGTGAAAACAGAGAGCATTTTTTATTTAATATAATTCATGTTATGTAAGAATCAAAGAACCCGGTAACATTCAAGAACATCATAAAATACTTGCTCAGGATTAGGTGTTTTTGAAGCCCTTTTAAAATACCGATACGCCGGTTAGTGTAGTTAATTTTTCCAGGGCTTTCATACCAAGTTCAGAATTTCCCTTTTCATTCAGGATGGGGCTCCACACAGCTACCGAATATCTTTCGGGATGTATTGCAACAATTCCTCCGCCCACACCACTCTTGCCCGGCAGTCCTACTTCAAAACTAAATTCTCCGGCTTCATCATAGAATCCGCAGGTTTGCATTAAAGCATTTATACGCTTTACAATTTCCGGCCTCATAATTTTTTCCCCGTTTTCCAGTACTTTTCCTTTATTTGCAAATATCATAAAAGCTTTGGCTAATTGTCTACAGGACATTCTAAGGGAACATTGATGAAAGTAGAAGTCTATAATTGGCTCTACTTCACATTTGATATTTCCAAGGGCTTTCATATAATTCACCAGCGCAATATTTCGAAAACCGGTTGATTTTTCTGAAGAGGCTACGGTCTCATCATATTCTATGTCTGCGTCCCCGGTGATTTGACGTACAAAAGATAATAATTCTTCTTTCGGATTTTCAAGATGATCCACCAGGATATCAGATATCACCAACGCCCCGGCATTGATAAAAGGGTTTCTGGGGATCCCGTTTTCCTGTTCCAGCTGGGTAAGTGAATTAAAAGGATTTCCTGAAGGTTCAACATCTACCCTTTCCCACAGGTCTTCTCCCATTATATTCATTGCCATGCATAATGAGAAGACTTTAGAAATACTCTGAATGGAAAACTTCTCTTCACTATCTCCAAAGCCGTAATGTTGATTCTCACCACAGTAAAGATGCATTCCAAATTTACGTGGATCTATTTTGGCCAGTTCGGGAATATAAGACGCTACTTTGCCACCTACATCGCGGTAGCTCATTTCGCTGTGAATAGTATCAAGAATCTTCTGGTAATTCATTTAATTTAAGTCTGAGATATCGGTTTCTGCATCAATTTCGAAAGGTACCTTATCCTTTTTAAAGATGCGTGCACTAAGACTTCCTTTTAACGATATTTTATTATCCTTTACCTGAAGCCAGCTGCCTTCTCTTAAGCCTACCACAGGTTGGGAATTGATTGAGTGAAATTCCCTAATACGGGTTTCCCTTGTTTCTCCTTTATGGGTGGAGCTGTTATCAGGATCCAGATAATGCGGGTTAATATTAAAAGGAACAATGCCCAGGGTTTTAAAACCTGGTGGATAGACTATAGGCATATCATTGGTGGTTTGCATAGTAAGGCCACCAATGTTTGTCCCTGCGCTCGTACCCAGGTAAGCTGCACCGCGTGAAATACTCTCTCTAAGGGGCAACATAAGATTGTTACGGTAAAGTTCAGAAACAAGCAGGAAGGTATTGCCGCCACCGGTAAAAATCCCACCTGTATTCCTAAGCGCTTCCACGGGAGAAGAATATTCATGTATTCCCTTCAGTTTCTTATTTACCTTTTGGAATGCTTCTGCTGCTTTGGTGGTATATTCATTATGAGTGATTCCTCCCGGCCTTGCAAAAGGAATAAAAATAATTTCTGAAGTGTTCCAGTAAAGTTCTTCTATTACCGGGAGAAGATATTCCAGGTAACCCTGCCCGTGTAAAGTTGAGGTACTGGCTAATATAGCATTGGTCATAATCCTTTTTTGTAAATGTAGCGAAATAGGTTTTTTAACAAAAATTTCCTGCTCCTGAAGTAAAAATTAAAGCAGATAATTGTTTTCTTTATTCAATGAAGAATTTTCTACCAATTATTTGCATTTTGTTTCTCCTGGGAAATTCCAACTTCTGTTTTTCTCAAACCGGAAGGAGCATTATCAACGGTAATGTTCTTGTTCCACCGGGTGACGAGGCAGGAGGGATTACTATTTTTAATAAAAATGCCCGCCGCGGAACAGTTACCGATTACTCCGGAGATTTTCAGATGATGGTGAGAGCGGGGGATAGCCTCGTGTTTTCAGCAGTACAATTTGAAGATTTCACCGTAGTTGTTTCTGAAAGGCTGATAGCCCTGGGAACTATGACAATTAATTTGAATACCGCAGTTAATGATTTGCCCGAGGTTCGTCTTTCAGATCTTAGTGGTATAGTAGAAGTGGATGTAAAAAGACTCTCTGTGGTGGATACCAAAATGAAGGTGGTTTCTAATATTGAGATGCGGAATCTGGCAAATATGCCGCAGCGCTACAGGGCAAACTACGTACGTAACGATGCAATGGGAAATAAAACTGCCAGTGATTACCAGGGGCTTAACTTTGTGAATATCTTTAAATCGGTTTTTGGACTTTTTGGGGAAAATGAAGAAAAAAGCAGGAAGCTTTCCCGGGAAGAACTGGCTGATGAAATCTGGTACAGGCTTGGGGAAGATTTCTTTACAGAAACATTAAAAATAGAGAGGGAATATACGAGCGGCTTTATTTTTTACGTTATTGATAATGGTCTTACGCAGGAAATGATTGAAAATAAAAATGAACTGGAACTAATGCAGTTCCTGCTTGAACAAAAAGAGCAGTACAATCCGGCTGCCCAATAAATTTTCACTTAACTAAATTCATGCTGAAAAAGTTAATTTTAGCCTCAATATTTATTCTCTCACTTTCAGCTTTCTCTCAGGAAACTATTAAACTTAAAGGAAAAATCACCAACGATTCCCTCGAAGGCTCTTTTATAAATATCATCAATAAAACATTGAATACAGGAACCATAAATTCTTCTTCGGGAGAATTTGAGATAAGCGTTAGGCAAAATGATACACTTGTATTTTCCTCAATTCAATATGAAAAGCAGGAAATTCCAATTACTTCTTTAATTTACGAAGCAGGTTTTTTACGGGTTAAACTGGTGCCGGGAATCAATCAACTGGAAGAGGTTAGAATCAATAATATAAGTCTTACCGGGGACTTAAACCGGGATACTGGTAACATGGATAACTACAGCATGTCCGGCTTCGGAATTCCTAATTTAAATCGTGAACCCATAAGCGCAGCCGAGCGACGTCTTTCTACGGCATCTTCATGGAATCCTTCTACCATGGGGGGAGGTGGTGGAGCGGTTGGACTGGATCCTCTTCTTAATGCGCTTTCGGGCCGTACAAAAAAGTTAAAGAAAATAGTGGCAAATGAAAAACTTCAGTCTATGATGCAGCAGGGTGTTGATGCATTTCCTGTGAGCTTTTATGTGGAAGAATTAAAAATTCCGGAAGAGGAAATTACTAATTTTGTTTATTATTGTGCTGAAAATCATCAGTTAAAGTACTTGCTGGAGGATGAGAAGAGATTGGATTTACTGGAATTTTATAAAAAATACGCCGTGGAATTTCTTGAATTTCGTACTTCAGAATAAAATTTTATGCAGAGAAATTTCCCCATATGCATGTTCTTGATTAGATTTTTTTCTGTTAAAGCACTTAAAAGCATCCTGATTGTTGTTCTGTTTCTAACAGTAGGGTCAGTATCCGGACAGGAGAGTATCTTGCTAAAAGGAAAGATTTTGAATGATTCTCTTGACGAAAGTTTTATTAATATTATTAATAAAAGCACTCATACCGGTACCATAAATTCTTCAGATGGAGAATTTGAAATTAGAGTGAGAGAAGGTGATACGCTGGAGTTTTCTTCTATTCAATATGAAAAACTGAAAGTTGAAATTTCTGAATTGCTTTTTGAAACTGCTTACCTGGAGGTGATGCTTGTGCCCGGGCTCACCCAACTTGATGAAGTGAAAATCAGCAATATTTCGCTATCAGGTAACCTGGCAGGTGATATTGGGAATATTGAAGTAAATGCCCTCCCGAACTTTGGAATTGCAAGGCGGAATATGCCGGAGAGAACAATAATTGAAAGAAAAATGACTGCCTACGGTGGATCTCCGGTAGACCTTCTTCTGGGATATTTAAACGGAGATATAAAAATGTTGAAGAAAGCCAGGAAAAACGAAAAGCTGTTTTCCCTGGTGGAGAAGGCGAAAAAAATAGTGCCCGGTTCTTATTATTCCGAAGAACTCAATATTAAAGAAGACAGTATTATGAACTTTCTTTACTATTGTGCTGAAAAATACAATATAAGGCCGCTGCTTCAGGAGGGGATGGAGCTTGAATTTGTAAAGTTTTTAAAGAAACATGCTAGTGAATTTCTGGAACTTCAGGAAATGGACTGAAGTTTGATTAATTTTACAAAAAAATATGGATGAAGAAATTTGCAGTACTCCTGTTATGTTTTCTGGTATTCTCTTCTTTTAGGGCAAAAAAGCATGAATTCTACGTTAGTGTTACCGAAATTGAATATAAAGAGGATCCGGGGACGCTTCAAATAATTACCCGCGTTTTTATTGATGATATGCAGAAGGTGCTCAATAAAAGATATGGTACACAGCTGAGCCTTTCACATGAGAAAGAGGAGGGTAGAGTTAAGGAAACTATAGAAAAATACCTGTCCCAAAAATTGAAGCTTTCAATAGATGGAAATAACATGCAGCTACATTATCTTGGAAAAGAGTATGAAGAAGACCGCTTACTACTTTATATAGAAGTTACAAATGTGTCTTCCTTTAACACAATTAGCGTAACCAATGCAATTTTGACCGACCTGTACAGGGAACAAAAAAATGTAGTACATGTAGAGGTAGGAGATCAGATTAAAAGTTTACTTCTGGAAAAAGACAGGGAAGAAGGGACCATAAATTTTCACGGATAGTTTCGGGAAAGACTGAAATTGGTTAATTTTAGCAATCTTTAAAAATTAAAATTTAATGAAAACAATGAAATTAGTGTCTTTAGCACTTTTTATATTCTTATTTGTTGGTGTTTATGCTCAGGAAGAAGGAGAGGAAGCCCAAGAGCAAACAAGACAGGAAGGTCATATAAATGAGAACAAATTCAGGCAAATGTATATGGAGTTTGCAACTCCTAATCAATACAGGACAGCTTCAGGGGCCCCTGGCCCAGCCTATTATCAAAATGAGGCCGATTATAAAATAAATGTAGTTCTGGATGATGAAAACTCTGTTTTAACAGGAGAGGAAACCATCACTTATCATAATAACTCTCCACAGGATTTGGAATATCTGTGGGTTCAGCTGGATCAGAACATCCGAAAAAAAGATTCTCCTTCTCTTCAGAAAGATAGTCAGGGGCTGGCTCCGGTTGCCACTCCCGCTAGATTTTCAGAAGAATATCTTCAGAAACCATTTGATGGCGGCTTTAATATAATGGAAGTTTCTAAAAACGGTAATGCGTTAAATTATACTATTAATCAAACGATGATGCGTGTAGATTTACCGGAACCATTAAAGTCTGGCGAAGACTATAGCTTTAATATTAACTGGAGCTACAAAATTAACAATCATGTAACCAACAGGGCCCGTTCCGGATATGAGTATTTTCCTGAAGATGGAAATAAAGCTTATGTAATTGCCCAGTTTTTCCCTAGAATGGCGGTTTATAACGATGTTGAAGGATGGCAGAATATGCAGTTTTGGGGTAGTGGGGAGTTTGCTTTGCCTTTTGGTTCTTATGATGTAAGTATTACTGTACCTGCAGACCATATTATGGAAGCTACAGGTTCTCTTCAGAATAGAAAAGAGGTTTATTCAAAAGAGATGATGGGGCGTTATGAGCAGGCAAGGAATTCTTATGATAAGCCTGTTTTGATTGTTACCCCTGAAGAAGCTGAAAAAGCAGAAAAGGGATCTTCCAACAAAACCAGAACCTGGCATTATAAAGCCGATATGGTTCGTGATTTCGCTTTTTCTACTTCCAGGAAATTTATCCTGGACATGATGGCTACAGATGTTATGGGTAAAAAAGTAATGGCCGTTTCTCTTTATCCAAAAGAAGGAAATCCACTTTGGGAAGACTGGTCTACCCGGGTGGTGGCAAGTACTTTAAAAAGTTATTCAAACCATACGTTCCAATATCCTTATCCAAAAGCAGTCTCTGTACATGCCAAAAATCAGGGAATGGAATATCCAATGATTTGCTGGAACTACGGCCGTCCCGATGAAAATGGGGAATTTAGCGACCGCGTTAAGTTCGGGATGATGAGTGTGATTATTCACGAAGTGGGGCATAACTTTTTTCCTATGATTGTAAATAGTGATGAGCGCCAGTGGGGCTGGATGGATGAAGGGATAAATACTTTTGTACAGTATATGGCAGAGCAGGAATTTGGAGAAACTTATCCTGAAGCTATTGCGCCATTGGAAAGTTATCCTTCCAGAAGGGGGCAGCCGCATAAAATTGTGCCTTATATGAAGGGAAACCAGGAATTTATCGCACCAATTATGTCTAATCCTGAAGAGGTTTATCAGTTAGGGAACAATGCCTACGGAAAACCTGCCACAGCCCTGAATATTCTTAGGGAAACTGTAATGGGGCGTGAATTGTTTGATCACGCTTTTAGCATCTATTCACACAGATGGATGTTTAAGCATCCCACTCCCGAAGATTTCTTCAGGACCATGGAAGATGCTTCGGCTACAGATTTGGACTGGTTCTGGAGAGGATGGTTCTATTCTACAGATAATGTAGATCTAGGTATACAGGAAGTAAACAAATATTATATTACAGATAGACCTACTGAAGCCGGTAAGGAAATGCTTGAGCGTTATTATAGTGCCTCGCCGGAAGAAGTGGAAGCATTGTACGTAGTGAAAGAGGAAGATCCTGAATTTAGCGAAGAACTTAAGGAAAAGACAATGCTGGAGAGTTCTTCAACTTTACAGGAGTTTGTAATGGACAATTTTAGTGAAGAAGAAAGAAGAAATCTAAATGCTCCAAAATTTTTCTATCAGGTAACTTTTGAAAAGCCTGGAGGTTTAATCATGCCGCTTATAGTAGAAATTACTTATGCTGATGGAACTTCAGAGAAAATAACTTATCCTGTTCAAATCTGGAGAAGGAATAATAATCAGGTAAGTAAAGTAATCCCAACCAGTAAAGAAATTACCAAAATTGTTGTGGATCCCGATCTGGAAACTGCAGATGTGGATGTGAGCAATAATGCATGGCCTAAAACGGAAACAAAAAATCAATTTGAAGAGTTTAAAGCCAACGCAGAAAACTAAACATAATTTAAGCCGACTTTAACGAGTCGGCTTCTTTTTTTTTCGTGATATTTGTATATATATTTGTAAAGCTATGTTAATACTTCCATTATTTATCAGCGGGGCAGAGATTGCTTTTATAATGTTCATTTTAGTAATGGTGTTTGGTGCTGATAAAATTCCTGAAATTGCCCGTGGACTTGGGAAGGGAATGAAAACGCTCCGGAATGCCTCCAATGATATTAAAGGTGAAATCCAGCGAAGTGCCGAAAAACAAGGGATTGATAAAAATCTATCCAACGATATTAAAGGTGAGGTTGATAAGGTGAAAGAGGATATTGATGAAATCACCGGATCGGTAAAGCGCAGACTTTAAGCCGGGGTTAAATGTGGGATCAGTTAAAACAATGGGATAGGCAATTATTTATCTATCTGAATAGCCTGGGAATAGAATCTCATGACGATTTCTGGATCTTTGTAACTCAACCTGAACATTGGATACCGCTTCATATTCTGTTTTTTGCTCTCTTCTTTATTTCTTTTCACTGGAGAAAAGCACTGCTAACTTCCCTATTCTTACTTGCAGCAGTTTTCACCACCTGGGGGTTTACCAATTTGGTAAAGGGACTGGTTCTCAGGCTGCGTCCAAACAATAACCCTAACCTGATAGAAATTATACGGATTCTCCAGGAGCCGACCAATTACAGTTTCTTTTCGGGACATGCTTCTACATCTTTTGCAGCAGTCACATTTATTGTTTTGGCCTTAAAGGAAAAATCTAATTGGATCTTCCTGGCCTATATCTGGCCAATTATATTTGTGCTTAGCAGGATTTTTGTGGGGGTACACTATCCGGGTGATATAATGGTTGGAGCATTGGTAGGCATAATCATGGCTTATATATTTTTCTGGCTCTATATAAAATCGGGTAAACGTTTTTACGTCTAGTTTATTTTTTTCGGCTTAATGTGAGGCCGTCTCTTATTGGAAGAATAACAGTTTCTATACGGTCATCAGTCGCCAGCAATTTATTATACTTCAGTAATGCCCGGGTAGATTCATCATCTGGGCTTACATCTTTCACAATTTTTCCACTCCATAAAACATTATCAGACAAAATTACTCCGCCCGGATTAAGTTTATCAATAATTATGTTGAAATACTCAGGGTAATTAGGCTTATCGGCATCTATAAAAACAAGGTCGAAGCAACTTTCAATGGTGGGAATTATCTCCAAAGCATTACCCACGTATTGCTTGATATTTGCTTTATAAGGAGAAGCGTTAAAGTATTTTTGCTGAAAATCAAAAAGTTCTTCATTAACATCTATGGTGTGCAGAATTCCATCTTCAGTAAGGCCTTCTGCAAGGCATAATGCCGAGTAACCCGTATAAGTACCAATTTCCAGAATATTTTCAGGCCGGATAATTTTTGATAATAGACTAAGAACACGGCCCTGATAGTGTCCGCTAAGCATCCGGGGTTGCAGAATCTTTTGATGGGTTTCCCGGTTAAGCCGGGATAAAAGTTCCGGTTCCTGCTGGGAATGTTTAACAATATAATTATCTATATCATCTGGCAGAAAATCCATTGATCTAATTTTTTTACAAAGCTACACAAATTGGATGTTCAATTTCAACCAGTAATTTATTTGTGAAATTGTATTTTTACCAAAAACCACAAAGCATGAAATTTGAAAACAGTCTGGAATTTGCCCGAAAATTAGATTCTGAAGATAAAATTGCCAAATACAGGAATGAGTTTATTTTCCCTAAAGTTGATGGGAAGGAAGTAATTTATTTTGTTGGAAATTCGTTAGGGCTTCAGCCAAAAACTGCCAGGGATTATGTAGATGAAATTATGCAGGATTGGGCAAATTTAGGAGTGGAAGGTCATTTTTATTCTGAAAAGCCCTGGTGGGATTATCATGAACGTTTTGCAGAAAAACTGGCAAAAATTGTAGGGGCAAATCCTTCGGAAGTCACCGTGATGAATACCTTAACGGTTAACCTTCATTTATTGATGATTTCCTTCTACCGTCCTTCAGGTAAAAGATTTAAGATTATTTGTGAAGAAAAAGCTTTCCCCAGTGACCAGTATATGATCGCAAGCCAGGTGAGAGTTCACGGTTTTGATCCTTCAGAAGCTATTATTGAAATAAAGAAGAGAGACGGTGAAAATATATTTCGTACCGGGGATGTCTTGAAGAAAATAAGCGAAGTAGGAGAGGAGTGTGCTCTGGTTTTAATTGGCGGAGTAAATTATTATTCGGGGCAGGTTTTTGATATGGAAAAGATAACCAGTGCCGGCCATGAGGTTGGAGCCATGGTGGGATGGGATTTAGCTCATGCTGCCGGGAATGTGGAATTAAAGTTAAGCGAATGGAATGTTGATTTTGCAGCCTGGTGTAGCTATAAATACATGAATTCGGGTCCGGGAAATGCTTCAGGCTGTTTTATAAATAGAAAATATCATAATAAAAAGGATTTACCACGGCTGGAAGGCTGGTGGGGCCATAATAAAGAGAGGCGGTTCCTTATGGAGCCGGAATTTCTTCCGGAACCAAATGCCAATGCCTGGCAAATAAGTAATGCTCCTGTGCTGGCACTTGCCCCGTACCTTGCATCTTTGGAGATGTTTGATGAAGTAGGTATGCCTGCTTTAATTGAGAAAAGAAATAAAATTGTAACCTATCTGGAGTTTATACTGCAGGATATTGATAAACAGATTGACAGTACTTTTGAAGTGATAACTCCCTCAAAACAAGAGGAAAGGGGTACACAGCTTTCTGTTTTTTTACATGGTAAAGGTAGAGAGGTTTTTAATTATCTCATGAAAAATGGGGTTTATATAGATTGGCGGGAACCAAATGTGATACGGCTGGCACCTGCACCTTTTTACTGCTCGTATGAGGATATCTATAATTTTGGACAGATAATGAAAAAGGCCATTTTAAATAGCTGATAGAGGATCAGAAAAAGTGTTTTCTTCATTTATTGCAAGGATACATCACTAAAGAAAAGCTCAAAATTGCCATCTGCAGACTTATGGCTTTTGGCAATTTTCACGCCGTTAAAATCCTGATAATCTTCCCATGTGGTAGCCATTTCCCTGTTGCCGTCTGCAGCTTTATAAACCCATTCCTGGAGCATTAGATCATCATTATAATAAATGTCGTAGGAATCACCGGGAGTATAACCACCTTCATCGGTGTAGGCTACAGTAAGTTTATCCATTTGTTTACCGCTAATTGGGGTTGTAGCATTTTTTTCTTCCGAAATTTCTGCGTTAGACCATACTAACTGGTAAGGAAACAGAAGCCAGTAAGTATCATTTATAAATTTTTGATCTATTTTCTTTTCATCTTCAGAAAGGTCCCCGTCTCTGGTGTAGGTTTGGGAAATATCATTTTCGGTAAGCCTTATTTCGTTAGTTTGCGGGTTCCATTGCCAGCTTCTTTGTGATCTTATAGTATCCTGAACCCTTACGTTAAAGGTAAAATCCACTTCTTTCATCTCCTTAAAATTTTCCAGGCCGTTAGCTTTGGCAATTTCTTCTGCAATTGAAGCGTTTTCTGAAGATGCTGAAGAACTGGTTTTAGTACTGTTTTCATTTTTACAGCTGGTCACCAGTATTATCAGAAAAGAAAGGATAATAAGATTTTTCATAAGTATAGTTTTTAGCTTTGCCTTTGGCCGGTGCTTTATTAAAGATATAAAATTAAGTTTATTAAATAGCATTGATGCTCATTCCGCCATCAGCAACAATATTTTGTCCGGTGATATAAGAAGATTTGTCCATAGCCAGAAATGCTATAACAGCAGCCATTTCTTCAGCTTTGGCAACTCTTTTGAGCGGCGTACGCCGGAGGATAGGCTCAATTTTTTCCTGTTGAGCAAGGTAGGTTTTTGTTAGCGGGGTTTCAGTGAACCATGGGGACATAGCATTTACTCTAATTCCTTCCTGTGCCCATTCTACAGCAAGGCTCCGGCTTTGCTGGAGTAAGCCTGATTTGGACATGGCATATGGTGTGCCTGTTCCTACATCCTGTATGGCTGCAGAGGAGGCAACATTTACTATAGATGCATTTCCGGAATTCTTCAGGAAAGGGTATAGTTTTCGGCTTAATTCAAAAGGGGCAATAAGATTTACTTCCAGGACCTTCCGGTACTCTTCTTCATTATAATCTGCCGCTGTTTTTCTAATATTGATTCCGGCATTGTTTACCAGAATATGCGCCTCTCCCCAATTCTTTTTTATCCATGAACATAATTTAAGCTGGTCTTCTTTAAGGCAGCAATCTGAAACTATGCCCTTAGCAGGTAAACCCTGTGCTTTTAGTTCTTCTTCAAAGATTTTCACTTCATCTTTATTTCTTGCGGTGAAAAGCACTTCTGCTTCCAAATTAAGAAATTCAAGCACGGCTGCCCTGCCAATGCCTTTAGTTCCGCCAGTAATAACAGCTTTTTTCCCTTTCAGGTTCCACATAACTTTTTAAATGAAGATAAGGTTTCTTTTAGAAAGTAAAAACCCTCTGAAAAGCAGAGGGTTTTATTAAAATATCTTAGAGCCTGCGCCCTGTTAGCAATTTATATAAAATAAGAATTACGGCTACCACAATTAAGATGTGGATAATGGAACCTAGATCAGGGAAGGCAAAATAGCCTACAAGCCATCCAATAATTAATAATACGATAATAAGCCAGATTAGATCTCTCATAATAAAGGGAATTAGGCAACTTTTTGTTGCATGTTGGTTAATAATTCAAGTCTTCTGCAGCTTCAAAAACAAAAGCTAGGTAACAGATGTTAAGGAAGTTGTATGACGAAGTTATGGAAGTAATTTTCGGGAAGACCCGATTTTAACGCGTGTTTAACTATGCTGCTAAAAATGGTCAGGGTTTTGAATAACTTCAAAAGCACGGTTTCTAATCTCCTCCATTTCCTTTACAGGCTTCTTATTCAGGAGGCTCATCATCATTTTCATTCTTTTATTTTCACGAAAATATTCTTTCTTCTCATCAAGAAAATTCCAGTAGAGGCTGTTAAAAGGGCAGGAATTTTCTCCTGTTTTTTTCTTAACATCATAATGACAATTTTTACAATAATTGCTCATTTTGTTTATATAGCTTCCGCTAGAAATATAAGGTTTGGTAGCAACCAGTCCTCCGTCGGCAAATTGGCTCATACCGCGTGTATTGGTTATTTCTACCCATTGAATAGCATCAATATAAATCCCGAGGTACCAGGCATCAACTTCATCCGGGTTACAGTGGGTGAGTAAGGCAAAATTGCCGGTAATCATTAGACGTTGAATGTGATGAGCATAAGCCTTTTCCAGGCTTTGTTTTATTGCATGGTGCAAACAACTCATTTTGGTGTTGGCAGTCCAGTAGAATTGTGGCAGGGAATTCCTGTTGTTTAATTTGTTTTTCCGGCTGTAATCCGGCATTTCTTTCCAGTAAACACCACGCATATATTCCCGCCATCCCAAAATTTGCCGAACAAATCCTTCTACCTGGGAAATATCAATTTCATCATAATGATCATGCCAGTAACTCAAAACCGAATTTATTACCTCCCGGGGGCTGATCATCTTACTGTTCATGGCGAATGAAAGCCTGGAATGAAACAGAAATGCTTCCTCCGTGTGCATGGCATCCTGATAATCCCCAAAATGGATGAGCAGGTTCTTACAGAAATAATTCAGCGCGGAAAGGCCATCTTCCCGGCTGGTGGGCCAGTTGAAATTTTTTGCTTCAATGCTTCCCATGGTTTTAATTCCGGCAGCTTTAATTTCTTCCACAATATCGGCAACATCTTTTCTAAAGCCTCTCTCATGCGGAATAATGTCTTTGCCTGTCCATTTCTGCCTGTTGGATTTGTCAAAATTCCACTTTCCACCTTCGGGATCTTTGGCATTGAGCATCAGGATTCCATATTTTTTCCGCATATACCGGTAAAAATATTCCATGGTCAATTCCTTTTTTCCCTGGTAGTATTTTGTCAATTCTGTCCTGCTGGTAAAGAAATGTTCTGTATCAAATGCTTCGGAAGGAATAGAAAGATTTTTACAAATCCTGTTTAGCTGTTCATCCAGGCGGTATTCGTCCGGTAATTGATATTCAAACTTTTCGATGTTGTGCTTTTCTAAAAGGAAATGCAAATTGGATTCTAAATCCTGTTTATTATCGGGGTCATTTATTTGTAAATAAATAACCTCATAGTCCCGCTCTTTAAGATATTGTGAGAAATTACGCATTGATTGGAAAAATGCCGTAATTTTCTGAATATGATGAACCACATAATCAGTTTCCTGCCGCATTTCCATAAACAAATAGATATTATTTTCCTGCTCCTCCTTATACCAGCTATGATTATGGTTTAGCTGATCTCCCAGGATTAATCTCAGTGTTTTACTGGTTTTGGGCATAAGTTGATAAAAGGGAATGAAATTTTAACTGAAATTTTTACCTGAATTTTTCTTTTTGAAGAATGATCTTATTTCCTGTCCGGGCCTGGCATAATGGAAACGATCAAGAAGAGTAGGGAGGGCATAACCATCCAGGCCATTAACGGCCACGGTGCCGGCATCATCCAAACGTAGCCAGCCATCTGGCGCCTGAATTTCTTCATCAAAATAAATATGTTCAATAGCCCCAATAATCATTGTGGTACTATTTTCTTTTATTTCATATTCATTTAAATATTTACAGCCCAGTTTTACCGTGGATTGTTTAACGTAAGGAGCAAAAAATTCATCAAGATATTCTTCTTCCAGTCCGGTTTTTTGAAACTCTGAAATATCTGCGTCATATTTTGCAGCTGTTTGATGCGCACTCTCAATCATGTTTTCCTGAACGTGGTTAACCGTAAAACAGGAACTTTCCCTGATATTTTTATAAGTATTTCCTGAAACATGAGTTGGGCGGGTAATAAAACCCAGAAGGGCGGGATCACTTCCTAAATGTATAACAGAGCTGAATACTGCCACGTTTAAACCATTATTGCGGGATTTGGTGGCAATAAGATTTGCAGATTTATAACCTGTGCAACTATTAATAAGGTTAAGACGGAAAATTTTCTCCATCTCCTTAATTTCACTGGAAGTTATATGTTTCATGAAAAAGGTTCAATATTAATTCAACCTCAAGTTAGTGATCCCTCACAAATTTAATTGTTAATGCTTTTTTAATTTAGTCCTGGTTTTCAAGTTTGTTCATGTTCATTTCAAAATCATCCATAGCCTGCTTAACTTCATCTACATTGTCTGAAGCTTTTTGATGTGCTGCATTCATCGCTTTTTCCAGATCCTTATTGGGATTTTCAAAAAGGTCGGTAATTACGTGGTTTATTTTATCAATAATGCTTTCTTGGCTGTTCTTTATGTCTTCCAGTTTACTAAGAGTGGAGCGCATTTGCTCCAGTTTTTGTTGATCCATATTTATTTTTTTGAATTTTGATAATATAAGCATTATTACCTGATAAACATTTATAAGCAGTACTTAATTTGCTAAATGTAATTTACGGAGGAACAACCTTGGCTTATTTGGAGATATTGGAGTATGACGGCCTGGAAGGAGCATATCATAATTAATGAGTACTTTCGCATTGAGTTAAACTTATGCTTAGACAAAAAAGCAAATGCAGGAACAAAAAAATATTGCACTGGTTGGGTCCGGACTTGTAGGTTCGCTACTCGCCCTATATTTAAAGAAGGCGGGACATATGGTGACTGTTTTTGACCGTCGCCCCGATGTGCGAAAAGTAGAATTTTCCGGAAGATCCATAAATCTGGCAATGTCTAATCGTGGATGGAAAGCTCTTGGAATGGTGGGAATAGAGGAGGAGATCCGTAAGTTGGCACTGCCGTTGAATAAGAGAGCAATGCATGTAAATAATAAACCGCTTTATTTTCAGAAATATGGAAAAGAAGGGGAAGCGATCTTTTCTATTTCCCGTGGCGTTTTAAATCGAAAAATGATAGACCTGGCTGAAAATGCCGGGGTTAAATTTCGTTTTGAGGAAAAAGTCTGGGATATAGATATGCCCGAAGCAAGACTTTATACCGGGGAGACTGAAAAAAGTGTATGGAAAGAGTATAATTTTGACCTGATTTTTGGGGCAGATGGGGCTTTTTCGCGTATTCGACATAAAATGCAAAGGCAAAGCCGCTTTAATTACTCCCAGCATTTTATTGATGTGGGTTATAAGGAGCTAATTATTCCCGCTAATGAAGATGGCAGCCATAAACTTGATAATGCTTCTTTCCATATCTGGCCCCGGGGAAAATTTATGTTGATTGCCATGCCTAATCTCGATGGTAGCTTTACCTGTACGCTTTTTATGCCATTTGAAGGAGAGATTTCATTTGAATCCATCACAACAGAAGAAAAAGCAGATAAATTTTTCGAGAGATTCTTCCCCGACATTAAAGCTGAAATTTCTAATTTAAAGCGTGATTTTTTCAAGAATCCTACCAGTGCCATGGTAACTATTAAATGTTTTCCCTGGACGTTCAATGACAAAATTGCCCTGGTAGGAGATTCGGCTCATGCCATTGTTCCTTTTTACGGGCAGGGAATGAACGCCGGTTTCGAAGATATTTCTGTTTTATTTGAAAAGATGAATCAACATCAAGATAACTGGGAAAAGATTTTTCAGGAATATCAAATGGAAAGAAAACCAAATGCTGATGCCATTGCAGAATTAAGTTACCAGAATTTTATTGAAATGAGCCGTAAAACTGCCGATCCTGATTTTCTTCTTAGGAAGAAGATCGAAAAAAGGTTTGAAGAGCAGCATCCTGAGAGTTGGGTTCCACTATATTCCAGGGTGACTTTTTCAGACAGGCCTTATGCCGAAGCTCTTGCCATAGGGGAACGACAGGGAAAAATAATGGATGAGGTAATGAAAACTGATGATATCAGTAAAAAATGGGATCAACCGGAAATTGAAGAAAAAATCTTAAAGCTTCTCTCTGTAAAATAATTAAACTCTTCGGCTAAAATTAATGAGCTTCTTCTTTTAAAAGCTCCGGAAATTTATTCTTAAACCGGTTAATTCGTGGAATTGATACGTTCTGAATGTATGGATTTTCAGGATGACTTTCTTCATAGTTCTGATGATAAGCTTCAGCTTCCCAGAATTTTTGAAAAGGAAGAACTTCTGCAGCGATGGGAGCATTATAATTTTTAGCTACCTCAGCCTTTACTTCCTCAATAGCTTTTTTTTGTTCATTGTTTTGATAAAATATAAGAGATCGGTATTGGGAGCCAATATCAGGTCCCTGCCCGTTTACCTGTGTGGGGTCCTGGGATCCAAAATATACTTTAACGAGTGTTTTAAAATCTATAACATCGGGATTATAAATTACTTCAACAGCCTCTGCATGGCCGGTACGGCCGGTATTACTTTCTTCGTAAGTTGGATTTTTAGTGTGGCCGCCGGCATATCCAGAGATAACTTCCTCCACCCCTTCAACACTTTCATAAACTGCCTCCACACACCAGAAACAGCCACTGGCAAAATAAGCTCTTTTCATGCCATTCTGTTCCGGAACTTCCACGGGGGTAGCATTGGCAATTTCAGGTTTGGTTGCAGTATTATTTTGTCCGTTACCGCAGGACATAAATAAGAGTAGAATAATACTCAAAATAGTTTTCATAGCCTTTTATTTGTGCAGTTATTTTTTCTCGTAAGTGCCTTCAAGATTTTTTTTGCCGAAAATAGCATAATCAACGGCTAATTCTCCGTTTATGCTAAAGCCTTTCCAGTCTAGGTGTATCTGGCCATTTGGTTGTGGTTCCAGAACAGCAATTGGTTTATCCTTATCAAATTTATCCCAGGGTAAGTCTGAATTTTTATTCTCTTCTGAAGTACTATTATAAAAAACATTGATACGATCTCCGTCTCTTTCGAAAGTTGAAGTAATATACATCTCATTTTCAACCAGGCATAAATTAGAAGTTTCTGAAAGACTAATATTCAGGCAATAGCATTGGCAATTCTGACCGGTTTTATGCCCTGTTTTAATATAATTGCCTGCCTGTATCTCGGGAGAAGTGTTATTCCTGTCTACGGATTCATTATTACTGGCATCTTCTTCAACAGGAATACCGGGGCCAACGGCATTATACTCGTTATTGGTGCCGTTATCCTCTATTTCTACATTTTCATTATCCGCACCGTTTTTGCAGGAAAGCAGAATAAAAAAGAATGCCAGGCTGTATAGCTTTAATTTCATAGTGGATAATTTAGTATTATTAAAGGTAGCCTTTTAAGCAAAAAAATGTGCAAAAGTCTTGTTAATCCCTTAGTTTAAGGAATAGCAGGAATTTTTATTAGGAGATTGTAATACTAATTAAGGTGATGGTGGTTGTACTAATCCTGTATAGGGAGGATAGAGGTTGATTCCAGGGTTTTAACCCGGTAGCGGGAGCAAAAGGTGTCGCTTCAAAAATTGATTTTAGCAAACGTAAAAATCAGGAATATTAAAAAATAGGGTATAAAAAAACTGCCTGAAAAATTTTGCTTCAGATCGTTAGATCCTACTGTTATTTTCAGACAGTTAGTATTTTAGAGAACTCTCTTAAAATTTTTTGAAAAGAGCATCCATTTTCTCCTGTTCTTCCCTTGCTAGATCTTCGTCAACAAGAATTCGTCCACTGTGCTCATCGGTAATCACCTTTTTGCGGCCGGCGATTTCCATGATAATCTGTGGAGGAATTGTAAAGTAAGAACCACCTGAAGCTCCACGTTCAACGGGAACGATAGCCAGGCCATTTTTTACATTACTTCTTATTCTTTTATAAGCTTTTACCAGGCGTTCCTCTATATTTTGTTCATATTCCGCAGATTTATCTATAAGAGCCTGCTCTTCTTTTTCGGTTTCGGCAAGAATTTCATCCAGTTCATTTTTTTTATGATCAAGATGTTTTTTTCTCTCATCCACGCGCTCCTGTGTTTGCGAAATAACTTCTTTCTTTTGCTCAATTTGAGCGCGGTATTCTTTTATATGCTTTTCGGCAAGTTCTATTTCCAGTTCCTGAAATTCAATTTCCTTGCTCAGGGCATTGAATTCGCGGTTATTGCGCACATT
Organism: Autumnicola musiva; assembly: GCF_031846585.1. Lineage (NCBI taxonomy): Bacteria > Pseudomonadati > Bacteroidota > Flavobacteriia > Flavobacteriales > Flavobacteriaceae > Autumnicola > Autumnicola musiva. The sequence continues at coordinate 379,468 of NZ_JAVRHK010000002.1, forward strand.
TTTTTGCTGGTCAGAATATTTTTTTATTGTAGTCTTGGCTTCATCAATAAGGTTCTTCTTATTTTTAATGTCATTCTCTACAACTTCAATATCTGCCTCTAACTTTTCCAAACGTGTGTTCAATCCTGCTACTTCGTCTTCTAAATCTTCAACCTCCAAAGGAAGCTCGCCCCTTACGTTTCTAATCTCGTCAATTCTTGAATCGACTAACTGAAGATCGTACAGCGCTCTTAACTTCTCTTCTACAGTAACATCGTTTTTTTTTGCCATAGTTAAATATACTTGATTGGATTGGTGTTTGTGTCTCCTAAAATAAGTGCAAAATTACTAATTTTTTTGCTAAGAAAAGAATATAGTAAATCTTTTGTGAATTGCTCACTTTCATAGTGCCCAATATCAGCTAAAACAATTTTTCCTTCTGTTTTATAGAAATCATGGTATTTAAGATCTGCCGTTATAAACACGTCAGCTCCGGCATTTTTCGCGTTATCAATTGCAAAGCTGCCGCTCCCGCCCAAAACAGCAACTTTTTTTACAGTTTTGCCACGTACGGCCGAATGTCTTACCACCCCTGTGTTAAAAACAGTCTTTAGGGATTTAAGAAATTCTTCTTCTGAAGTTTCCTGCTCCAGTTCCCCAATCATACCCATTCCCAAATGTTGGTGCCGGTTTTCAAGAGTAGTGATTTCATAAGCAACTTCTTCATAAGGGTGACTGTTGAAAAGTGCCTGAAGCACCTTTGGTTCCAGATGGGAAGGAAAAGTGATTCCCAGCTGCATTTCTTCTTCAAAATGTACTTTTCCTTTTTCGCCAATGGCAGGATTAGCATCCTTATTTGGTCGGAAACTTCCGCTGCCCTTAAGATTAAAACTACAATTGTCGTAGTTTCCTATGCTTCCCGCACCTGCATTAAAAAGGGCATTTCTCACCTTTTCAGTATTTTCAACGGGAACAAACGTGGTTAGTTTTTTAATGTTTCCTTTTTTTGGAATGAGGATTTCCCGGTTCTTAAGCTGTAGCTTTTCAGCAATCATATCGTTCACACCTTTGTACTGGTTGTCTAGAGCAGTGTGAATGGCATAAATAGCAATATTATGCTGAATGGCTTTTATCACCGCTCGCTCAACATAATTTTTCCCGGTGAGTTTTTTAAGTCCGGAGAAAATAATGGGATGAAAACTGATAATCAGGTTACAGTTTTTTTCGACTGCTTCGTCCACCACGCTCTCAAGCGTGTCCAAAGTAATCAGTGCACCCGTGGCTTTTGTATCTTCATTTCCTACCAGAAGGCCTACATTATCAAAATCTTCAGCGTAATTTAGCGGGGCGAATTCCTCTATATGGTGCATGACTTCCTTTATAATCATATTTTTCCTTTTTTCGTATGTTGATTCGGCACTTTCAAAGATAATATTCTAGATTTATTATACATTGCTGCCCATGGCGATACTTAGAAAAATACTGTTTCCATTTTCTCTGCTGTACGGGGGAATTACTCTGGTTAGAAATTTCCTTTACAACTGCGGAGTCTTAAGATCTCAGAATTACCAGTTTCCGGTAATTTGTGTAGGTAATCTTAATACAGGAGGTACAGGTAAATCTCCCATGATAGAATTTTTGCTGAAAATGTTACTGCCAGATTATAAAGTAGCAAGTTTATCAAGAGGTTATAAACGAAAGAGCAAAGGCTATTTTCTACTTACCGGAAAAGAATCTGCGGAAGAAGTAGGGGATGAGCCCCTGCAGTTTAAATCCAAATATCCTAATGCGCTTATAGCAGTAGATGAGGATAGAAGAAACGGGATCTCTTGTTTATCTGAAGAAGGCGCAGAAGTGGTTCTTCTGGACGATGCTTTCCAGCACCGGAAGGTAAAAGCCGGATTTAATATTTTACTTACGGCGTATCATGATTTATATGTGGATGACGTGATGCTGCCAACGGGAAATCTTAGAGAGCCTTCAGGCGGTGCCGATAGGGCTAATGTAATTATTGTGACTAAATGTCCGTTAAGCCTTGGTGTGGAAAAAATGGAGCATATAAGGGCGAAATTGAACCCGCGAAATTATCAGAAATTATTCTTTAGCTATATTGCTTATGCTGAAGAAATTGTTGGAGCAGGAGTTATTAAACCACTCTCAGACCTTAAAGAATTTAATTTCACCCTGGTTACCGGGATTGCAAATCCTGTCCCGCTTGTAAAATTTCTAGAGGATAAGAACTTATCATTCCGGCATTTAAATTTTCCAGATCACCATAACTTTTCTTCTGCTGAAATTGAAGGAATCTCAACAGAAAAATTAATCCTGACTACAGAAAAAGATTATATGAGGTTAAAGCAACAAATGTCTGTAGATAAGCTTTGGTACCTTCCTATAACTACAGAATTTATAGCCAATGGAGAGGAATTTAACAGCGAATTGGAAACTTTTATAAAAACAAAATGAGGCGCAAAAGCACCTCATTCTTTTTGGCTAATTCAAATTATATATTTTCTATACAATTTTTACTATGTATTAAAATGCAAAGCTTATGCCAGATGCTTAAACGGTTTCCCGTGCAGCAAGATGCTTGTTGATTTTGGTAAAGAACTCTTCAGTTTTGTACGGTTTAGGGATGATGTCATTAAAACCGTTGAGGTAAAATTCATCCAGGTTTTCATCAAGTGTAACCGCCGTTAAAGCAATAACAGGAATTTCTTTATTAAATTTTCTAATTTCAACTGTGGCTTCTATTCCGCTGATGCCAGGCATATGAATATCCATTAAAATAAGATCAAAATCACTGTTTTTAATTTTATCTATAGCGATTGTACCGTTATCGGCTACATCACAATTTACTTTATTCTTTTCCAAAATCTTTCTGGTGATCATCTGGTTGATTTTATTATCCTCTACAATCAGGATTTTCTTATCAATCATAATATCATTGGAAGGAGCTTCTATTTTCTCTTCCTCTTGTTTTTTTGGTCCTGTGGCTGTAGCTGTTTCCAGCACTTCAAATTGAAGTTTAAAAGTGAATTTTGAGCCATTGCCTAATTCACTTTCCAGATTAATTTCGCTATTTAGAAGGCTTAATAAATTTTTAACAATGGAAAGACCCAGGCCTGTACCCCCAAACTTTCGATTGATTTGAGTTGAACCCTGGGTAAAATTCTCAAAGATGGCTTTCTGTTTTTCTTTACTAATTCCTTCACCGTTATCTCTTATCTCAAAACCAAGGCTAGCATATTTATCATTCTGTTCAAGTTTGGTAATATTAATCCAGATATCCCCGTTTTCAGTAAATTTAATTGAGTTGCCAATGAGGTTTATTAAGATTTGCGAAATTTTAAGCGGATCACCTTTTAATTTATTCGGAATTGAATTGTCAAAATTGAAGTGGATTTTAGTCCCTTTTTCATCTGCAGAATTTTTAAGTGCAATGAGTACATCAGAAATTCTTCTTTTCAGGTTGAAAGTAGTTTCCATTAATTCTACTTTATTCGCCTCCAGTTTGTTCAAATCAAGAATATTATTAATAAGAGAGAGAAGATATTCCCCTGAAAATTTTAAAGAATTGAGGTGTTCCTTTTGATTCTCTGTAGGGCTTTCTTCCAGCAAGAGGTGAGTTAACCCGGTTACCGCATAAAGGGGGGTACGGAGCTCGTGGGTAATAGTACTTAAAAACTGGGCCTTTGCCAAAGATGCTTTCTCCGCATTTTCCTTTGCCAGTGTTAATTCGGTATTTTTTTTCTGAAGTAAATCATTAGCTCTTGCTCTAAGGTTGTTGTTTTTGTAGAGCGAAAGTGTTAATAAGGATAGTATTGTTATAAGGGCAACACTTAAAATAGTGGTGAGTTTATTTACTTTAAGGGATTTTTCCTGTTCAGCGTTTTGTAATGTGAGGGAACTAAGTGTATTTTTTAAAGCATCATGTCCATACCTGCTGTTAGCTTCATTAGCCAACTCTTCTTCATTCATATTATAAATAGAGTCCTTCAAAGCAAAACTGGCCTGAAGATGAGCAAGGGCAGAATCCGGCTGCTTCTTTATTTCAAAGATTTCGCTAAGCTTTTTGTTGCCGCTAACAATCATTCCGCCAAAGCTGTGCTGGTGGCTAATCTCCAGGGATTTTCGAATATTCTTTTCAGCTTCATCCAGATTGTTGAGGCTGATGTTGGCTGAGGCCTTAAAATAATTAAGTCGGCTTTTCTCATAAGCATTATCACTTGCGCTTAAATGGACTTCAGCATTATGAAAATTATCAAGGGCTGCTTTATAATCTAAATTTTCATGTATCTGAAGAATTCCACGGTTAAGTGCTACCAGCCCAAGTTGTTCCCTGTTATCATTCTTTTGGTAAATATCTTCAGCAAGAGACAAATATTCCTTTGCTTTTCCAAATTCTCCCTTCATGTCAAGAATTTTGGCGTACTGAATGTAACTGTAAGCCAGGCCAATATTATCACCTGTTTTCTCCTGAAGTGAAATGGCCTCCTTTATAGATTTAGTGCCCGCATCAAAATCATGTTGGATGTATTGGAGGTTGGCTAGGATACTATTGGATAGCGCCAGATAGCGTTCATGATTTATACTTTTAGACAGGGCAATGGAAGAGTCCAGTTTTTTAATGGCACCGTCAAAGTTGTAACGAAGGATTGAAGATTCTGCATCATTTAGCAAACGTTGAATTTTTTCGCCCGTTTCGTCTTCATTTTTAGCCTTGCTGTTCTGGAAGGCAAAAGCATAAAAATAAACAAGGCAAAAAAACAGGGAGAGGGTTAAGTTCTTCATTTAAATTCTAACAACTTAAGGTCGCTAAATATAGCTATTTCTTATTTATGATTGAAATTAAATCGATAAGTCTACTGGAATAACCAATCTCATTATCATACCAGCCTATAAGTTTTACGAGTTTACCACCAATAACCGAGGTCATTTGCGCATCAAAAACACAGCTGGAGGTTTGGTCCAGAATATCTACGGATACTACAGGATCTTCTGTGTAACTTAGAATCCCATTTAGATAAGTATTAGAGGCTTCTTTGAAGAAATGGTTTACTTCTTCAATAGAAGTTTCTTTTTCAACATTTAAAGTCATGTCCGTAAGGGAGCCGTTGGGAACAGGTACTCTTATCCCACAGCCACCAATCACATTGCTCAAATCGGGGAAAATACTTGTTAAAGCTTTGGCAGCACCTGTGGTAGTAGGGATAATTGACTGGGCGGCTGCACGGCTTCTTCTTAAATCCTTATGAGGTTTGTCGTGAAGGCTTTGATCTGAAGTATAAGAATGAACGGTGGTAATATAGGCCTGGCTCACTTTCAGGTTATCATGGATCACCTTAAGCATGGGAGCAGCATTATTTGTAGTGCAGGAGGCATTGGAAATTATTTTTTCTGAACCATCTAACAGGTGCTCATTAACTCCCAACACCACCATTTTTATTAAATCATCTTCAGGAGGAACCGAGAGAATTATTTTTTGTACTCCTTTCTTTAGATGATGTTGCAGATCTTCCGTTTTTTTAAATTTCCCGGAACATTCTATTACATAGTGAACATCATACTTATTCCACGGAATGTCTTTTGGATGAGAATGATTTAATACGGCTGTAGACCTCCCTTCAATGCTTATGCTGAAATTTTCTATCAGGATTTCCTTATTCAGCCTGCCGTGGATGCTGTCGTACTTAAGTAAATGAGTTAGCGTTTCTACATTAGCGATATCATTAATTGCCACTACGTTAACTGCAGGATTATTCACCAGCAGCCTGAACAGGCTGCGCCCAATTCGCCCAAACCCATTAATGGCAATATTAATCGGGGAATTCATAAGAAATGAAATATTAGTTGATATGCTTCTGCGCCTTGTAAGAAGAACGTACCAGTGCACTGCTTTCTACATGGCGAAAACCAAGATCCAAACCAATTGCTTTATACTTATCAAACTGGTCTGGGGTGATAAATTGCTTTACTGGCAGGTGCTTTTTGCTTGGTTGCAGGTATTGGCCAATGGTTACCACATCTACGCCTGCATTGCGAAGGTCGTGAAGGGTTTCAATCACTTCTTCTTCCTGTTCACCAAGGCCAAGCATAATTCCCGATTTTGTACGGTTAATTCCCTGCTGCTTCAAATATCTTAAAACTTCAAGGCTACGTTCATATTTTGCCTGGATTCGTACTTCCCGGGTAAGTCTTTTTACGGTTTCCATATTATGGGAAACCACTTCCGGCATTACTTCCACAATACGGTCTATATTTCGCTCATTGCCCTGAAAATCGGGAATAAGTGTTTCCAGTGTGGTTTCAGGGTTCATACGGCGGATAGCTTTTACAGTTTCTGCCCAAATAATTGAACCCATGTCCTTAAGGTCATCACGGTCCACACTGGTAACTACCGCATGTTTAATTTTCATCAGTTTTATAGAACGGGCCACTTTTTCAGGCTCATCCCATTCCACAGTCTCAGGCCTTCCGGTTTTCACCCCACAAAATCCGCAGGAACGTGTACAAACATTTCCTAAAATCATAAATGTTGCGGTGCCTTCGCTCCAGCATTCACCCATATTAGGGCAGCTTCCGGAAGTGCAGATGGTGTGAAGATCATATTTATCAACCAGGCTCCTGAGTTCGGTGTATTTCTTCCCTGTTGGAAGCTTTACTCTCAGCCATTTTGGTTTTCCCTGAGGTTTGTTTTTTACGGGTGCGATAGTGTCTGTACTCATAGCAAAATTCTGTTGTTCAAAGATACAATATTATAACGAACTGCATAAAGTTAGACACGGGAGTATGGGAAACCTTACTAATGTTTCCGGTCTTCTATTATACCAGCTAAAAGTTTCTTGGCCCTAAGTAGTTTTACCTTCACATTATTCATTGGCTCGTCAAGGTTTTCTGCGATTTCCTTATAAGATTTCTCCTGAAAATACCTTAGGTTGATTACTTCCTGATAATGTGGTTTGAGCTGCTTTATGTCGGTTAAAAGCTGGGCAAGATTTTGTTCACTTATAAGTTTGTCTTCTATTGAAGGAGTTTCGTCTGCAATGGTATAAACCTTATCTTCATCATGATTGGTGGTATGCGATCTTATGGAAGAATTTTTTTTCCGCAGCATATCCACGTGTATATTTTTTGAAATGGCGATAAGCCATGTGCTGAAAGAATAATTTTCATCAAAAGTTTCAATTCGATTGAATGCTTTTGAAAAAGTTTGAATGCTTATGTCTTCAGCCTCATATTCGTTCCGGGTTTTCTTCAGCTGAAATCCGTAAACATCGTTCCAGAAGGTATCTAAAAGGTAATTAAATGCAGTCTGGCTGCCATTTTTTGCTTCCTTTATTTTTTTCAGAAGCTTTTCTGGATTTATTTCCAATGAGTAGGTTTTGAAATAATATTTGCAATAAAGATACCGAATTGGGTAGTGATTAAAAATAATTCCATAATTGGAAATAACCACACCACATCTTTTTCATCAAGTTTTTCTGCAGCTTTAAAATATAGAATACCTTTTATGATGAGTACAACGGCAAAAACAATTAGTGAGAACTGCCAAAAACGGGTAAATGCTAAAAGAGCAAAAAGAAACCATAAAAGCACTTGAGAAATATAAAATAAACCCAGGAGTACTTTGTGCTTTTTCCGGTAATTACCTGCAACTGATACGTGTCTTCTTTTTTGAATAATCCATCTTGTAAAACTCTTTTTGGGTACACTTCGCGTAACTCCCTTGTGCTCATAACAAATGGCAGTGTTCTCCTCAGTGGCACCTTCATTTACAAAAAGATCATCGTCCCCCGATCGTAGATGAAGATGTGTGGCAAAACCATTTTGTTGGTAAAATTGTTTTGAAGTATAAGCAAGGTTCCGGCCTACCCCCATATATGGCATTCCCAGCTTTGCGTATGAAAAATATTGTATTGCTGTAAGCAATGTTTCAAATCTAATAAGCTTGTTTAGTAATGAAGATTTGTTTTTAAAATAGCCTCCATAACCCAGAACAATAGATTTCTCATCATGGAATTTTCCTGACATTTCATGTATCCAGTGTTTGGATTGTGGTACACAATCGGCATCGGTAAAAAGCAGATGTTGATATCTGGCTTTTTTTATACCAAGGGTAAGGGCATACTTCTTATTTGCCCAAAATGTCTCATTGTTCTCTACATTTACAATTTGGATTCTGCCATCAATGCGCTGGAATTTTTCCATGACTTCCAGAGTTTCATCTACGGAAGCATCATTGATCAGAATTACTTCAAAATCCTGATACTCCTGCTCCAGGATGGACGGCAGGAAATTGTTAAGATTTTGAGCTTCATTCTTAGCACAAATAATTATTGAAACAGGTATAGCTGAGGCTGTGGCAGGAGGATTATTTCCCGAAGCAAACCTGAAAAATAGAAGAAAGTAGGTGAGGTTAATTGCTGCAAAAACAAGAAATACAGCCAACAGAATTGTTGTCATTCAATCTAGTTAGCCTTTTTTGCGTCTGAACAATTTCCAATTTCGTCAGGCATTTTTCCGCAGTAACTGCAGGCATCGCCTTCTTTGTTTAAAAATGGACTCTGACTGGCGCATGTTCCTGCAAATTTGCCGTCCTTCTTCCCCCAGATTTTAATTGCAATACCTGCAAAAGCCAGGGCTATTAATATGAAGCTTATTATAAATAGTTTCATGTCTCTTTTTTCTAATTACAAAAATAAGAATAAAAATACCTTTGGAGAAACAAGGCTAAAAAATATGAAAATCTTTATACTATTAATCTCAATTTTTAAGCCACGATCGCTAAAAAAGAAAATTTCTAGAAAATATTGACTTCCGGCTCAAGTTTCACCCCGAATTTCGAATGGACTTCCTGCTGAACTTTTTGCGATAAATGTAAAATTTCCCTCCCGGTGGCACTTCCATAGTTAACCAATACCAGCGCCTGATTTTTATGCACTCCGGCATCACCTTCCCTGTAACCTTTAAGGCCGGTTTTTTCTATAAGCCAGCCCGCCGGAATTTTTACCTTCCCGGAGTTAACAGGATAAGAAGGAATTTCAGGGAATTTTATCTGAAGCTTTTCAAATTCCTCCCGGGAAATTACTGGGTTCTTAAAAAAACTTCCGCTGTTTCCAAGTAGTTTTGGATCTGGTAATTTCTCCTGCCTAATTGAAATCACCGCATCGGAAACATCTTTTATTTTTGCTGAAATTATCTTTCTTTGCTCCAGGGCATTTTTTATGGCGCCGTAATCGGTGCGCAAAACATGATTGCTTTTAGTTAGCCTGAAGGTGACGCTGGTAATGATATATTGTCCTTTCAAAGACTTTTTAAAAACAGAATTGCGGTAATCAAATTCGCTGGCCCGATTGTTGAAAACTTTTTGCTCCAGGGTTTGAATATTTACCGCCTCGCATTCTTCAAAAACATCTTTCAATTCCACACCGTAAGCGCCAATATTCTGAATAGGAGCAGTACCAACATTACCTGGAATAAGTGATAAATTTTCAATTCCACCAAAATCCTGTTTTAACGTCCAGAGAACAAAATCATGCCAGTTTTCTCCCGCGCAGGCTTTTACCAACACCTCATTTTCGGATTCAGAAAGAATTTCTTTCCCTTTAAGGTTTATGTGAAGCACGGTTTTATCAACATTGGCAGTGAGTAACATATTGCTGCCGCCACCCAGTATAAATAATTCTTGGGCATAAGCCTGTTTCAGTACTTCCTTTAACTCATCAACAGTATCAACAGAAATAAGCTTTTTCGCCTTTACATCAATACCAAAAGTGTTGAATCTCTTTAAAGAAGCGTTTTCCGAAACCTGCATTGTTATCTGTTTTTATATTGCGTTAAGGCTTTTTCGAGAATTTCTATAGCACGTTCCAGATTTTCCTTTTTTAAGACGTACGCTATTCTTACCTGATTCATTCCCGTATTTGGGGTAGAATAGAAGCCCGCTGCGGGTGCCACCATAATAGTTTCATTGTTTAGCTGGAAGTTTTCCAGTAACCATTTTGCAAAATCTTCAGCATCTTCTATAGGTAATTCTGCTATACAATAAAAAGCTCCTTTAGGTTTTGCTACTTTTACACCTTCAATTTTTTCCAGCCCTTCAATAAGAATATTTCTTCTAAGGGTATATTCTTCTATCACTTCGTCAAAATATTCCTGCGGAGTATCCAGAGCGGCCTCGCTGGCTATTTGTGCAAATGTTGGGGGGCTTAGCCTTGCCTGGGCAAATTTCATTGCGGCACTAATTACTGCTTTGTTCTTAGAAACAAGGCAACCTATGCGGGCTCCACACATGCTGTAACGTTTTGAAACCGAATCTACCATAATTGCGTGCTGCTCAAGCCCGGGAATACTCATAATGGAATGGTGTGTAATCCCGTCATATGCAAACTCCCTGTAAACTTCATCGGCTACTACAAAGAGGTCGTGTTTTTTTGCCAGATCAGCAATTTGCTGAATTTCTTCTTTTGTATAAAGATATCCTGTAGGATTTCCGGGATTGCAAAGAAGAATAGCTTTGGTTTTCTCGGTAATAAGTCTTTCAAATTCTGAAATGGCCGGTAGGGCAAAGTCATCTTCAAAAGCAGCCTGGATAGGTACAACTTTTACGCCTGAAGCGGTAGCAAATCCATTATAATTTGCGTAGAAAGGTTCAGGAATTATTACTTCATCTCCTGGATCGGTAATGCTTCCCATGGTAAACAGTAAAGCTTCCGAACCACCGGTGGTAATAATAATCTCATCGCTGTTAACGGGAATATCATGTTTGCTGTAATATTGGGCGAGCTTGTTACGGTAACTCTGAAATCCGGCAGAGTGGCTATAAGATAATACTTCCAGATTATTGTTCTTTATCGCGTCCAGAGCTACTTCAGGGGTTTTAATATCTGGCTGGCCAATGTTTAATTGATATATGGTTTTTCCCTTTGCAATAGCTGCTTCCGCATAAGGAACAAGTTTACGGATTGGGGATTCAGGCATTTGAGAGCCCTTTTGAGATATATTAGGCATAACTGTTTGTTTTACGAAGTGCAAAAGTGCAAAATTATTGGAAGAATAATAATTATAAATACAATAAATAGGCGGTGAAAAACCCTTAATCTAAGGGACGGGGAAAGTAGAAATATTTTGATAAAGCATAAAAAAACCTCCCGCTAATGTCAGGAGGTTTAAATTATATAGCAATGAATAAGAAATTAGCTTTGGTTTTCTTCTTCCACAACAGTTCCTTTAATCTTCAGAGCTTTGGTAGACTCCTCAGTATTAGAATAAACGGTTACCGTTTTTCTAATGGGCCCAACTCTTTTTGTGTCGTATTTTACCTCTATCTGGCCTTTTTTACCAGGTTGGATTGGGTCTTTCGGTTTCTTTGGAATAGTACAGCCACAACTTGATTTCACCTCTTCTATTACAAGGGGTGCATCTCCTGTATTTGTAAATTCAAATACACGCACGCCGTCGCTTCCTTTTTTAATAGTTCCGTAATCTATTGTCTCAGATTTGAATTCCATTTTTGCCTGGGCAGTTGCTGTTGCTATTCCGGCCAGAACAAAAATTGCAATCATTGTAATTTTTTTCATAATTCTTAGGTTTAAGATAGATTTTATAAATATACTCTGAAATAGAAAATACACCAAATTATATTCAATTCAACTTCTTTCAAAATCCTTCAGTAATAATTACTTTTGCCATTATTTTCAAAAATCAGACCAAATTATGGCAATTGCTTCCCAATACAATGCAAAACAAGTAGAAGATAAGTGGTATAAATACTGGATGGAAAATAACTATTTTCATTCTGAAGTAGATGAGCGTGAGCCATATACCATTGTAATTCCGCCTCCAAATGTTACGGGCGTATTGCACATGGGACATATGCTGAACAATACTATCCAGGATGTGCTGGTAAGGCGCGCCAGATTAAAAGGTTTCAATGCCTGTTGGGTACCTGGAACCGATCATGCTTCTATTGCTACCGAAGCAAAAGTGGTTGCCAAGCTTAAAGCTGAAGGGATTAATAAAAACGATCTTAGCCGGGAGGAATTCCTGGAACATGCATGGGAGTGGACGCATAAACACGGCGGTATAATCCTGGAACAGCTTAAAAAATTAGGTGCTTCCTGTGATTGGGAAAGGACAAAATTTACGATGGATGAAAAAATGTCTGCTTCCGTAATTAAAGTTTTTGTTGATTTATACGAAAAGGGACTTATTTACCGCGGCTACCGTATGGTAAACTGGGATCCCGAGGCCAAAACCACACTTTCTGATGAAGAAGTAATTTACCAGGAAAAGCAGGGGAACCTTTACTATCTAAATTATAAAATTGAAGGAAGCGAGGAAACTTTAACAATAGCTACCACCAGGCCTGAGACTATCCTGGGAGATACCGCAATTTGTGTTAATCCCAATGATGAAAGGTTTTCGCACCTAAAGGGCAAAAAAGCAATTGTCCCTATTAATAACCGTGTAATTCCAATTATTGAAGATGAATATGTAGATGTGGAGTTTGGTACAGGTTGCCTGAAAGTGACTCCTGCGCATGATGAAAATGATAAAATGCTGGGGGAAAAACATAACCTGAAGGTGATCGATATTTTTAATGATGACGCCACCCTTAATTCCTACGGCCTCCATTACGAAGGAAAAGACAGGTTTACCGTGCGGAAGGAAATCACTAAAGAGCTGGAAGAGCTTGGGGTGCTGCAGAAAATTGAAGAACACACCAATAAAGTAGGAACGAGTGAACGTACCGGTGCGGTAATAGAACCAAAACTGAGTGACCAGTGGTTTTTGAAGATGAAAGATCTGGCAGAACCTGCCATAAAAGCGGTGGTTGGGGATGATATTAATCTGGTTCCAGATAAATTCCTGAATACCTATAAGCATTGGATGGAAAATGTGCGGGATTGGAATGTTTCTCGTCAATTATGGTGGGGACAGCAAATTCCGGCTTACTATTATGGGGATGGAAAAGAAGATTTTGTGGTTGCTGAAACTATAGAATCAGCTTTGGAAAAAGCGAAAGAAAAAACCGGTAATCAAGATTTACAAATTTCAAGCCTTATTCAGGATAAGGATGCACTGGATACCTGGTTTTCTTCCTGGCTTTGGCCAATGAGTGTCTTCAATGGAATCCTGGAGCCGGAAAATAAGGAAATCCAGTATTATTATCCTACCAATGATTTGGTTACCGCGCCTGAAATACTCTTTTTCTGGGTGGCACGTATGATTATGGCAGGGTATGAATACCGTGGAGAACGTCCCTTTAAAAATGTTTATCTAACCGGGATAGTAAGAGATAAGCAACGGCGAAAAATGTCTAAATCACTTGGGAATTCCCCAGATCCTCTTGGTTTGATTGAGCAATATGGAGCTGATGGTGTGAGAGTGGGAATGCTTTTAAGCTCGCCTGCAGGGAATGACCTTATGTTTGATGAAGACCTTTGTAAGCAGGGTAGTGCCTTTACAAACAAAATATGGAATGCCTTCAGGCTGGTAAAAGGATGGGATGTTTCCGAAGAAAAAGAACAGCCCGGAACGGCAAAAATTGCTTTAAAATGGTACAGGGCAAGATTTCAGAAAACCTTGCGGGAGATTGAAGATCATTTTGATAAATACAGAATAAGCGATGCCCTTATGGCCACTTACAAGCTGGTGTGGGATGATTACTGTTCCTGGTTTCTGGAAATGATAAAACCTGGTTTTGAAGAACCAGTTGATGCCGTGACATTTAAAGAAGTAATTTCGATTCTTGAAGATAATTTAAAGATATTACATCCTTTTATTCCTTTTGCTTCAGAAGAAATCTGGCAGGAAATTACCGAAAGAACTCCCGAAGAAGCATTAATTGTTGCTAAATGGCCGGAGACAGAATCTTTTGATGAAAATATTATTGCGGAATTTGCCGTGGCTTCTGAAGTAATTACCGGAATAAGAAAGATAAGGAAAGAGAAGAATATCTCCTTTAAAAATGAAGTTGAGTTCAAAGTCTTGAACAATGAAAAAACTTCAACTTATTTTGATCCGGTAATTATTAAAATGGGAAATCTGTCAGCTTTGGAATATGTAGAAAAACAGGTGGAAGGGGCGTTGTCTTTCCGGGTAAAGTCAAATGATTATTTTATTCCGGTGACCGGGGCCATAGATATGGATGCCGAAATTGAAAAGCTGCAGGAAGAGCTTAATTACACTGTGGGCTTCCTGAAATCTGTAGATAAAAAGCTTTCGAATGAGCGATTTGTAAACAACGCGCCTGAAAAAGTTGTAGCAGTTGAAAAATCGAAAAAGGCAGATGCCGAAGCGAAAATTGAAGCGCTTAAGGCCAGCCTGGCAAGTTTAAAATAAGGAAGTGAAATTTAATTATTGGCAGGCCTACTCCGGTATCCTGCCAATATGTTCTTCTACCAGTTCAATATATTTTATTTGTGCTTCTTCTTTAGTAAGGTCTTTTACCTGTACTAGGGCATTAACCTTAAAAGCAGAACGAAGATCACCATCGCTTGTAGGCGGGATATAGTATCCGTTTTTCTCGGTAGCGCGCTTGTAATAAGCGTAAAAATGGAGTAAAACATCAGGGGGGAATTTCTGTTCTGTTTGATTGGCCAGCTTAAAGGCCTTTTGAAATTTCGAATTGATATCCTCCGGCATAATTTAATTCTGTATTGTTCCAATAACGCTTAATCCGCCTTTTACTTTCTGATTAAGCTCTACATCAATAGGGGTGCCAAGGGGCATAAAGACATCTACGCGGGATCCAAATTTAATGAACCCGCTGTCACTGCCCTGGATTACTTCCTGCCCTTCTTCAGCATAATTAACAATACGCTTGGCCATGGCTCCGGCAATCTGCCTGTAAAGAATTTCTCCTGCCACCCCATTTTCTACAACTACCGTAGTACGTTCATTTTCTTCACTGGACTTTGGGTGCCATGCCACAAGAAATTTACCGGGATGATATTTACTAAATTTCACCTTACCTCCTACAGGATGTCTGGTAACATGTACATTAATTGGAGACATGAAAATCGAAACCTGTAAGCGCTTATCTTTAAAATATTCTTTTTCGTAAACTTCTTCAATTACCACCACTTTTCCATCAACAGGAGCAACAACAGTATTATCATTAATTTCTGTTCTTCTTTTAGGATTTCTAAAAAACTGAATAATCAGCAAAAACAGGATGATAGAAACAACCAGTATGGAAAAACTAATCCAGTATGTGTTAATAAATGTATAGCTTATAATATTTATCGCAATTAGTAAAATTGCGGTAAGTATCATTATCTTGTAACCTTCCTTATGAAACATAATCTAGTGCGTATAAATAAGCATAAACAAATGGACTTGCAAAGATGATACTGTCCAGCCGGTCAAAAAGGCCGCCGTGCCCCGGCATCAATTTTCCGCTGTCTTTAACCCCGGCCTGCCTTTTAAATTTCGATTGTATTAAATCACCCAGCGTACCAAAAATACTTAATATTATGGCTAATCCCAACCATATGGGCAAAGTTAAAAATTGAGTATAATAATAAATAAAGTAGCTGGCAACACAGCTAAAAACCAATCCTCCTAAAAATCCTTCAATCGTTTTATTAGGGGAGATGCGTTCAAAAAGTTTTCTCCGGCCAAAATTCTTACCAACAATAAAAGCAAAAGTATCGTTGGTCCAGATGAGCATGAAAATACCAACCACAAGCTTAGGAATAAAAACACCTTCTATGGTGGGGATAAGCGTTAAAAAAATTACGGAGGAAATGAGGTAAAATATAATAATTATATATTTCTTTTTTTCGAAAACGGGGATTTTATTCACCACCAACAGGTCTTTTACAAGGAACAGGTTTACAAAAATCGTAATAAGAAGTAGCAATACCGTTGCATCCTGATTGAATTTTAAATAGCTAAAAAGATAGAATAGTAATGCCTGTACAGCATACAAAGCATAACTTTTTAGGCGCAGTAATTTTTGCATTTCCACAAGGCATACAAGTCCTAAAATATAAAAAAGCGTGATGAAAATAAATTCCGAAGAAAGAATGGAAGCTACCAAAATGGATATATACAGTAATCCCGAGACGGTTCTGATTATGGCTTCCCTCATAAATTAAAGATCTTCCAGAAGTAGTAGATAGAGATTTTTAGTGCTGCTTCCATAGCTCATAAAATCTCCTTCTTTCTGGGTTTCAAAGTTTTTAATGGTAGTAATATTGGAGGGAATATGTTGTTTATTTCTGAATTTTATTCCTCTTAAACCTTCTCCTATAGTGTCGGTAAGCTGACTTGTGGAAGCTAGAATAACAAAATTAGCCGGTAAATCATGAAGCTTACTTTCTTTAATCTGATTTGAAGAGATTAGAATGGAGCCATCATTAGCGATAAGATATTCACAGGTAGAAAGGAAAAAGGCTGCGGCAGAAGAACGATTAAAATTCAGGTTAAAACCACTGAATTTTTCCTGCAAATTTTGATCGAAGCAGAAACATTCCTTTTCATACCAGTCATTTTCCAGTAAAATATTATCGAAAGCTTCCAGTATTTCCTCCTGATTTTCACAATAGAGAAATTTTCCACCGTTATTTCTGAAGTTAAGCATAAACCTCTCATCTGTAGGTAATTTTACCTCAGGCATATACTTACCCCTATCAGCGTTTTCAGGTTTATCCTGGCTTTTGTCCGATTTAGATTTAGGGTTTAGGAATCTTCTAAATAGACTCATAGAAAATTAGGTGTGGTTCTCAATCTCATTTCTACCAAAGGTAAAAAATCTTAATTTAACCTTGGGTCAAATTAAGATTTTTTACAAGTAGTAGAAAAACTTATTTATTTATAGAATTGTTTTCTTCTAAACCGGCTTCTCCCGTGTTGTTCATGGGGGAAGTGGCTTCAGGATCTCTTCTTTCAGGAGGCGATTTTCTAACCGGTGTCCCTTCCTTATTTTCTTCTTTTACCTGGTAAGGCCTGTCGCCGAATATTCTTTGAAGATCATCCTTGAAAATAACTTCTTTGTCCAAAAGGATGTCGGCAAGTTGGGAAAGTTTGTCCTTGTGTTCGGTTAAAAGATCTTTCGCACGTTGATATTGGTTTTCAATAAGATTTGAAATCTCCTTATCTATTAATTCTGATGTGCGTTCGCTATAAGGTTTAGTGAAATTATATTCATTTTGTCCTGAAGAATCATAGTAAGTTAAATTACCCACTGCATCATTAAGTCCGTAAATGGTAACCATGGCTCTTGCCTGCTTGGTCACTTTTTCTAGGTCACTCAAAGCTCCGGTAGATATTTTATCAAAAATAACCTTTTCGGCTGCCCGGCCTCCCAGTGCCGCACACATTTCGTCCAGCATTTGTTCAGGTCTTACAATCAACCTTTCTTCGGGTAAATACCAGGCTGCTCCCAACGATTGTCCACGTGGAACAATCGTTACTTTTACAAGTGGGGCGGCATGCTCCAGCATCCAACTTACAGTGGCGTGCCCTGCTTCATGAAAAGCAATAGCTTTTTTCTCTTCAGGAGTTATAATTTTATTCTTTTTCTCAAGACCGCCTACAATCCTGTCAACTGCATCCAGAAAGTCCTGCTTTCCTACCGCTTTGTTACCTTTTCTTGCGGCAATAAGAGCGGCCTCGTTACAAACATTAGCAATATCTGCCCCGGAAAATCCAGGAGTTTGCTTAGCCAGGAATTCTGTATCAAGTTCATCTGCCACCTTTTTAAGGGGTTTTAAATGTACTTCAAAAATTTCCCTTCTCTCATTAAGATCAGGAAGATCTACATAAATCTGCCGGTCAAAACGACCGGCTCTCATCAATGCCTTATCCAGTACATCGGCCCGGTTGGTGGCGGCAATTACAATCACATTTGTGTTTGTGCCGAAACCATCCATTTCAGTAAGCAGCTGGTTAAGAGTATTTTCACGCTCATCATTAGAACCGGAAAAATTACTTTTTCCTCTGGCCCTACCAATGGCATCGATCTCATCTATAAAAATAATAGAAGGAGATTTTTCTTTTGCCTGTTTAAATAAGTCACGTACCCTTGATGCTCCAACGCCCACAAACATTTCTACAAAGTCTGAACCTGAGAGGGAAAAAAACGGCACTTTTGCTTCTCCTGCCACCGCTTTTGCCAGGAGAGTTTTACCTGTACCAGGAGGGCCAACCAATAAGGCGCCTTTAGGAATCTTACCACCTAAAGCAGTATATTTTTCAGGCTGTTTCAGGAAATCCACAATTTCCTGAACTTCTTCTTTTGCACCTTCAAGGCCGGCTACATCTTTAAATGAAGTCTTTACATCTGTGTTCTGATCAAAAAGCTTTGCCTTGGATTTCCCAATGTTAAAGATCTGGCCACCGGCACCACCACCGGCTCCGGAACTCATCTTTCGCATAATAAAAATCCAGATTCCTATAATTAAGATAAACGGTAGAAGGGTAAAGAAAATTTCTCCCCAAACGTTTGTTTCTCTCTTAAAATTCAGATTTGCTGAAACTCCATTCTCTTCTTCGATTTCTTCGACATCTTCCTGAAATTTTTCAAGACTACCAAAATTGAAGGTATACGAGGGGCTGTCCCCCCCTGGAAAGATATTTGGATCGGTTTCAGTTGCATGTACGTCTTTTTGCTTAGCTTCATCTGTAAGGTAAACATTCGCTTTCTGGTTATTGATAATAACCAGTTTTTTCACATCTCCATTTCTAAGATATTCCTCAAACTGACTTGGTGTAATCTGCTCGGGTTCATTAAAACCGCCGCCGGTGAAGAAATTAATTCCTAAAAATATAATGATTATAGCTGCGTAGATCCAATATGCGCTAAATTTCGGCTTTTTTGGATCCAGTTTTTTCTTTGGTTGCTGTTTCGCCATTCTTACTTACTTCTGTTAGATTTAATAATTTGTCTCAATGGAGGTTATTTTTGCGTCACCCCAAAGACTTTCAATATCGTAAAACTCTCTTATATGCCGTTGAAAAACATGAACCACTATATTAACATAGTCCATCAAAACCCATTCTGCGTTTTCACTGCCTTCAATGTGCCAGGGTTTATCTTTGAGCGCTTTACTAACTGATTTTTGAACGGAATTTACTATGGCATTTACCTGCGTATTAGAAGAACCATTGCAGATTATAAAGTAATCACAAACTGTATTTTCGATTTCCCTTAAGTCAAGAATATCAATATTATTTCCCTTTACTTCTTCTATTCCTTTTATTATTTGAGCAATAAGTTGATCGCTGTTCGTTTCTTTTTTTGCCATTAAATCTTTTTCTTTACGCAAAGTTATTACTTTTTAGTCTTTTTAGTGTCTGTTCTATATAACATTTTAACGCCTTTATGTCTTTAGTTCCTGCATGCGTATAATCAAAGTTAATGCCATCAATTCTACCAATGAATTTGTGCGCGATTTTTATAACGGAAATAACAAGTTTGAACCTGTGTGTGTTACAGCTTATACCCAAACAAAAGGAAAGGGGCAAAGAGGCGCAGGCTGGGAATCTAATCCCGGAGAGAATCTTACCTTTAGTATATTATATCCTGAAGTCAATGTTGCCGGGTCCAATCAGTTCTTGTTGAGTGCTGCTGTGGCTCTTTCCATTCTGGATGTTCTAGGGAAACATAACATTCCAAACTTAAGGGTGAAATGGCCTAACGACATTATGGCAGCGAATTTGAAAATTTGCGGAATATTAATAGAGAATATTCTTAAAAAAAATACTATATCGGCCTCAATTATAGGGATAGGACTCAATGTTAATCAAACAGAATTTCTAAACCTTCCTAAAGCAGGCTCCTTACAGCTGGTGGCAGGAAAAACTTTTAATACTGACAAGTTGCTTGAGGAATTACTGAATTCTATTGAAAGAAGATTGCAGAAACTAACTAATTATTTGAAACTGGAGATCCTGAAGGAATATCAATCCAAGATGTTTAAAAAAGATGTGGTTTCTACTTTTCAGTTTCCTGATGGAAGCCACCTAACCGGAATTATAAGAGGGGTGAGTAATGATGGTTTATTAAAAGTAGAATTAGAAGATGAAGTTTTTAGAGTTTTTGATCTAAAGGAAATTAAACTTCTTTTTTAGGATAAAGATGGATTGTCTCGAATCCAGAATAGCAGATTCCTAATATTTAGAATATAAATCTTCCATAAATGCCAATTCCCGCACCGAATCAGAATGAGGAAAATTGACTTTTCGGACTGCCAACCAAAATTCAGTAATTTTAATCCTACAGTTTTGAAATATTTTCTGCCAGGCTGTTAATAAATTTCTGAAGGGGACTCTTTACCATCATGCTCATCATGGCATTGAAATTTCCGTGGAATAAAAGCTGTACTTCACTCTGTTTTTCATTTAAAGCATCTATGTGAATGTTTAGAGAGAAATTCAGTTTATCTGAAGTAGAACCTAAAACAACTAATTTGGGCTCCTCGGTATCCTGGATTTTCAGTTTAATTTCCGGCATTCCTTTTAAACCGAATAAAAATGTTTCCTGATCTATAACCTGAAATTTCTCTTTGCTTTCTGGCATTAATTGCTCATAATTTTCAACATTGGTCAAAAAATTGAACATTTCCTGCTGGTTTTTATCAGCTTTTACTTTTGGGCTTTCTAAATTCATAACTAATTTTTCCAGTTGCCCGGGTCATGCCGCCATTCCCTAAGAAGGTCAGCTTCCGAAGCATTAATATATTTTGTTTTCTGCGCCGTTTCAATCAGGTGCTCATAATTACTTAGCGTATGCAGTTCTACTCCGGCTTCTTCAAAGTTGTTCTGCGCGGTTTTAAATCCGTAGGTAAAAATGGCAAGCATGCCTTTTACATTTGCCTTGTCCTCTTTTAAAGCTTTCACTGCATTAAGGCTGCTCTTTCCTGTACTTATAAGATCTTCAATAACAACTACAGACTGGCCTTCTTCAAGATTTCCTTCAATCTGATTTTTTCTTCCATGGCCTTTTGGTTCCGGCCGTACATAAGCAAAAGGCAGGCTTAGATATTCAGCCACCAGCATTCCAATACCTATCGCGCCGGTTGCTACAGCAGCAATAACGTCCGGTTTTCCATAGATTTCCTCCACCTGTTTGGCGAATTGTTCCCTTATAAAATTTCTGATAGGAGGGTAGGATAGTATTATCCTGTTATCACAATAAATTGGCGACTTCCAACCACTTGCCCAGGTAAACGGCTCTTGCGGTTCTAATTTAATTGCTTTAATTTGCAGCAGTAGCTCAGCAGTTTGTTTTGCTGTTTCTTTGTTTAAAATCATAGTACAAATGTATAAAGTTTTTGTAAATGATATTCCAATAATTCTTTCTACTAAGAAAGATATTGGAGAGGAATATACTTCTTTCCCCATTAAAAAGGTGAGGCTGAGGAAGGTGATCAAGAAGATTAACAAAGGAAAATTACATTATGTTAATTTATATCATGAAGATGAAGAAAAACTACTAAAATATCTTCTGAAAAAATTAAGGGTGGTTACCGCTGCCGGAGGAATGGTTTTAAATGATAAAGAAGAAATTCTTTTTATTTACAGAAACGATCGCTGGGACCTTCCAAAGGGAAAAACTGAAAAGGGGGAAAGCATAGAAGCTTCAGCTATTCGGGAAGTGGAAGAGGAAACTGGAGTACAGGATTTAAAAATCACCAGGTTTTTGCGAAAGACCTACCATGTTTTCAAGAGAAAAGGGAAATACAGGTTAAAAGTGACGCACTGGTACGAGATGCGTACTTCCTATGAAGGGGAATTGCGGCCGGAACAAAAAGAAGGAATTGAAAAGGCCAAATGGAAAAACTTTAAGAAAAGCCGGAAAGCGCTTCAGAAGTCATACGCGAATATTAAATTACTTTTTCCTAAGGAATTTTTTTCACCGGGGAATTCTAAAGACAGGGTAGCGTAGGTGCGGTTCTTTGTAATATTTTGAATTTTTATGGATCCAGTCTAATTGAGCATAAGCATCAGTTCTAAATTCAGTATCATTTCTTTTCTTTTCTTCAAACTCTTCTTTTAATTGTGGGTTTGCATTTAGTAATTTGAGCGCCATATCTTCAAAAACGTAAGGCGAAAAATGCTCTTTTTGTTGTAAGACAGAATCGAAAAAATTCCAGTTGAAAAAAGAATCTACAGTTGTAGGTTCAAGGGTTTCTATTAAATATCTGGCACCATCCTGAAAAGTGGTTACATAAAGATCTCCTTTTCTGAAAAAAACGGAATCCATTGTTTTAGACACTTTAGTATTTTGATGAAGATAATGCCCTTCATAAGCATGTTCTACAGTTTCAAAGTCTTCTATTCGTAAACTTTCCACATAAATAGTGGTATCCCTATCCAGGGGCTGCATTTTAATATTATTCAATTCCAGCAGATTGGTTACTTTCCACCATCCCTGAGGAATAATATAGGCTCTGGGAATTTCAATCCTGTCATTGGAAATAAAATTATCGTAATACTCTATCTCTTTGGTAAATGGCTTGGTGCGATCATATTTTAATCGGGGTTGCCCGGTTAACTCACTTTTGATGGTCTCGCCCTCATAGCCAAGAAATTCCCGGGTACTGGGATTTTCCATATCAGGCTCCCAGTCTATGTTATACCATCTTTGGGTAAGGTACTTTTTATTTTCCCGCTCCCGCAGATCTTTAATGGTAGGATTTTCAGCATCGGTAATTGCAACCATGGAACGAAGAAGTTCATAAGTGCCTTCCACTCTTTGATCATATGGTTTTAGCATATGCGTTTCTACCATCATGGCAAGGGTATTCCATAGAGCGGCATATCCGGTGGAATATCTGGGGTGATCTATAAACTGGCTAAACCCATTTTCGGGAACTTCATTAAAAACATTTACATAAGGGGTGATGGGAAGTTTTTTTCTTCTTAAAGAATCTTCAAGGGCAGGCATCATTTGCTTATTCAGATATTCACCTAATTCTCCGCCAAGTTTATTATGCTGGGTAAATAAATGTGTAAGGGTGTATTGATAGTCTGCTCCATTGCTTACGTGAGTATCTATAAAAACATCAGGTTTTACATTTTGAAAAATGGTGTAAAAATTTTTGGTATTTTTAGAATCTGCTTTAATAAAATCCCGGTTCAGATCATAGTTTTGGGCATTGCCGCGGAAACCATATTCCAGCGGCCCATTTTGATTGGTGCGGCTTGTGGAATTCCGGTTTAAAGCGCCACCCACATTATATATGGGAATAGTGGCGATAATAGTGTTTTCGGGAACATGAATGGAATCTCCCGCAAGATCTCTAAAAAGCATCATGGTAGCATCTATCCCGTCACTTTCTCCCGGGTGAATCCCATTATTGATAAGGATTATTGTTTTATCTTCTCGTACTTTTTCCAGATCAAATTCTTCCGAAGGATTAAAAACGGCCAGGTGAAGTGGCTTTCCACTATCGGTTTCTCCAACTGCGGTAAAGCTAATGCTGGGATAAATTTCTTCTAGTTGGGTGTAAAAATCAATTACCTCCTGGTAAGTTGCTGTTTCTGTACCCCCGGATTTTTCAAACTGTGTTTCAAGATCATAATCTACAACAAGCTGGTACTTAGATAAATCGCAGGAGCCAAAAACAATAATTATCAGTAAAAACGTTAATGCCTTTTTCATAAAAAGATTAAGTGAGCGCGGATATAATTCCTAGATCTTTGGGATTGTATCTTCGTTAGGATTATTAAAAATAAGGTGTAAACTTAAATAAATCGCCTAAAGCAGCCAAAAACTGCTTCTTAATGTAAGTCCCGGGCAGCTGTTAAAGGAAACCTAATCAGGTTTAAAAACTTTTATGGCCTCAAATTTCAGAGTATTTTTAAAAAAAAATAGCTAGTAAAATGAAAAGAGTTTCAAGTATTTTAAGTTTATTCCTCGTGACATGTGTTGGCATGACTGCATTTGCCCAGCATGAGGAAGTAAGTAAAGAAGAAAAGGAGAAAATTTCTCAAAGACAACCCAATGTGGTGCAAACCGCTATTGGCGAATTAACACTCGTGCCGCCTTTTTCTTCTGAATCTGTTAGTAATAACAGTAAGGCTGTTGGCTGGTCCAATGGCAATACGCCTAAAGCGCCGGAAGGTTTTAAGGTGAATAAGTTTGCTGGGGATCTTGAACATCCGCGTAATACTTATGTGGCACCAAATAACGATATATTTGTGGCAGAAACTGATGATGCCAAGAAAAGTGCCAATCAAATTACATTATTAAGGGATACCGATGGCGATGGAGAAGCAGACGAGCGTCATGTATTTTTAGAAGATCTTAATCAGCCTTACGGAATGTTGATTTTAAATAATTATTTCTATGTCGCTAATGTAGACGGGCTTAAAAGGTTTCCGTATAAAGAAGGCCAAAATTCAATAGATGCCGATGGGGAAACAATTGTGGAGCTTCCTGCCGGAGGTTATAATCACCACTGGACCAGAAATATTATCGCAAATAAAGATGGTAGTAAAATTTACATTTCTGTAGGTTCTTCCAGTAATGCGGGAGAGCACGGCATGGAAAAAGAAGAGCGCCGGGCAAATATTTTAGAGATAAATCCCGATGGTTCAGGAGAAAAAGTTTATGCTGCCGGTCTACGGAATCCTGTTGGGATGGACTGGAATCCGGTTACCGGAGAGCTTTGGGCTGCGGTTAACGAACGTGATAAACTTGGGAACAGGCTGGTGCCGGATTATATTACCAGCGTGAAAGAAGACGGCTGGTACGGCTGGCCTTTTTCCTATTTTGGACAAATTCAGGATCCAAGATGGGATGGAGATCCACATATGGATATGGTTGAAAAAGCCATAGTTCCGGATGTACCTGTAACTTCTCACAGCGCCTCTTTGGGATTGCATTTCTATACGAAAAATCAATTTCCGCAGAAATATAATAATGGGGCTTTTGTAGGACAGCATGGCTCCTGGAATCGAGCCGATCTTGCCGGTTATAAAGTACTTTTCGTACCCTTTGAAAACGGGAAACCTCAGGAACCACAGGATTTTCTAACAGGATTTATTGCTGAAGAGGATTCCAGCAAGGTATATGGGAGACCGGTTGCAGTAACCACACTACCAGACGGCTCTTTGCTTGTTAACGACGATGATGGAAATACACTCTGGAGAATTTCTGCAGAATAAAATAGATGATGATATTGGAAAAGAAAATAATAGCAGCTTTATTTATACTTTGCTGCGGAAAAATCTTTAGTCAAACCATAGATGGAAGAATTTTAGATGCCACAACTTCGGAAGCAATTTCAGATGCAAGAATTGAAAACCTCGCTTCCGGAGTTGTGGTATATTCTGGTGAAAATGGCAATTTTCAGATTGAAGCTGAAAATTTTCCGGTAAATCTTGAAGTGAGTTATCTTGGGTTTCAGGATAGGGTTCAAACTATCACCGGCCAGGAGCAGAAAGTAATCATTTCAATCAGGCCTCATCGGGACGATCTTTCAGAGGTAGTGATTAGAAGTACCATTATTCCAAATGAACTTCAGGAAATTCCGGCTTCGGTGGGCCTTATATCCGAAAGCGATATGCAGCGCACCGATGCTATTGCAATCCTGGACAATTTTAATTACGTCCCAGGAATGTTTGTAAATCAGGGAGCGCTGAATACCAATAAGATTAACATTCGTGGGATTGGTGCCCGCTCACAATACAGTACCAACAGGGTTCAGGCTTATTTTGACGGAATTCCCCTAACCACTGCAGAAGGCGAACTTACTTTAGATGATATTGACCAGGAATCCTTAGAACGAATTGAAATAATTAAAGGTCCTACTTCCAGTATTTACGGGGCCGGACTTGGTGGTTCTATAAATTTATATTCTGCCCGTCCTGAAGAGGAAGGAACTTCCGGAAAGGTGAAATATCAGCTTTCCAGCTTTAATACTTCAAAAAAGATGGTGTCTGCTGCCCATAATTCTGGTAATACCAATCTTTTTGCCAATTATTCGCACGTAAAGAGCGATGGTTACCGGGAAAACGGAAATTACGACAGGAAATCGGCTTTAGTAAATGCAAAGGTTTTTACTTCAGAAAATAATAGTATTTCATTTTTAGCCAATTTTACCACCTTAAAAGCTTTTATTCCAAGTTCTTTAAATGAAGAAGATTTCATGAATAATCCTGAAACCGCGGCTTTTACCTGGGCTGCTTCTCAGGGCTACGAATCTTATGACAGAGGTTTACTGGGTGTAGCTTATAATCATCAGTTTACTGATAATTTCAGTAACACTACCAGTGTTTATGCAAATTTCAGAAATGGCTATGAACCGCGTCCGTTTGATATTCTGAAAGAAGAAAGGCTTTCTGTAGGTGCAAGAACAAAATTCAGCCTTAATATGGATTTAGGGGATATGGCTTCTCAATTAAGTTTCGGCGCGGAATATTACAACGAGTGGTATGAAATAGGAACATTTGAGAATCTTTATGAAAATTTTGAAAATATGGGCAGTGTGCGTGGTTTGCGCTTGAGCAACAATGAGCAGGAGCGAAACTATGCAAATTTCTTCGGACAGATTAACCTGGAGATTACGGATAAATGGAATGCGGAAGCAGGTTTAAATATAAATACTACAAGCTATAATTTAACCGATCTTTATGCGGAAGATGATGTAAACCAATCAGGAAACTATCGTTTTGAAACTGTTGTTTCTCCGCGTATTGGAACTACTTATGAAATAGGAAACGGAAAAAATGTATATGCCTCCATAAGCCAGGGATTTTCAACGCCTACAGTTTCAGAAACGTTAACTCCGGAAGGCCAAATTAATACCGACCTTAAGCCGGAAACCGGGATCAACTATGAAATCGGATTCAAAGGAAACTGGTTAAATAACCGGTTTTATACAGAATTGGCCTTGTACTCTATTCAAATTGAAAATCTACTCGTTGCACAACGGGTAGGGCAGGACCAGTACGTTGGTGTAAATGCCGGAAAAACTGACCATAACGGGATTGAATTTTTGACAAAATACAATATAGATCTTGGTGGTGGAGTTACCGGAAGACCATATGTAAACGCTGCCTTTAATTTTTTCGAATTTGATGAGTTTGTAAATGAAGAGGAAGATTTTTCCGGCAACGAATTGCCTGGAGTTCCAAAATCTACAGTGAATGTTGGTTTTGATCTTTCTACCAACTTCGGACTTTCATTTTATAGCAATTTTAGGGCAGTGGGCGAAATTCCTTTAAACGATGCCAACTCCATTTATACGGATAATTATGAATTGCTCAATCTAAAAGCCGCTTATAATTTTGTTCTGGCAGAATTTTTTGAAATAGGCCTTAACGCAGGAGTAAATAATTTGTTAGATGAGCATTACGCAGCAAGTGTACTAACCAATGCGGTGGGATTTGGCGGTGCAGCTCCAAGATATTATTATCCTGGCAATCCCATAAATTATTTTGGAGGAATAACAGTGAGGTATAATTTTTAATCTGTTTATAATTTATTGACTAAAGACCTCACAGGTTTCCATAACCTGTGAGGTCTTTTAGCAATTTAATAAAAGTTCTCCTCCTTTTAAGGAGGAGTGCCCGCAGGGGGAGGTGGTTTACTTGCAGAACCTTCCTTGTTCTTCTTTTAGAATTTTGATTTTTTCCTCACCACATCAGGCACCATAAATTCATAGTTGCCGCCATGCCGTATTACATCCCGAACCACGGTTGAAGAAATATGGCTTTTACCGGAGGAGGTTATAAAAAATACTGTTTCAATTCCGGCCATTTTGTAATTCGTTTGTCCAATCGCCTTTTCAAATTCCAGGTCATTGCCATTGCGAAGTCCACGAAGGAGGAAATCTGCTTCCTGTTCTTTACAGAAATCAACTGTAAGGCCTTTGTAAGTCATTACTTTAACCTTCTCTTCATTCTTATATGTTTCATTTAAAAAATGTAGTCGTTCTTCCAGGGAGAACATATATTTTTTATCAGAATTAGTACCTATGGCAAGAATAATTTCATCAAAAAGGGGAAGGCCTCTTTCTATAATATCAGTATGTCCTAAAGTAAGTGGGTCAAAAGATCCCGGAAAAATGGCTTTTCTCATAGGTTAAAGATAAATATTTTCTGCGGAAAAAACCTGCGAATCATTTTTATCAATTTTGAATTTCATATCGGAAAAATATTATTTTTGAGGCTCTTAATTATTCTTATGAAGAAGCTTTTTACTATGGCTTTATGCCTGTTTATACCCGGGTTCTTAATGGCCCAGAATAAAGATCTGGAGCGGGAAATAAAAAACTATTCCGATTCTAAAAGTCAGCTGATTTCCAGAGGCCGAAAGCTTTTGCTCGATACCTTTCTTGAAGGGAATATTTCTAAAGTACGGGATGTTAAGGATTATCTTTTAAATGAGGTTGAAGATGAAGATTATGCCGCGCTTTATCCCGGGGAGGAGTGGACAATTCTATACTGGACCGGCGAATATTACGGTTTAATAAGTGCTGTTACAGATTTTGATGAAAATAATTATACGGAATATCAGCGTAAGGTATTGCCGCCGCAGGACCAGCTATATCTCAAGCTTTTGGAGCGTTCTATGGATAGTATTGAATTCCTCGAAAATAAAATACTTAGTTCAGATATAAATGAAGAAGAGAAAGATTTTTTACTTCTTCATTTAAATTATATGGTCTCTGGGCCACCATTAAACGAAATTTCTCAGGAAGAGGTGAATAAAATGGCCGATCTTTATCTTGAAAAACACCCTTCAGGAAGGTTTCAGGAATATGTTCAAAATAACATCAGGTACAGGTTTAAAGCTTCTAATTGGGGTTTTGCATTCGATTTCTTTCTGGGGTATCAATTTTTAACCGGGGAAATTAGCAATATGTTTGGAAACGGAATGGCCCTGGGCCACGGTTTTGATTTAGAATATAAAGATTTTACTCTGTTTCTTCGAAATTTCATAGGTTTTTCAAAAACCCTGGAAGATATAGAAAACAGTAGTGGCATTTGGAACAAGGGGGCGCAGGCAAGACAATTCATTCCGGAACTCTCCCTGGGTTATGCCATTTTAGATAATGAAAAATTAAAAGTGAGTCCCTTTGCGGGAATAGGCGGCTATGCACTTACACCTACTGAAGTGGATAGAGAAGAAAAGCCTGAACTTGATGACCTGCAAATTGGTTTTGTTACTGCCTATACGCTTGGAGTAAATGCAGATATTAAACTAAAGTGGGGTACAGGTTTATTACTGGAAACATCTTCAAATAATAAAACTTACTGGTTTCTTCGTGGGCGCTACGGCTATGTTATGCCACGGCTGGGAGATTATCCAGACAGTTTTCACGGCAATACTCACTATTTCACCCTGGGTATTGGAGGTGTGTTTAGGACCTCCAAAAGGGACCTGTGAAAAGATACGTACAGTAGCGGCGCGCTACCTGAGTGCTGCTTCAATAGCACTTCCGTAAAGATCTTTTAAACTAATTCCCGCTTTTTCTGCCTGCTGAGGTAAAATACTTGCCTGGCTCAGGCCGGGAGTAGTATTCATTTCAATAAAATGTGGCTCATCATTATGAAAAATAAAATCTGAACGTGTAAGACCTTTCATTTTCAGTTTCTTATAAATAAGTATAGCAATATCCTGAATTTTTTTGGTTTGTTCTTCTGAAATCCTTGCCGGAGTAATTTCCTGGGATTTGCCCAGGTATTTAGCTTCATAGTCAAAAAATTCATTTTGGGAAACAATTTCAGTGGCAGGTAAAGCCATAACTTTGCCTTTATAAGTTACAACGCTCAAAGATACTTCAGTACCATCCAGAAAGGATTCGATAATTACTTCATCATCTTCTTTAAACGCAGTTCTGGTCGCGGGAATTAATTCTTCTCTTGTCTTAACTTTGGTGATTCCAAAGCTGCTTCCTGCCCGGTTCGCCTTAACAAAACAAGGCAGGCCAACTTTGTTAATGATTTCATCTACATTTACACTATCTTCTTTATTGAGAAAATAATTTACCGCCGATTTGATTCCGTAAGGTTTTAAAACACTTATTAAATCCCGCTTATTAAAAGTGAGTGCCGCCTGATAGTATCCGCAGGAAGTTTGCGGAATTCCTACCAGTTCAAGGTAAGCCTGTAAAAGACCATTTTCACCGGGCGTGCCATGAATGGTGTTGAAAACACAATCAAAAGTTATCAGCTGGTCGTTAATTCTAACAGTAAAATTGCTTTTGTTAATGGGGTAAGGAGTGTCATCATCGGTCACTACAAACCATTCGCTTTGTAAAATATGAACGCGGTAAGGCTCATAAAGCTCCCGGTCCAGGTGTTTGTAGACCATATTTCCGCTGTTAATGGAGATGCGGTATTCACTGGAATACCCGCCCATAGCTATGGCAATTTTTTTCTTCATGGTCAATAATTGACATTTTAAATCGTTATCAAAAATATCATTAAAAACGGGTGCATCCAAAACCCACGGGTTTTATATCTTTGTTTTTTAAACCGCTCTATGGGATTATTTAAATTTATCTTCAGCAAAACTTTTTTGATACAATTAGTTTTAGCGGCAATAGCCATTGTGGTTATTGTATTTTTGGCCCTGCAGTGGCTGGATTATTCTACTAATCAGGATCAGCGGATTGAAGTACCCGATCTGGCACGTATGTCCCTTGATAATGTAGATGAAAGGCTGGAGGAGCTGGACCTTAGATTTGAGATTTTGGATTCGGCCAATTTTAATCCTGAATATCCTCGTTATTCTGTAATAGAACAGGTTCCCGAACCGGGGAAATTTGTAAAAGAAAACCGAAAAATTTATTTAACGCTAAACCCTTCCGGTTATAGAAAGGTGACTATTCCCAACAATCTTATTAGAAAAACCAGAAGACAGGTGGAACCAACCCTTCGCTCTTTAGGGTTCGAAATTGGAGCAGTTACTTATAAACCCGACATTGCTGAAGACGCTGTTTTGGAAATGAGACACAATGGAGAACTGGTGGAGCCGGGAGATGAGTTAATGAAAACTTCAAAAATAGACCTTGTGCTTGGGGATGGTTCCGGAAGATATAATCAGCAGGAAGACGAAGAAGAAACAAATGCTGATGCTGAAGAAATTGAACTTTAATGAAGGAAGAAGAAACAAGTGATATTGAAGAACAGGATGATGAACTTTATGAGCATCATAAATTTGTAGCCGAAAAAGGCCAAAATCCCCTGCGGGTAGATAAATATTTGATGAATTACATCGAAAAAGCTACCCGGAATAAAATTCAGAAAGCAGCCAAAAGCGGAAATATATACGTTAATGAGATTGCTGTAAAATCTAATTATAAAGTCAAAGCTGGAGATGTGGTGCAGGTGATGTTTGAGCACCCTCCCTATGAATTTTTACTTACCCCCGAGAATATTCCGCTGGACGTGGTTTATGAAGACGATACATTGCTGGTAGTAAATAAACCTGCCGGAATGGTGGTACATCCCGGCCATGGCAACTACAGCGGAACACTTATAAATGCGCTGGTTTATCATTTCGAAAATTTGCCAAATAACAGCAGTGACCGTCCTGGATTAGTTCATAGGATAGATAAAGATACCAGTGGACTTTTGGTTGTGGCTAAAACCGAAGAAGCCATGACGCATTTGTCCAAGCAGTTCTTCGATAAAACCAGTGAGAGGGAATATGTTGCCCTGGTTTGGGGAAATGTTGAAGAAGATGAAGGCACTGTGGAAGGAAATATCGGCAGGCACCCTAAAAACCGGCTTCAGAATACCGTTTATGAAGGCGATGATGCCGAAAAAGGTAAGCCTGCAGTAACACATTATAAAGTACTGGAAAGGTATGGGTATGTAACACTTGTTTCCTGTAAATTGGAAACTGGAAGAACTCACCAGATTCGTGTGCATATGAAACATATTGGCCATACCCTTTTTAATGATGAACGTTATGGCGGCGAAAAAATCCTTAAAGGAACAACTTTTACCAAGTATAAACAGTTTGTAGAAAACTGCTTTAAAGTACTTCCACGGCAGGCACTACATGCCAAAACCTTAGGGTTTACCCATCCTAAAACTGAAAAGTGGATGAGTTTTAATACGGAAATCCCGCAGGATATGCAGGATTGTATTGAAAAATGGGAGAATTACGCCAAGAACCAAAAGGAGATGCTTTAAGAATTTCCTGATTTTATGCTACACTTAATTCGGGTTTTTGCTATTTTTAATAAAGTTTAGGCATATGGAAAATATCCTTTTAAGAGTTAAGAGTAGAAAAGCTTATAAAGAATTGATGAACCTTCTTCAGGAAGTAGGCGAGAATGAAATTGAGTTGGTTTTAGATACTGAGTTTGAAAAGCAAAAGTATGAGCTTGAAAAGGAGCTCGAGAATATGGATGGAGGGAAAGCTGAATTTACAGATTTAGATGAGGTAGATTTAGAGCTGGAAAGAATTATATCTGAATATGAAGATAAAACTATCCGGTAATTTCAAGTTAAAGCTTGAAAAACAGATTCGCTACATCTCCAAAGACCAACCTGAGGCAGCTCGTAATTTAAAAATGATCTTTTGGCTGAGGTAAGAAAAATTTCAGAACAACGATTTCATACAGAAAATCCATTTATTTTGATCAGGAAGAAATTCGGGATTTAGTATTCAAGGGTTATTGCATTACCTTTAGGATAAATGAAATTCGGCATTGTATAGAGGTTTTTGGATTGAATAATATTCACTCTTCCGATCTTAATAAACCAATTCTATCCTTCAATAAAGAAGTAATAGAACGGTCTTTCTCAATTTATATCATTCGGCTTATCTTTGAGGGAAAATCTTCAGAAAATGAAAATTGTTGTTTCTCCTGCCAAAAGTCTGGATTATGAATCAAAACTACCAACCACAAGAGGCACCCAACCGCAATTTTTAGGAACTACAGCTAAGTTAAATCGTAAGCTTGCCAGGATGACCAAATCTGAAATTTCAGAATTAATGGGAATCAGTGATAAACTGGCAGATCTTAATTATACCCGTTATCAGGAATTTGAAGAAGACCATAATAAGAAGAATTCCCGCCCTGCCATGTATGCTTTTGCAGGTGATGTTTATACCGGATTGGATGCGTATACAGTTCCAACGGAGAAAATTGATAAGCTTCAGGATACACTCAGGATTTTATCAGGCATGTACGGAATTTTAAGACCGCTGGACCTCATGCAGCCTTACCGCCTGGAAATGGGGACTTCTGTAGGAATTGATCAAAAGAAGAGCTTATATGAAGTCTGGCAGAAAAAAGTAACTCAGGCACTGAATGAGGAATTACAGGAGGATGAAATTTTCCTAAATCTCGCCAGTAATGAATATTTTAAAGCCGTAGATAAAAAAGCTTTAAAAGTACCGGTAATTTCTCCTGTTTTTAAAGATTATAAAAACGGAAAGCTGAAGATTATAAGCTTCTACGCTAAAAAAGCACGAGGTTCAATGGTTCGCTATATTATAGATAAAGACGCCACATTGCTTGATGATATTAAAGGCTATGATTACATGGATTATCGCTTTAGTGAAGAACATACTGAAAATGAAAACGAGCCTGTTTTTATTAGATAAAAAACAATGCAGAAATTTAAGATAGTTGAGGGTTGATTGTTTAACTTTAGACAACACACAACACACAACACACAACACACAACACACAACACACAACACACAACAGCTATTTTCCACCACACCCATCCATACCGCCCGTTTATTCCTGAAAATGCCACAAAACTTATTGTAGGTACTTTGCCGCCGCCACGCTTTACCAAAAGACAATTGAAGGAAGGAGACGTAGACTTTTGTTACGGAACCCGGGATGGATTACTCTGGCTGGTGCTGGATAAAATATTTGATATTGGCCTTAGGTTTGAAACCACCGCAGAAGCTGTGGAGCATAGGAAAAAGTGGCTAAAAAGCCGTGGAATTGGTATTTGTGATATGGTGGAAAGTAGCCGAAGGGAAAAAATTGATGCATCCGATCTGGGAATGCAGCAGGTGGAGCTTCGGAATATGGTGCAGATTCTTGGTGAAAATCCTAAAATTGATACACTTTTATTTACGGGTGGGAACAGCAAAAACGGACCTGAATATTTTTTCCGAAGACATTTAAAAGAAATTGGCAGTGACATTAGAATGAAAGTAATTTCTAATGACGTGCCTAAAATCCATCAGTTTGTGCTAGATGGTAGGTTGATTAAAACTGTTTCTTTAACCGCGCCTTCGGGATCGGCAAATCGTGCTATTGGAAGCATGGAGTTCTATAAGGAAATGAAAAAGAAAAACCCTGAATTCAATACAATTGATTTCAGGGTTCTACAGTATAAGGAACATTTTTAACTATTGCTCCAACTGTTTCTTCTGGGTATTTGCCATGGTGGTGGGCTTTACCTTAAACTTTTTACGCTTCGGCCTTAATTTACCATGTGTACCGATTGCTATTTTACCGCGCTTGGTTTTTTTATCACCTCTACCCATTACTTTTTTTCTCCTTTATTTTTTTGATCTTTGATAGTTCTTTCATCAATATCAAAATCATTGTTCTGAGCGTCACGATCTCCTAATTCTCCACTGAGTGGATCGTTATCACTTCTTCTACGGTCAGTTTTTCCTCTGTGCTTATCTTCAATTGGTCCTCCCATAACATTTGATTTTTTAAAGTTCACTCTAAGATAGGAAATGTTTTTGCCGGGGATTCCTAAAGTCCTGTTAGCATTAGGTTAAAGTCCTTTAACAAAATGTACAAAATCTGCAATTTTTCCAGTGCCGGTTTTGTTGAGGTGCTTTATAAAAGCACTGCCAATAATAGCTCCTTTAGCATATTGTGTTGCCTGCTGAAAGGTTTCGTTGTCACCAATTCCAAAACCCACGACCTGTGGGTTTTTAAGCTTCATATCATCAATTCTTTTAAAATAGGCCTTGGTTTCTTCGCTAAAGCCTTTGGTAGAACCTGTTACACTGGCGGTACTTACCATGTAGATAAATCCGTTAGAAACCGAATCTATAAAACGTATCCTTTCTTCGGAAGTCTGCGGGGTTATGAGAAATATATTCTGAAGCCCGTGTGCTTCAAAAATTGCTTTATATTCCTCATTATAGACATCAACCGGAAGATCGGGGATTATCAAACCGTCAATACCCGTTTCTTCACATTTTTGACAGAATTTTTCTACGCCATACTGAAGAATAGGATTAAAATACCCCATAATAATCAGCGGAATTTCCACGGAATTGCGAATTCCTTCTAATTGCTGAAAAAGGCGATTCGTGGTCATTCCTCTTTTTAATGCCTTGGTAGAACTTTCCTGGATGGTGGGCCCATCAGCTAAAGGATCACTGAAGGGCAAACCGATTTCAATAAAATCCACTCCGCTTTTCTCCAGATCTTTAATAATTTGTATAGTGTCTTCAGGTTCAGGATATCCTGCCGTAAAATATATGGAAAGCAGTTTTTTGTCTTCCTGCAGTTTTTTGGTAATTCTGTTCATTACAAAATGATTAATGAGACCCCACAAGTTTTTGAAACCTGTGAAGTCTATATTAAGTATGGTTTATATCAAAGATTAAAATAGTCAATGTACGTGTTGAGATCTTTATCTCCACGTCCCGAAAGGTTTACCACCACAATCTGGTCTTCTTTAAATTTCCGGTCTTCAAAAATAGCCAGGGCGTGAGAAGTTTCTATGGCGGGAATAATTCCTTCCAGTTTTGCCAATTCCAGGCCAGCCTTCATGGCCGCTTCGTCGGTTATGGAAATAAATTCCCCGCGGCCGCTTCGGAATAAGTTCGCATGCATTGGCCCAACTCCGGGATAATCCAGTCCTGCAGAAATAGAATAAGGTTCTGTAATCTGCCCGTCTTCGGTTTGCATCAGCAAAGTTTTGCTGCCGTGAATAATTCCTTCTTTTCCCAAAGCTGAAGTGGCCGCACTTTCGCCACTCTGTATGCCTTTTCCGGCAGCTTCCACGGCAATAATACCAACTTCTGGAGTATCCATATAATGAAAATATGCCCCCGCGGCATTACTTCCGCCGCCCACACAGGCTACCACATAATCGGGATTTTCCCTGTTCTCTTTTTCTTTAAGCTGAACTTTGATTTCCTCGGAAATCACCGCCTGAAAACGTGCTACCATATCGGGGTATGGATGTGGCCCCACAACAGAACCGATGATGTAATGCGTATCTACCGGATTATTAATCCAGTCACGAATGGCCTCATTGGTGGCATCTTTTAAAGTTCTACTACCTGATTTTGCCGGGACTACTTTTGCCCCTAACATTTTCATCCGTGCTACATTTGGTGCCTGTCGCTCAATATCAACCTCACCCATGTAAACAATACATTCAATTCCCATTAAAGCGCAAACAGTAGCAGTGGCCACACCATGCTGGCCGGCACCGGTTTCTGCAATAATGCGGTTTTTACCCAGGCGCTTCGCCATTAGAATCTGGCCAATGGTATTATTTACTTTATGGGCACCGGTATGGCAAAGATCTTCGCGTTTCAGATAAACTTTAGCATTATATTTTTTACTGAAGCGTTCTGCGTAATAAAGTGGAGTTGGGCGCCCAACATAATCTTTTAGAAGGTCTTTAAACTCTTTCTGAAAAGATTCCTCTTTCATTATATCCAGGTACTGCGAACGTAATTCTTCCACATTGGGATATAACATTTCTGGAATATAAGCGCCTCCAAATTCGCCGTAGTATCCTTTTTCGTTTGCCTGATAGGTCATTTTTTTCTGTTTTCTAATCCTGCAGGGTCTTCATGACCTTGCAGGTATTATTTTAGTAATTATTTTTCGCCAGGGAATCTTTAAACAATTGAAGTTTTTCAATATTTTTTAATCCCGGTGCATCCTCAAACCTGCTGTTTACGTCCACCGCATAAAGCAATTGTTCTTTCTTATTCTGCTGAAACCACTGAACGAGTTCCTTTATTTCTTTTGCCTCTTCAATGCCGATACCGCCACTTAGAAAAAAAGGAGTGGTGGAAGGGTAATTTTTCAGAACTTCCCAATTAAATGTTATGCCATTTCCACCTTTATTCTTGCCTTTGGTGTCAAAAAGGAAATAGTCTGCGGTTCCTTCATACTGCTCTAAAACATCAAAATTAAATTCTTCTTTTACTGAAAAGACTTTAATTATTTCAATATTTTTATCTTTCAGTTTTTGTCTTAACCCCCGGCAAAATTCTGCCGATTCTTCCCCGTGCAATTGGATTGCCTGCAACTGGTATTTTTCAAGCTTTTTCAGAATAAAATCTATGGAAGCATTTACAAAAACTCCTGTTTTTTTTACTTCTGAAGAAATTTCAGGAATTTCAGCTTTCACAAACCGGGAAGATTTTTTAAAAAATATTAATCCCATATAATCCGGCTGAAGCTGGACAATTTCCCGAATATTTTCCGGTTGGCACATTCCGCAGACTTTAAGCTTAATATTAGTCATTTGTTTGCTTATTTATTTCGCCATACTCTCCTTACCAAAGGAGTAGAGCTTTAAAGAAGTTTCTTAATAAATTCCTCTGCACTCTTACCAGGACTATCGGTTTTCATGAATTTTTCACCTATTAGAAACCCCTGGTAACCATAAGTTTTTAAATCTTTAATTGCTTCTACTGAACTTATTCCGCTTTCGGAAACCTTTACAAAATCATCAGGAATTCTTTCTGAAAGTGATTTGCTGATATCTGTGCTAACTTCAAAGGTTTTTAAATTGCGGTTATTCACGCCCAGCATATCCAGGCTTGGCATTATAGATTTCTCTAATTCTGCTTCGTTATGCACTTCCAGTAAAACGTCTAATTTCAGTCCTTTTGCAAATTCTGAAAGTTTCTTAATTTGTGCTCTTTCCAGCACCGCGGCAATAAGTAAAATTACATCTGCACCGTATGCCTTCGCTTCCAGAAGCTGGTATTCATCAATAATAAACTCTTTCCTTAAAATTGGCATTTTCACACTGGCTCTTGCAAATAGCAAATCATCCAGGGAACCTCCAAAATATTTTCCATCGGTAAGAACAGACATTCCTGAAACCCCGGCATCCTCATAGCCTCTTGCCACATCTTCCACATTCAGGCTCTGGTTGATAACTGACTTTGAAGGTGATCTTCTCTTGTGTTCGGCGATAATGCCGGCTTTGCTTTTTTTTAATGCTAAAGCCAATGAATTCGTCTGCCGTTCAAAAAGTGCCGATTTCTCCAGCTGTGATACCGGAATAACTGATTTCTTAAGATGTACTTCTTTGTGCTTATCTGCTATTATTTTATCTAAAATATTCATTTTCCTGACTTGATTATGACCGGATCAAATGCATTGTTCCCGGCTGTGCCCAAACTGAAATTTATAATTATTCGTCTTCAGTTCCTAGGCTTATGTTATGTTCCTCTCCTAATAAAGGCCGTTGTTTTTGTTTGTGTACATGCTAAACTGAACTCTTCATTTACTCAGTTCCTGTAATTTGTTTAAAGCTTCCAAACCTTTTCCAGAAGTTATTGATTCCTGTGCTTCTGTAAAACCTTCTTGCGGTGAAATGTTTTTTGCTGTGGAAATAGCCATTCCGGCATTGGCACAAACCACATTCGATTGCGCCTCCGTTCCTTTGCCTTTAAGAATATTCACAAGTATTTCTGCGGAATTTTCTATGGAATCGCCCCCGGCAATTTCTGAAGCTTTTAAAGTTTCCACTCCAAAGTTTTCCGGGCGCAGCATTCCTTCAGAATCATTGGAAATAATTTTAGTTTTCCCGGTCAGGCTTATTTCATCGTAACCATCTATGGCGTGCAAAATAGTATATTTTTTATCGGTATTCTGATAGAGATAGCCGTAC
Source organism: Autumnicola musiva (assembly GCF_031846585.1). Lineage (NCBI taxonomy): Bacteria > Pseudomonadati > Bacteroidota > Flavobacteriia > Flavobacteriales > Flavobacteriaceae > Autumnicola > Autumnicola musiva. The sequence goes on from NZ_JAVRHK010000002.1 coordinate 418,249, forward strand.
ATTCTGGTAAGTTCAAGGCTAAAAACACCTACCAGCTGATTTGGTGGAAATGCCGGGTTAACCATTGGCCCCAGCATATTGAAAAAGGTTTTTACCGCCAGTGATTTTCGCACAGGGGCAACATTTTTCATTGCCGGGTGAAATAGCGGAGCATGCAAAACGCAAATTCCCGCGTCAGAAATACAATTTTCGAGAAAATCGGGATTATTGCTGAATTTAATCCCAAGATGCTCCATTACGTTGGAACTTCCACTTACTGAAGAAACACCGTAATTCCCATGTTTGGCAACATTTACGCCTGCACCCGCCGTAACGAACGATGAGGTTGTGGAAATATTAAATGTATTTTTGCCATCGCCGCCGGTGCCGCAAAGGTCAATAGGGTTGTAGGCCTTTAAATCGACCGCAATGCAAAGTTCCAGGAGCGCATCCCGAAATCCTTCAAGTTCTTCAATGGTAATACTTCGCATCATATAAACGGTTAGAAAAGCCGCTATCTGGCTCTCGTTATATTTGCCGTCGGAAATATCAAATATCACCTGCTTTGCTTCCTCTTTGGTGATGGTCTCGTGGTTAATAAGCCGGTTTAGTAATTCTTTCATAAGTTCCTCTGTCTCTCTGTGGAGAGAAGCCTTTGAGGTGTTTTTATGGTTAAACTTCAGTTTTGTTTTCGTTCTTCGTCAAGCTGAACTTGTTTCAGCTTATCTAAAAATATGTAATTTATTCCTTCTGATTATTTCAGAATCTAATATGACCATTCCCAATCCTCGAATAGATCCTGAAATAAGTTCAGGATGGCTTTCTTCAGGAATGGGTATTAATTTATTTTGAGCTATTCACCCAGTTCTTAATCATTTGCTTCCCTTCAGGCGTTAAAACTGATTCAGGGTGGAATTGTACGCCGCGTACATCAAATTTTTTATGGCGAAGCGACATAATTTGTCCTTTGTCATCAAAAGAAGTTGCTTCCAACTCTTCCGGCAATTCCTGAAGAACTACCCATGAGTGGTAACGACCAACTTTAAGATTTTCGGGCATGTCTTTAAACAGGGGTTCATCTTTTACACAGAGTTTTATATCTGTAGCCACACCATGGTAAACCGACTCTAAATTAACTAATTTCCCTCCAAATACCTCACCAATGGCCTGCTGGCCCAGGCAAACTCCAAATATGCTTTTGGTGGATGCATATTTTTCAATGATCTGGTTTAGCAGGCCGGCTTCCCGGGGAATACCGGGACCTGGCGAAAGCAGAATTTTGTCGTACTCCTCTACATCTTCCAACTGCAGCTGGTTGTTTCGTTTTACAGTAACCTGGCAATCCAGTTCTTCTAAATAATGAACCAGATTGTAAACAAAGGAATCATAATTATCTATTACCAATATTTTGGCTCCTTTCCCGGAAGGGGAAAGGGAATTTTTCTCTATGGTTGAATTATCGCTCATGTCTTTTTTCTTTTTTGCGTTAGGGATTGAGGTAGTGTTGGAGCTCTTTTAAAATTGGGAAATTTTAAAAAGCGACTACCGAAAGCCCGGCCAGCAGGGCAACGCCCAAATTATATATCTTCGGCTATGTCCAGTGCTTTTGTTAATGCGCCTAATTTATTGAAAACTTCCTGTAATTCGTTTTCTTCTTTAGATTCTGAAACCACGCCGGCGCCAGCCTGGTAATGCAAAGTGTGGTTCTTGCTCACAAAGGAACGGATGATGATGGCGTGGTTAAAATTGCCCTCAAAATCCATAAAACCAATTGCGCCACCGTAGGCATCGCGGTTTACGTTTTCATACTTCTCTATAAGTCGCATTGCACTGTGCTTGGGTGCGCCGCTTAACGTGCCGGCGGGAAAGGTATCTGCCACCACCTGCATGGTTGGGGTACTGGGGTTTTTGGTACCTGTAACTTTGCTAACGAGGTGGATAACGTGCGAAAAGAACTGAATTTGCCTGTAGTTTTCCACTTTTACATTGTTCCCATGGCGGCTAAGATCGTTACGGGCCAGGTCCACCAACATTACGTGTTCGGCATTCTCCTTTTCGTCGGCGGCCAGTTTTTTAGCAAGTTCTGCATCCTGTTCATCATTACCGGTGCGTTTAAATGTTCCGGCGATTGGATGTATTTCAGCCTGCCCGTCTTTTACCACCAGTTGGGCTTCAGGCGAACTTCCGAAGATTTTAAAGTCGCCGTAGTCAAAATAAAAAAGATAAGGCGAAGGATTTACGCTGCGCAGGGCACGGTAAACGTTAAATTCATCTCCTTTAAATTTTTGCGAAAAACGTCTGGAAAGTACAATTTGAAATACATCGCCACGATAGCAATGCTTTTTGCCCAATTTTACATTTTCTATAAACTCTTCATCAGTAAGGTTTGAAACTGGCTGGTTCTGACGGGAAAAATTATATGTGGCAAAATTCTTTACTTTCAGAAGCTGTTCAATTTCATCTATTTTGCTTTCTGAATTATACGAGTGGTCAAATATATAAGCTTCGTTATTGAAGTGATTTATGGCGATGATATTTTGATATACCGCATAATACATATCTGGCAATTGTAAATCCCCTTTCTTCTTGGTGATTTCGAGATCTTCAAAATACCTGACACCATCGTAGGCAATATAGCCGAAAAGTCCATTATTGATAAACTTAAAGCCTGAATTTTCAGCCTTGAACTGCTGTGAAAACTGCTGAATTTTCTGCGGAACGTTAATTTCTCTGGTGATTTTTGTAGAATTCCGGCTTCCGTCGGGAAAAACTTCAATGATGTTTTCCTTTTCAACCTTGATTGAGGCAATAGGGTTGCAGCAGATATAGGAAAAGCTGTTGTCGCTTGCGTGATAATCACTACTTTCCAGCAGCAGGCTGTTTGGATATTTATCACGTACTTTAAGATAAACGCTTACCGGGGTAATGGTATCTGCAAGCAGTTTTTTATGGGATGTGGTTAATTGGTACATATATTTATTTAAAATAAAAAAGGCCTGTCGTGAGACAAGCCTTTGTATGATTTATATACTATAGCAGTGTTACTTCACGACATTAGGACGTAAGTTACTCCACCACCAGGTATGTACATTAAAAATTTTCATTACTTCAAATATAGAGACGAAATTTTAATTGGCAAAAGATTTTCTGTTTAAAGATGAAGAAAAAGAAAAGCCACAAATTACAACTATTTGCGGCTTTTAAAACGTAGTTATATGAGATTAAAATTTCAGGTTAACATCAAGTTCAAAATTATCGTGAATGGTGTTATTTCCTAAATTGGAGAAAAAACTACCTGAACCATAACGTACATTATATTTGCTGCGATCTATAACCACTTTTGCCAAAGCTGAATTTTCACTCCATTCCTGCTCATAAGTTACGGGATTAGTGTTCTCTTTAATTGTGAGATCACCTAAAACACCGTAAGTGCCGTTGTCTTTTTTAACAATGTTGTTGACTACAAGCTTAGCGGTTGGAAACTTATCTACAGCGAAAAAATCGTCATTTTTAAGATGGCCTTCCAGTTGCTCTTTGCTGTCGCCGGAAAGATCGGTAACTGTAATGGAAGACATATCCATAATAAATTCCCCTCCGGTGGGCTCATTATTTTCCATGGTAAAATATCCCTCTTTTAGGTTTATGGTACCACTATGTGAACCGGCTAGTTTTTTACCTTTCCAGATGACATTACTTTGTTCTGCGTTAACTTCTTTTTTCATGATTTTTTGATATATATAATTGAATAACAATAATTAGTATTACTCCTTAAAATTTCCTTTCATAGCAATTTTTAGAATTAGATAAGGTGAAATAACTGCTCTTTATTTTTTCTTACTTTTTTTGCATGTTGGGCAACATCTTCTTCACTTCGGTAACCAATAGTAGCTATTACTGCTGTAGATAAGCCTTTTTCTTTGAGACCGAGAATTTCATCAAACTTTTCAGCATCAAATCCTTCCATAGGGCAGGTATCAGTTTTAAAGTTTGCTGCCGCTGAAAGTAAATTGCCAAGTGCGATATAAGCCTGTTTTTCTGCCCATATTTTCTGATCTGCAGCAGATTGTTTAAGCACTGTATTTGCCAGCATATCTTTAAAGCCGTTCAGGTTTTCAATATGGATTTCCCGAATTTTACTAATATTATCCAGGTAAGCATTTACATGAGCTTCAGAAATAGAAGTGAGGCTTGCAAAAACAATAAGGTGGGAAGCATCGGTAATTTGAGATTGATTCCATGCTGCCGGAAGAAGCTGTTTTCTTACCTCTAAATCTTCGATAACTAACACTTCATATGGTTGCATTCCATAAGAAGAAGCAGAAAGCTGAATGCTTTTCAGTATATTTTCCAGGTTTTCAGAATCTATTTTCTTTTTTTTATCAAATTTTTTTGTGGCATAGCGCCAATTAAGGTTTTCAATATATGTATCCATAATAGTTGTATATACAATTGTTAAACTAAATTTTTTATTTTTAAATTTTATCGAGCAACTCATTAAGCTGATCAATCTCTTTCCCATTAAGATTTTTGGTGATATTGTTTTCGATGTTTATAACTATAGGATCAAGCTCCTCAAGCAGGTCCAGTCCTTTTTTTGTTATAATGATTTCCACTTTTCTCCTGTTTTCTTCACAAATACATCTATCTACCAGTTTTTTATCCAGCAGCTTATCCACGAGACGGGTAGTATTGCTCATCTTATTGACCATTCTTTCCTGGATGGTATTAAGGTTGGCAGGTTTTCCCCGCTGACCTCTAAGTATTCTGAGAACATTGAATTGTTGGTTGGAAATTTTAAAAGGCTTTAGCCCATCAGCCATTAAAGAATTAGCCTGTGTTGCGGTTAACATCAAATTAATAACCAGCTTCTTTTTCTTTGGAAGCGGTTTATTAGTTTTTAAAATTTTCTCCACCTTCATTGTTCAGACAATATTTGTTTATACAAATGTAATTATATAAATAGTATTTGAGCATGTAAAATTTGTTAAAATTATCATTTGTTATTCTCCTGATAAATTTATCTATCTAAGAATGCATTCTCAGCTATGTTTATTATTTTTAATTTTTGAAAAAACCATTAAAAAATTTCAATCATGAAAGAACTTTCACAAGAAGAGTGGAGCAAGCAACTACAAGATGATAATAATGCTGTAATCCTGGATGTAAGAACAGAGGAAGAAGTAGAGGAAGGTTATATCCCCGGAGCTAAAATAATTGATATATATAAAGGGCAGGAGTTTGTAGATGAAGTGGAAAAACTGGATAAGAACAAAAATTACTATGTTTATTGCCGTTCCGGAAAGCGAAGTGCACAGGCATGTAATATCCTTGATCAACTGGGCCATGCCAATAGCTATAATTTAGAAGGCGGTTTCATGAACTGGAAGGGAGATGTTGAAGATAATACATAGTTCTCTATAAATTAAATATAGCGGAGCACTGAAGAAACTTCTAAAAATCGAGTACTATACTACAGCTTCTTTTCTAACGTTAAAGGTACCAGCTGGATAGTTAAGTTAGTTTTAATATATTTACGGCCTTTATGTACCCTAAACCTACATCATGAATAAAACATTTATTTTCACATTATTATTTTCCTTTTTTGCTGCTTTCACCCATGCCCAGGAATTCAGCTTTGGTTTAAAAGGTGGCGTGAATTATGCCATGGGAGGAGAAGTTCAGGGCCTTTCCTCATTTGTTGGTGGAATGGATCGCTATAGCACGGCAACTTATAATCCTGATTCTAATATTGGATTTCATGGAGGTGCTTTTGTTGAACTAAAATTTGGAAAATTTTTAGTCAGACCCGAGGTTTTATATCTCTCCGCTGAAACCGAATTCAATTTTGTGAATATCACCTCTCCATATACTGTGGATTATCTTATGATTCCTCTACTGGTTGGGTATAATATTTACGGCCCCATAGATGTGTATGCAGGTCCGGCCTATCAAAATGTTATAGACGCTACTTTTGAAGAAAATATTGCGGATCCTATTGTAGTGCAAAATTCCCCTCTTGCGGGTCAGGTAGGTATAAAAGCAGGTGTTGGCAGGTTTGAACTTGATTTGCGGTACTCGCGTTCTTTAGCCTCAGAAGAATTGCAGGAGATAGATGTACAAAATGATAATACTTTAATTGAGGGTACAAATCAGATGGATGGTGTTAACAGGGCAAATTTTGATGGCCGGCTTCATCATGTACTGCTGAGTCTTAGCTTTAAGTTATTTGATAGTGAAGCCAATCCGGGAAGGAGAAGCGGAGGCGGATGTTACTTTTAATTATTTCCTGAAAGTTTTAAAGTTCAAAGTATACCTACCGGGGTCAGATTATCATGTCTGCCCCCTTTTTGTTTTAATACGGTACATACAAGCCTCATGCTTGCTTCATTAGTGATTGTTTTGACTCTCATTTTACCGATTGTCCAGGTTGCTTACTCACAGAGATATCTTAATTACAGAAAGCTAATTTAGAAGTATTTCATTTTTTTCAGAGATTGAAATTTTTATAAAATGAGGATGGCAATGCTTAAAACTATACTTCAAGTTTAATGTAATAGCATTTATTTAAATTTTCGCTATAAGAAGGGCTAAGGAAGTTATTGTAAGATTATCGAACAACCCCCTGATTTTTAGTTCTCATGAGTTAAATTTGACTTTTTTCAGCCAATCAGGGGCATTTTTGTAGCAATTTGCAGGTGATAGGAAATAATTTGAAGGTTACTCGTAGAGATAAAATCACACTTCATCGAGCATAATTTTAGACCTTAAAAAAATGCTCTAATTTAACTTTTTTTTAACTTTAACGCTTGACCTGTAAATTTCATATTTTTTTCTATTTAAAAAATGCTTTCTCTTGTATTTTGATAAGTAAATGTCTTTTTTATTGAATAAAATTTATTTTTAAATTGATTATGTTAATTATTTTACTAAAAATTCATTCTTTTTTTCGGAGAATAGCCCTGGAATAAATTCAGGGTTCAGAAAAAATTATAATTTTATTCCCTGAAACATAGGACAAATTGCCTGCCCCCAATACCTGTGTTAATACCCCCTTATCCTTACCTACACTGTATCCAGTTGAGTCTAGTTTGGGACTCACTGTGGCGAAGCCATGGAATTACACGTTTAATCAAATAATTTTTGTTTGTCCATAAAGTATCCTAAACTGAAAAATGACATCATTCTGAACTTGTTTCAGAATCTCATTTCAATGCGAATCACCGCAATACTGAGACCCTGAAATAAATTCAGGGTGACGAAAGAAATTATAGGATAGAAAACGGATATACATAATAATTTCTATTACAATACTTCAAAACCATTAAATGGATTGAAGCCTGATAAGAATCAAAAGTAAAGCTAAGAACATCATGAAAATCAAAAATATTTGCTGTATAGGCGCTGGTTACGTAGGTGGTCCAACAATGGCAGTAATTGCTCAAAAGTGTCCGGATATTAGAGTGACTGTTGTAGACATTAATGAAAACCGCATTGCTGCGTGGAATGATGAAAATGTTGAAAAACTTCCTGTGTATGAACCCGGACTTTCAGACATTGTAAAGGAGGCAAGGGAAAGGAATCTTTTCTTCTCTACAGATGTAGATTCGGCAATAGATAAGGCAGATATGATTTTTATATCTGTAAATACACCAACCAAAACCTACGGAATAGGAAAAGGCATGGCGGCCGATCTTAAATGGATAGAACTATGTGCCAGGCAAATTGCCAGTATAGCTAAAGATGATAAGATAATTATTGAGAAATCTACATTACCGGTACGTACTGCGGCTGCACTTCGAGATATATTGGATAACACCGGGAATGGTGTAAAATATCAAATACTATCAAATCCGGAATTTCTTGCTGAGGGCACAGCTGTACAGGATCTTTTGAATCCCGATCGTGTGCTGATAGGTGGTGATATTGATACAGAAGATGGTCTTCAGGCTATACAGTCTTTAAGTGAAATTTATGAGCGTTGGGTTCCCAAAGAGCGTATATTGACCACAAATGTCTGGTCTTCTGAACTTTCCAAGTTAACGGCCAATGCTTTTCTTGCGCAAAGAGTCTCCAGCATTAATGCAATGTCTGAACTTTGCGAAAAAACAGGAGCCGATGTACATGAAGTAGCACAGGCACTGGGTATGGACTCGCGAATAGGATCAAAATTCCTACAGTCTTCGGTTGGATTTGGAGGCTCCTGTTTTCAAAAGGACATCCTGAATTTGGTATATATTGCTAAATCATTCGGCCTTAATGAAGTAGCCGATTACTGGGAGCAGGTGATTATTATGAATGATTATCAAAAGAGGAGGTTTGCCAATAATATGATTCAGACGCTCTTCAATACGGTTTCAGGAAAAAAAATAACTTTACTTGGCTGGGCTTTTAAGAAAGATACCAATGATACAAGGGAATCAGCAGCAATTTATGTGGCAGATCATTTATTAAATGAAGAGGCCGAGATTGTGGTTTATGATCCTAAAGTGGAAACAGAGCAAATTTACAGTGATCTTGACTATCTTAAAAGTAGAAGTAAAGAAGCCAACAGGCAGAGCCTAAAAGTTGCTAATAATCCCTATGAAGCCTGTAAAGATGCGCATGCAATTGCAGTGCTTACTGAGTGGGAGGAATTTAAGCATTACGATTGGGAAAAGATATACGATAATATGTTAAAACCCGCGTTTGTTTTTGATGGTCGTAATTTGCTAAATATGGAGGAGCTTATAAAAATTGGCTTTGTGCCGAAAAGTGTCGGGAAACCAGAATATGATGCAAAATCTTTTTCAGGGCCGGCGATCGCCAGCTAAAATAAATAAATCCTGCTCTACGGGTTGATTTGAACTTGAGATATATCCTAAAAAAGCATTATCTCTACGCTAGTAATCTCTAAAAATTTTCTTATGACAGAAGTTTCACATGTTATTTTAACGGGAGGAGTTGGAAGTAGATTGTGGCCCTTGTCCAGGCAGTCTCAGCCCAAACAGTATTTAGAAATTTTTTCAGAAAAATCTCTCTTTGAGCTGGCAGTGGAAAGGAATAAACCGTTTTCAGATCAACTTATCATAGTTGGAAACAGTGGAAACAAAGACTTATCGGAGAAAATATTAAAGAAAATAGATCAGGATAAGTATACTAATATAGTAGAGGCAACACCTCGTAATACTGCTCCTGCAATTGCGTTTGCTGCTTTCTCTACAGATCCTGAGGCTATTCTGCTTGTAACTCCGGCAGATCATATTATACAGGAAGGGGAAAGCTATACTAAAGCTGTTCAAAAAGCCATAGAGCTTGCGAAAAATGATTGCCTCGTAACATTTGGGGTAAAACCAACCACGGCAGAAACAGGGTATGGCTATATTGAATTTGATGGAGATAATGTAATTTCTTTTAGGGAAAAACCAGATAAGGAAAACGCGCAGTCTTTTTTAGAGGCAGGAAATTTTCTTTGGAATAGCGGGATGTTCTGTTTTAAATCACGTGTTTTTCTAAATGAACTTGAAAAACTTGCTCCTGAAGTATATCAAAAATCTCATGAAGCCTGGCTCGCCGCCGAAGATGGCTGTCTTGATTTTGATAATTCTATGGATATTCCTTCAATAAGCGTGGATTACGCTGTTATGGAGAGGAGCAATAGCATAAAAGTGGTACCAGCTAACTTTGAGTGGAGTGATATGGGATCATTCGAAGCGGTATATGAATATTTTAGATCTAAAGGTTATGCGTTAGACTCTAATGATAATATGCATCTTGGTGAACTAAAGCCAACTTTTTTTGTAGGAGTTAATAATTGTATACTTATATCAACAAAAGATGCCAACCTGGTGGTCTCCAAAGAGGCATCACAGGATGTAAAAGCAGTGTATTCTTACCTTGAACAATATCATCCGGACTTGATAAGATAATTGGCACGGTAAAAAGTTAATCGGTATAACATTAAATTACAAAGGGGGTGAAAAATGTTCCCTATCAAATTAATACAACATGAAAAGAATTTTAGTTACTGGTGGTGCAGGCTTTATAGGTTCCCATCTTTGTAAAAGACTTTTGGATGAAGGCAATGAAGTGATTTGTCTCGATAATTATTTTACCGGAAGCAAAGAGAACATTATCCCGCTTATGGATAATCCTTATTTTGAACTCATTCGCCATGATGTTACCATTCCATTTATGATTGAAGTGGATGAAATATACAATCTGGCCTGTCCTGCCTCACCTGTGCACTACCAGTACAATTCTATCAAAACCATAAAAACTTCTGTAATGGGAGCTATAAATATGTTAGGGCTGGCAAAGAGGGTTAAGGCAAAAGTCCTGCAGGCAAGCACCAGTGAAGTATATGGAGATCCGGAAATTCATCCCCAGCCGGAAAGTTACTGGGGAAATGTAAACCCAATCGGGCCCCGTTCGTGTTATGATGAAGGCAAAAGATGTGCGGAAACCCTGTTTATGGATTATCACCATCAGAATAATGTGGATGTAAAGATTGTGCGCATATTTAATACCTATGGGCCTAATATGAATCCTGATGACGGGCGTGTAGTATCTAACTTTATAATGCAGGCTCTTAAGGGGGAAGATATAACTATTTTTGGCGATGGGCATCAAACCAGATCTTTTCAGTATGTAGATGATCTTGTGGAAGGAATGATGAGGTTGATGTCTACTGAAAATTTTACCGGCCCAGTAAATATTGGTAATCAGAATGAATTTACCATGCTGGAACTGGCAGAAGTCATTCTTGAACTTACCGGCTCTTCTTCTAAATTAGTTTTCAGGGATTTACCCCGGGATGACCCAAAACAAAGGCAACCCGACACCAGTCTGGCCAAAAAACATTTGGACGGATGGGAGCCAAAAATTGAATTAAGGGAAGGGCTGGCTCATACTATAGCATATTTTGAAAAGCATCTTCAGGGTAAGAATGGATATCGCCGGACAGAACCGGTATTTGGAAAGTAAATATTCAGTTTAGGCTGATCTAAAGATTACAGATAATAACTTCAGTATAAATTACAGGCAAATGAAAGTAGCATTTATAACCGGAATTACAGGCCAGGATGGCGCTTACCTTAGTGAATTTTTGTTGAAAAAAGGATATATAGTACATGGACTTAAACGAAGGACTTCTCTTTTTAATACAGACCGTGTGGATCATCTTTATCAGGATCCGCATGTGGAAAAGAGAAACTTCATATTGCACTATGGTGATATGACCGATAGTACGAACCTCATCCGGCTAATTCAGGAAATTCAACCGGACGAGATATATAACCTTGCGGCGATGAGCCATGTACAGGTTTCATTCGAAATTCCCGAATATACGGGGAATGCCGATGGTCTTGGGACATTGCGAATACTGGATGCCGTAAGGCTGCTTAAAATGGAAAAGAAGACACGTATATACCAGGCTTCTACTTCTGAATTATACGGTAAGGTGCAGGAAGTTCCGCAATCTGAAACCACTCCTTTTTACCCAAGAAGTCCTTATGCTGTGGCAAAGCTTTATGCTTACTGGATTACAGTTAATTACCGGGAGGCTTATAATATGTTTGCCTGTAACGGCATTCTTTTTAATCATGAATCTCCAATAAGGGGCGAAACCTTTGTTACCCGGAAAATTACCCGTGCAGCTGCCAAAATTGCCCTTGGGCTTCAGGATAAACTATTTTTAGGCAATCTTGATGCGCGGAGAGACTGGGGGCATGCAAAGGATTATGTAAGAATGATGTGGATGATCCTGCAGGCAGAAGAACCTGAAGATTGGGTTATTGCCACAGGAAACACTACTCCTGTACGCGAATTTGTGAAAATGGCTTTTGCTGAAGTGGGAATTGAACTGGAATTTAAAGGAGAGGGAGTTAAGGAGAAAGGATATATCAAATCATGTGCTCATCCCGATTTTCAACTTGAAAAAGGCCGGGAAGTTCTTGCCGTAGATCCAAAATATTTCAGGCCTACTGAAGTAGATCTTTTAATTGGTGATGCAAGTAAGGCCAATAATAAGCTGGGATGGACTCCTGAGTTTGATTTACCGGCATTGGTAAAGGACATGATGGAAAATGACGTAAAACTTATGCAGAAGGACAGGCATTTGCAAGATGGAGGCTATGATACTTTTAATTATTACGAATAAATAAATAATGCAAAAAGATTCAAAAATATATGTAGCGGGTCATAATGGCCTGGTTGGCAGTGCAATCCTTGATAATTTAAAATCAAAGGGCTACCATAATTTAATTACCCGTACACACAGGGAGTTGGATCTAACCAGTGAAAGTGCCGTTATTAATTTTTTTGCAAAAGAAAAACCTGAGTACGTTTTTCTTGCCGCGGCCAAAGTAGGAGGTATAATTGCCAATAATAACTACCGGGCAGATTTTATATATGAAAACCTGATGATTCAAAACCATGTAATACATCAGAGTTTTAAGTATGGGGTTAGGAAGCTTATGTTCCTGGGAAGTACCTGTATCTATCCTAAAAATGCACCTCAGCCAATGAAGGAGGAATATCTTTTAACAGATATTCTGGAATTTACTAATGAGCCGTATGCCATAGCCAAAATAGCGGGTATTAAAATGTGCGAAAGCTACAACCTGCAATATGGAACAAATTTTATTTCAGTAATGCCTACAAATTTGTACGGGCCCAATGACAATTTTGATCTTGAAAGGTCTCATGTGCTTCCGGCATTAATCAGAAAGATTCATTTGGGAAAAGCTTTGGCTGAAAAGAGCTGGGATAATATAAAGAGGGATCTGAATACCAGACCCATAGCAGGAATAACCGGAGAAAATTCCGAAGAAGAAATTCTAAAAGTTTTAGCAGAATACGGGATCTCCTCCGGGAATATTGATTCTGAAGCTTCTGTAGAAATATGGGGGACAGGTAATGCTATGAGAGAATTCCTCTGGAGCCAGGATATGGCCGATGCCTGTGTATTTATTATGGAAAATTGTGATTTTAAAGATATTATTTCGGGATCACAAAGTGAAGAACCTCAAAAAATTGAAACTCGTAATACACATATAAATATTGGTACCGGAGAGGATATAACTATAAAAGAACTAGCCTTTCTTATCAGGGAAATTATCGATGCCCCTGTTGATTTTAATTTTGACACCGGAAAACCGGATGGAACACTTAAGAAGCTTACTGATCCTTCAAAGTTGCACCATCTTGGATGGCACCACCAGATAAATTTAAAGCAGGGAATTAAGAAAATATACGAGTGGTATACTTCCCAGCCTACAGGGGCTATAGCCTAAAGGTGTAATCTTATAGATCCCTTATAATCAGTAAAAATTAGAGTATGCAAAAGTCAGTTTTTATCATACCAATATCAATACTTACGCATTTATTGATAATAAATGGCTGCCTGTATTTGTTTACTCCTGAAACCTATCTGGATAAAAACCACATCCTTTATATTAATTTTGCCTGGCTGCTTATTACGTATAGCCTGGATTTTTACCCTACAGGCAGAAAGGAGCGCTTTATGACCAATATTGCTAAAATGATGCAGCTCTTCATCATATTTGGTCTGGCCTATTTTGCTCTTTTTGGTATTACTCAGAAGCAGGTTTATACTTCCAGATACCATACTTCGGTTTATTTTATCATCTGCTTATTGCTGTTTCTCTATCGCTGGATGTTTTACTGGATGAGAAGCAGGTACAGGTTAGAGGGAGGAAATTTTGTTAATGTTATGGTTGTTGGCAGAGATAAAAACCTCAAAAAGATAAGGAAAGTATTTGATGAACCCGACCTGGGCTATCGATACCTGGGGTATTTTGACAATGAGCCTTCAAATAGCGCCACATATCTTGGTCCTATAGGGCAGTGTTTTAAATACGCTTTGAATAGCCAGGTAGATGAAATTTACTGCATGGTTTCTAAACTTTCACAGGAGGAACTAAAAAACCTGATAACTTTTGCAGATAATAATCTGAAGAAACTTAAAATTATTCCTGATAATAAAGAGATTTTTACACGGGCAATGTCAATAGAACTCTATGATAATGTCCCTGTGCTTAATATGAGAAGAACACCAATAGACGGGCAATACGCCCGGATTGTAAAGAGGATCTTTGATATAGTATTTTCTTCTCTGGTTATTATCCTGATATTGTCCTGGTTAACCCCTATTCTTTACATTTTGATAAAGCTGGAATCTCCGGGTCCATTATACTTTAAACAGGAGCGTAATGGTGTGAATTGCAAAGTATTTTGGTGTCATAAATTCAGGTCCATGACGATGAATACCAATGCCAATTCGGCCATGGCTACAAGAAATGATGCACGGGTTACCAGAATTGGAAAATTCCTTAGAAAAACAAGCCTGGATGAACTTCCCCAATTTATAGATGTTTTCATGGGCCACATGAGTGTTGTTGGTCCAAGGCCTCATATGCGGCAACACACTACAGAGTATGGTTCTTCTGTTGATAAATACCTGGTAAGGCACTTTGCCAAACCGGGAATTACGGGGCTTGCACAGGTAAGGGGTTATCGTGGGGAAATTGTACAAAAAACTGATATTGTTAACCGGGTACGCCTGGACATCTTTTACCTTGAGAAATGGTCTCTTTTACTGGATTTGAGCATCATTTATCAAACTGTTCTTAATGCTCTCAAAGGAGAGGAAAAAGCTTATTAAAATTTACCCAATCTCAATACTATTAACCATTATACGCTAACGTGAAAAACATGAAAATCAAAAACCTTCTTTTGCTGTTATTACCTTTTATTGTATCCTGTTCGGGTTCGAGAGACCTTAGTTATTTCAGTGATTTTTCAGATAAAGAGGTGGTTTATACTGAAAATATTCCTTCAGTTATCGAGGAGCCGGTAATTCAACCAAGTGATATTTTAAGTATTAAAGTAAACAGTTTAAATCCGGAAGCAAATGCACCTTTCAATAGAAATTCTTCAAATACATCTGAAGGTAATTCTTCTTCGGGAGATTCAGAATCCGGATATCTTGTGGATAGTGAGGGCAATATAGATTTTCCGGTTTTGGGGTCCATAAAAGTGGCAGGACTTACAAAATCAGAATTTAAAGAAAAACTAACACAAATGCTGTCAAAATATTTAGGAGATCCCATTGTGGCAGTACGGTATCTAAATTATCGCATTACGGTAATTGGTGAGGTAAATAATCCCTCAACCTTTGTTATACCTTCTGAAAGAGTAAGTATAATAGAAGCACTGGGTATGGCAGGTGACCTTACGGTCTATGGAAAAAGAGATAATGTGCTGCTCATTAAAGAGGCAGAAGGGGTAAGACGAGCCGTGAGGTTAAATCTGAATAAAAAGGAGGTTTTGAATTCTCCCTATTTCTACCTGGGGCCTAATGATGTATTATATGTGGAGCCGGTAAATTATAAAAAGGAACAGGCAAGTTCCACAAGAAATAACATTTCTCTTATCCTGTCAATAATCTCTGTAGGTTCCCTAATTCTACTAAATTTAAACTAACAATTATGATGCAAGGTAATGGCGTTTCGGGAAAAGCCGGTGGAAAAAATTTACTGGATTTAGTTTCAGGATATTTGAAATACTGGTACCTTTTTGTATTAGGTGTAATTATTTGTATAGGGCTGGCGTATCTATATCTTCGATACAAAGCTGTGCCCCAGTACCAGGTAAATAGTACATTGCTGATAAAAGACAAAGATAATGGAGAAGGAGCTTCAGATTTAAAGTCTTTTGGGGAGCTTGGATTAATAAAACCCTCCCGTAACATCAAAGATGAAATTGGCATTCTGCGTTCTGCCGGTCTTATGGAAAAGGTGATAAAAAATCTTGATCTTCAGGTTAGCTACTATCTTCCCGGAAAATTTGATGAAGTTGAAGTTTATAAAGAGGATCTTCCAATCCAGTTAAATCCTGCCGATTCCGCATTTAATCCTGGAACTACATTAGGTATTCGTTTAAAGGATAATCAAAGTTTTGAGCTAAAAGAAATAAATGAAGATGAGAGCGGAAAATTTTCGGTCTACCAGTATGGAGAGACTATTAACAAACCATACGGGACCTTCACTGTAGAACGAAATACTGATGTTTCTACCTCGAAAATTGAGGGGATGATGCTTATCAGATTCCAGGCGGTGGAGAATCTGGCAGATTTTTACACAAGTAAACTCGTGGTGGAACCTGTTAATGAAACCGGTAGCCTTCTTTCCATTAGCTTTCTGGATCACCTTCCAAAGAGGGGGAAAGACATAATGAATAAGCTTATTGAAGTTTATACTGAAAAGTCACTCGATTACCGTAACGAGCTTGCCATGAATACCATAGATATGATTGATGAGCGCCTGGCACTACTTACCAATGAGCTTACCAGTGTGGAGGAGAATGTGGAAAATTACAAGCAGCGGAATGAACTTACAAATGTAAGCTCTGATGCCGAATTATATTTGAAACGTGCAAGTGAAGCCAACAGCCAGCTTGCCGCTTACCAGACACAAATTGATGTGCTGAATTCTCTGGAAAGTTATCTTCAGCAAAATGGGGATAATGCACCGCTTGTGCCAAGTTCGCTTAGTATTGAAGATCCTACTCTGGTTAACCTTATTTCGAGATTAAACGAGCTGCAACTTAGAAAGAGGAGTTTATTGCGTACAACCCCAGATGATAACCCGCTGGTTGTAGAAATTGACCAACAGCTTACAGATCTTCGCACCAATGCCCTTGAGAACCTTAAAAATATCAAAGAAAGTTTATTGATTGCACAAAGGAACCTGCGGCAGGATTCCCGGCGGTATCAATCCCAGGTTCGAAAAGTTCCTGCCGCAGAAAGACAACTTTTAGCAATAAACAGGGAACAGAGTACTAACCAGGACCTTTATTTATATCTTTTACAGAAGAGGGAAGAAGAAGCCCTTTCTCTGGCGGCACCAATTTCGAATATCCGGATAGTAGATGCGCCCAGGGCCGGGGGAATTCCGGTAAGCCCAAATAAGACATCGGTTTATCTGGGAGCACTCATTTTTGGTCTTTTTCTGCCCTTTTCAGTGGTTTATGCCAAAGAAAGAATTAATGATAAAATACAATCCAGGGCAGATATAGAAGAATATACTAATGCACCGGTATTAGGCGAGATAGCACACAATAAAGAAAAGGAAATTCTGGTAGCTAAAGAGGAGAAGAATACTCCCGTAGCCGAGCTTTTTCGGCTTATTAGATTTAACCTAAAGTTCGTCTCAGCCGGAAGAAAAAATAAGATCATTTTAATCACTTCGGGATCTCAGGGAGAAGGAAAAACTTTCTTCAGCATAAATTTGGGGAGCAGTCTGGCAATTTCAGGAAAAAAAGTGGTAGTGCTGAGTTTCGATCTTAGAGCTCCAAAACTTATGAAGGATGTGGGACTTTCTGATAAATTTGGAATAACTAACTATCTTATTGATGATGAACTTGAGGTAAAAGATATAATTACGCCATCTCCGGAAATAGAAGGTTTATACTTCATTGGCTCTGGGGCCATTCCGCCAAATCCGGGAGAACTTATGCTTAGTGAAAAAATTGAATCTTTATTAAAAGAACTCGAGCAAAACTTTGATTATGTGCTTATAGATTCAGCACCTATTGGAAAAGTAGCTGATGCGTTTGCCCTTGCTCCGTTTGCAGATTCCACCATTTATGTAGTAAGGCAGAATTATACTAAAAAGGCAGAACTTAAGACTGTTGAAGATATCTTCGAGAATAATAAGGTAAATCGTCCTATGGTGGTTTTAAACGGTACAAAGTCTAAAGAAGCCTATTCCTACGGCTATGGCTACGGCCAAAAAGCGAATGTGAAAGCTAAAAATCCGGCGGGTGCTTAGTCAGCCCTTTCAAAATAAATGATATTATTAGAAGCGAAAATCCTTTTATCAAATTGAGAATTGCCCTAGAGCAAATAAGCCCTTACTTTACTAAAGCTGCCCTTAAGCCAATAGGCCAGGTTTTGGGTTCTCAAATGATAGGAAAAGCACTTGGTTTTGCCATAAGTATTCTTCTGGTAAGAGAGCTCTCCAAAGAAGATTATGCTATTTACACGGTACTTCTCACAATTCAGGGAATGTTACTTCCCCTATCAAATTCTGCTATATTTATAGGCTTTAAAAAAATAGGAGGGGAAATCTGGAATGATACTTTAAAAATGTCAAGTCTCATTAAAACAGCCAATCATATTGCCCCTTTAATAATAGGATTAGCTTTTTTATTGGTTGGCGGATATGCGGCTTATATCTTATTTGAGCAGGATTTAGAACTAAGCAGGATTATATGGTTTTTACTTTGTCTTCTGTTTATTGTTATTCCTGAAGTTCAAACTGCTTTTCTTCGCACAGCTATGTTGCTGCAAAAGGAAATAGCCCCGGTTCAAATTTCAGAACTTGTAGGACATGTGGTAAGGTTTGTGGGAATTGTGGGAGTTTTGCTTTTTCTTAACCTTGATTATGTAATTGCAGTTATTTTTCTTATTACAAGTTTAAGCGCATGGCTATCATACGCGTATGTAAAAAGGAAAGGTGATCAATTAGGATTGGGAGAAACTTCCCAAATTGATCCTGATTACAAAAGTGTCCTGGTTCATTATATTCGGTTAAACTGGCATAATTCAGCTTTCTTTGCTTTTAAGGGACAAATTTCAATATTCCTGCTGGGTATCTTTGGAACAACAGAATCGCTTGCAGAGATTGGAGCATTGGCAAGATTCTCTCTAATATTTACCGTTATTTCGGCCCTCTTCCGAAGTATTTATGCACCGGCGTTTGCCCGTACGAATAATGGAAGCAGGCTGAAGAAAATGTTTATAGCTGCCGTACTGGCTTCTTTGGTAATATGTGGGATTGTTATTCTGGCCGTAGTGTTATTTCCGCAGCTTTTCCTATGGATACTTGGTTCCGGGTATGAAGATTTATCTTTTGAACTGTTCCTGATGATAATAGGTGGCTCAATAGGATTTTTAATAGGAATTATTCATAATGTAAATCTTAACAAAGGCTGGATAAAATTTACCCCTATGCTGGAAATACCAACTGACGTTGGCGGAATTCTTTTAGGCATTTTTCTTTTTGATATCACAACTTTATCCGGGGTTTTATATATGGGTATTCTTTCAGGGGGGATCAACCTGTTACTTTACATATCAAACAGTGTTGCCGGCCTTAGAGAAGCATAAGCTGAGTTGTAGATATCTTAAACTTGAAAATATGAAAATATCTGTATGTATACCTACTTATAATCGTCCTGATCTTTTAGAAGAAGCCATAGATTCCTGTATGGAACAAACCTATTTGCCGGATGAGATTTTAATTGGTGACGATTCAAAAGACGATAGAACAAGTTCATTGGTGGACACTTATAGAAATCAGTCAGATGTTAAGATTAAATATTTAAGAAACAGGCCCTCTTTGGGACAGGCTGCAAATGTTAATCGGCTATTTGCAAGTGCCGGAGGAGAAAAAGTTGTTTTGCTTCATGATGATGACCTGCTGATGAAAACCGCTCTGGAAAAAATGGTTGAGTGTTTTCAATCTGATAATACCATACATGCAGTTTATGGTAAACAGTATATAATTGATGAGGATGGGGCTATTGATGAGAAACATTCAATAGATCTTAATGCTTATTACTTCAGGACTTCCTATTACAGTGAAAATAAACTTTCACCTCTGGAGGCTGGAATGGTACAACAATTTCCTAACGATTGCTATATGCTGGACAGAGACGTGATTAACCAGATTCAATACCGCACTAAAGATGAAATTGGGCATGCAGGCGATTTTGATTTTGGATTTAGGTTAGGACTTCATGGCTTTAATCTCCACTTTATCAACGAATACACAGCTAAGTACAGAATAACCAAGTCTTCTGTTGCCCGTAATGGTACAGATTCAGGTTATCAGGCTTTCAGAATTATTCGTGAAGCAGGGATTACCGGCAAAAGTGAAAATTCAGATCCCGTTAATGTAGTGCTGAAGAGGAAGGCGCCTGTTGCAATCCTGCAGGCTGCTAAAAAAGGAGAAAAAAAGGAGGCTTTAAATATATACTTTAGTAAATGGCATAGAAGCCAGATTCTCACTTTAGGGGGAATGCGGAGGCTGGTAAATATTATAATCTAAATGAAGATACTTTTTATATGCCCCGGTCTTGAGCCAGGCAAAGACGGAGTTGGAGATTATGTTTCCCGAATTGCCATTAATCTTTTAAAAGAAAGCCATGTTGTGGGGGCTATTGCCTTACATGATCCTTTTATTTCTGAGATAATAAAAGAAAAGAGAATCAGCGGTAAAAATGTACTTCAGGTATTACGTATCCCTTCAGAATATAATACCACAAAGCGGATGAAGACAGCTGCAGATTGGACCAGGCGATTTGAACCAGAGTGGGTAAGTCTGCAGTATGTAGGTTTCGGGTTCAATAAATATGGCCTGCCACTGGAATTGCTTAATCTGAGAAAAAAGTTCGGGGATTTTAAATTGCATATCATGTTTCATGAACTATGGTGTGGGACTCCAAGGGAATCAAAAATTAAAGAGAAAATTTTAGGAACCCTGCAGCAAATTTTTATCAAAAGAATGGCTGCAAGCTTAAAACCAGAAGAAGTTTTTACAAATACTTATACTTCTTTAAAGAATCTCAAAAAAGTTGGCGTAGACTCAAAGTTAACCCCTGTTTTCAGCAATATACCTATAGAAGAAAAAGGCTCCGATAAGCATTGGAATCAGATGGTAAAAGAAAAAGGACTTGATCAATTTTCAACTAATAAGGAAGGCTGGTTAATTATAGGGTTCTTTGGTACCGTGTACAGCTATATGAATTTAAAAAAACTACTTGTTCATGCAGCAATAGCTGCCTCAGATGCAGGCCGAAAATTGGGGATTTTATCCATAGGGCATAGCCGTGGTCAGGAAATAGCAAAAATGGCGCGGGAATTTCAGGCCTCCTACTGGCAAACCGGGATATTGCCCTCTTCTCTTGTGAATAGGGCAATGCAATTGGTAGATTTAGGAGTAGTCACCACCAGATGTGATGGCCTGAATAAAAGTGGTTCGGCACTCGCCTGGTTAGAAAGGGGGATACCGGTTATTATTTCAGAAGAAGACGAAACTTATAATAAAGAAGAAATGGAAATTCTGGGAGTATATCAGGTTTGTAGTGCAAAAGATGTATGGAGCAGTTATAGTTCTAAAGGTGAATTCAAAATTCACAATAATTTAAAAGAAACAAGTGAAGCATATGCTCGGCTGGAATCTCAATATAAAAGCAATTTCAGCTATTGATGCCTTTAAAAAATGAATAGAAAAAGCATGAACAAGCCAGGAACAATACTTATTACAGGAGCTTCAGGTTTTTTAGGGACGTGGTTGTCCCGGGAGGCAGTAAAAGCTGGTTTTCGTATCTATGGTATAGACTTAAGAGCTCCGTTGCAACCCAATATCTGGGAAGGTTTTGCTACTAATTCTCTAGATACAGTAGACCTGGATCAATTAATTGGAAACTGTACTTTGGATGCAGTGTGTCACCTTGCAGGCGGGGCTTCGGTTTCAGCTTCAGTTAAAGATCCTTTTGGTGATTTTTCCAGTTTGCTACCAGGTACAGCCAGGCTAGCCGCTTATTTAAAAAAATCACAGCCGCAGGCAAGGCTTTTTCTTTTTTCCAGTGCCGCGGTTTATGGGAATCCTGAAATTTTGCCAATTACAGAGTCAACTCCTGTAATGCCTATTTCCCCTTATGGGGTTCATAAAGCAACGGCAGAATCTTTACTTAGCAACTATGCCAGAATTTTTGATCTTGGTGTGACGTTCTTCAGAATATTTTCGGTTTATGGACCCGAACTGAGAAAACAATTAATATGGGATGTTAGCCAAAGGGCTCTCTTAGCTCAGGAAGAGGGAAAAGAGGCTATTAGCCTTTTTGGAACCGGGAAAGAAAGCCGGGATTTCATGTATGTTAAGGATGTTTGCCGGGCAGTGCTCACTGTTATTTCTAAACCTGATTCCAGTGGGGTTGAAATTTATAATTTGGGTTCAGGAATAGAAAGTACTATTGCTGAAGTGGCAGAACTGCTGGTAAAGCATTTGGAGGTTGATGTAAATATTCAATTTGACGGTGTTGTTCCCAAAGGAGATCCGGCAAACTGGCAGGCAGATATTTCAAAACTGCAAAAACTCGGGTTTACTCCCAAATACAATCTGGATGAAGGGCTCCATCAGGTAGCTACCTGGGCTAAGTCCATACATTAATTCCTGGTTAAAGAAATAACATCTTTTTTCAAAATTTTATTTTAGTACAATGATTACAATTACAACTCTGGCATGCCATAGAGATATAGCAATGGTCCAGCTTTCTTTAAAATCTTTTGTTCATAATTATAAAGATGATTATCGGGTTCATGTATATGAAGACGGATCATTAACTGAAAGTGATAAGGAAAAATTGCTATCCATATCTGGTGTAACAATTAAAGATAAAAAAGAAGTAGATGCACTGGCCGATGAAGCATTGCGAAATCATCCTTATTGTCGCCAATGGAGGGGGCAGAATGCTTTTACGATCAAATTGTTTGATATGGCTGTTATGGAAAATACTGATTATGTTTATTTTGATTCAGATGTTTTTTTCATTAAGCCATTCGTGGGATTGGAAAGAAGTAAATTCGGAAATGAAGATCTTGTGCTAATGAGTGATAGATTCGATTATTATTCCGTTAATTATTTTGAAAGGTTCATCTATCCAAGGATGAAATTCCCTGATAAAATCAATGCCGGCTTCTATTATTTACGTAATGGCGCTATAGATTTTGATCTTTTTGAGTGGTTGTTCAGCAAGGAAGAATTTTTTCCAAAAGACAAAGATCCCTGGCGGGTTTCCCTGGCAGATCAAACTGCATGGGCTCTACTGGGGGCTAACTGTAACGCGGCAATCTGGAAGAAGGACCAGGTGCTTATCCCGGCTTCAGAGAATGAAATCAAGCCCGATACTATTGGAGTGCACCTAATTAAACGCCTGGAGGGGTTCCAGGACATCTATAAAAATGTAGAGGAGCTTATACACCGTGAAAATTCAGAAATTGATACACTGTACACGCAAAAGCTTAGCTTTAGCAATCCTGTGTCTGCTGCTCTGGAAAAATTAAAGTTTAAGTTTACTGAGAACAAATAGTATTTAGGATATAACTTCAGCATAATTATCAGCTGGAGGGAATTCATCTAAAATTTTATACATGAAGATAGTAGTAATGGGTAATAATGCCCTTATGGGAGGACTCATTGTACATTATATTGTGCTCTGCAGGTATTTAAAAAAAGCCGGTCATGATCTTTTTCTTATTAATGTAAATGATAATGATGCTCATCTTTTTGAAGATGGTAACATACCTGAAATTTCAGTGCCATACATCACAAATACATTTCCTAAAAAATTAGGTAAATATCTGAAGTTACGGAAGGCCTGCAGGAAGGCAAAATCTTTTAATCCCGATCTTTTTATAGCAACCGGGTATGGACATGGCTACTCTATGGTGGCAGGGGCATTACCTGCTTCTACTTTTAAATTTTTTGAGGAAGTGCATTTTGAGGCACATAATATTCCCTTAAAGCTCAAGATGGTAAGGCTATTTGATGCAATAGCACCGCAAACGGAAGGTATGATTGAGATATTTAAGAAAAACGTATCAGCAGATAAACCTGTAGCGTGGCTTCCATGCTTTTCAAAGGAGTATAAATCAAACAGGTTTGAGAGTATTCCTTCTTCTGAAGGGACTATTAAATTAGCCTATTTTGGACGTTTGGAATGGAATAAGGGAATCAGACAGTTTGTTACCGCAACCAGAAAAATTTTTAAAAATAAAGATGTTGTTCTTGATATCTACGGAAAAGGTTCAGAAGCAGAAGATTTACAAAAAACTATTAAAAGTGAAGGGCTGGAAAAAAAGGTGATTATGAGGGGCTTCTATCAGGATGAAGATTTTGCGGGTATTATTAGTGCCTGCCATGGGGTGGTAATCCCTTCTGTAGATACCGAAGGGCTTCCGCTCATTGTGATAGAAGCTATGCGATATGGCCGTCCTATACTGTGTACAACCACGGGTGCAATGCCGGAGGTTGCCCGGGTTAATAAAGATGGAATGGTGGTTTCCGGAAAAGAGCCAGGCGAATTAATAGATAATTTAAAAGTTTTTATTGGTCATATTAAAGCTGAAAGTTTTTCAGCACAGGATATCCACCAGGTGTATAGAAATTATTTTAGTAATGCCGCTTTCTGGGAAATCTGGGAAGAAATGCTGCAGAACCCGAAAGCATATTTTACTGCTCAGGCTTCTCCGGTAGAGGAGCCAGTGTTAACCAGTACTAATTGAATTACTGCTTTATATGAAAGTTATTATTTCTCATCCTACAAGTAATCAATTTAACAGGGCATTGCTACAGGGGCTTCTGGAAGCCGGAATGCTTGATGAATTCCATACGGCAATGGCTACATTCCCGGGAAGTTTTCTGGATAAAATAAGTGCTGTTGGTCCTTTTGCAGACTTAAGAAGAAGAAGCTTTGAGTCCTCTCTAAGTTCCTTTACACACACCAGTCCCTGGAAAGAAGTAGGAAGAATGGCAGCATTAAAGTTGGGGATGGAGAGCTTAATCAGGCATGAGAATGGAGTTTTTAGTGTAGATGCAGTATATGCGAATCAGGATCGTAAAGTTGCTACACGAATAAAACCGGAGACCAGGAAAAAAATTGATGCAGTCTATGCTTATGAAGACGGAGCCTGGTTTTCTTTTAAAGAGGCTCAGAACAGAAGTCTCCGGTGTTTTTATGATCTGCCTATAGGATACTGGCGTACAGCCAGAAAACTGCTTAATGCAGAGCAGGAACGTTGGCCGGAGTGGGCTTCTACCTTAACGGGTTTAAAAGATTCCGAGGCCAAGCTTAAACGCAAAGATGAAGAACTTGCAATGGCAGATCGTATTTTTGTTGCCAGTAGTTTTACAGCAAAAACCCTGAAGGATTATCCTGGTAATTTAGCTCCTGTAGATATTATTCCTTATGGATTTCCGGCACCTGTAGAAAACAGAAAATATGATAATCTTGAGAACAGGAAAAGGTTAAAGTTACTTTTTGTAGGCGGACTTTCACAGCGTAAAGGTATAGCAGATGTTTTTGCTGCTGTTGAAGGATTGGAATCTTATGTTTCCCTCACGGTGCTTGGAAATAAAGCTACTAATGAATGTCCGGCTTTAGATAAGGCGCTGGCAAAACATAGCTGGATACCATCCCTTCCGCACGCTGAAGTTCTAAGGCTTATGCAGGAACATGATGTACTTCTTTTTCCTTCCCTTTTTGAAGGATTTGGAATGGTGATTACTGAAGCTATGTCTCAGGGAACTCCTGTAATTACAACAGATCGTACAGCCGGCCCCGATTTGATTACGCATAATGAAAATGGTTGGTTGATTAAAGCCGGTTCTACAGGAGCATTACGGCAGGCTATAGAAGAAATTATTACAAAACCGGAACAAATAACAGCTGTAGGAAAAGCTGCTATAGAAACAGCACGTTTAAGGCCCTGGGCAGTGTACGGAAGGGAATTGGCTCAGGCAATAAAGAATTCCTGAATCTTATATAAGTCTAAGCAGAATGGCGTACCCATTTGAAAATTATACAACAGAACCTAAGACTCTGCAAAAGCAGACTAAGATACTAAATGGACACACCCCGGCCAGAGTAGAGGTAAATAGCAATAAATATCTAAAAATTGGCATCTGGTGTTATTTTTTGTTACTCATTTTCGAAGGAGCACTTAGAAAATGGGGTATTCCTGCCTTATCAGCACCCCTCTTGGTAGTACGGGATCCAGTTGCTATATGGCTTATTTATAGCGCCTGGAAGAAAGATCTTTTTCCCTTTACTTTTTATCCCGCTGCCATGATTGTCCTGGGTATTACTGGTATGTGCGCTACCCTTGTTGTTGGTCACGGTAACCTGGCAGTGGCGCTGTTTGGAGCAAGGATCTTATTACTGCATTTTCCTTTGATGTTCGTGATTGGAAATGTTTTTAACAGAGAAGATGTTATTAAATTAGGAAAGGCCATTTTGGGGCTTTCTATACCTCTGGTAGTACTAACCGCAATGCAATTTTACAGTCCGCAGAGCGCCTTTGTTAACATGGGCGTTGGCGGAGATGCTGAAGGTTCAGGATTTAGTGGTGCAATGGGATTTTTCCGGCCTTCAGGCACTTTTTCATTTACAACGGGAAATTCTATGTTTTTTAGCCTGGTGGCCTGTTTCGTGCTCTTTTTCTGGGTTAGTAAAGTCCGGATTAACCGGATTCTGCTGGCAGCGGCAACTCTGGCTGTTTTAGCGTCTATCCCGCTGTCTATAAGTCGAAGTTTATTTTTCTCAATAGCAGTTGCCATTATCTTCACAGGATTGGCTATTTCAAGAAACCCACAGTATTTATCGCGAATGCTTATGGCCGCAGTCTGTATGGTGTTGCTGCTTACAGTTTTAAGTCAGACTTCTTTTTTTCAAACGGCTACAGCAGCTTTTGTAGCACGGTTTGAAAGTGCCAGTAGCATAGAGGGAGGGGTGGCCAGTTCATTAATTGAACGCTATTTTGGAAGTATGATAACTGCAATCTCCGGAAATAATGGTTTGCCTTTCTTTGGATATGGACTGGGACTAGGTACAAACGCAGGTAGTGCTATGCTTACCGGTGAGCGTTCCTTTTTAATAGCTGAAGGGGAATGGGCAAGGCTTATTGGTGAAATGGGATTTGTAATCGGGATGCTTGTAATACTTTTAAGGCTGGTATTTTGTCTTGATATTAGTATAAAAAGTTACAAAAGTCTGCAATACGAAAATTTACTGCCATGGATTTTGCTGAGTTTTGCTCTTATCACTATTCCGCAGGGGCAATGGGCGCAACCAACAGCACTTGGTTTTAGTACCTTAATAGGAGGGCTTGTTTTGGGAGCTTTAAAAGTGCCGGAAAAAGAACAGAAATCTAAGGGTGAAAATATTAAAGTTTCCGGAAGGATTTGAATAAAAGATTAATGAAAATAATTTTTTTTGCACACCCGGTTTTTATTAATCATCAAAGTATGCCCCGCTTTGCCCGAATGCTGGCTGAAGGAATGAAGGCAAGAAACCACGAGGTAGAAATTTGGTCTCCCAATGAATATTTTCATAAATATCCATCAAAGGAAAACCTGAAAAAATGGATGGGCTATATCGATCAGTATTTACTTTTCCCTCTGGAAGTACGAAGAAAAAAAAGAAGGCTTGGGGAGAAAGTTTTATTTGTTTTTACAGATCATGCCCTGGGCCCGTGGGTAAAGCTTGTTGAAGACAATCCTCATGTGGTACATTGCCATGATTTTCTGGCTCAGCGTTCTGCAAAAAATGAAATTGCTGAACATAAAACCAGCTGGACGGGTAAGCAATATCAGGCTCTTATCAGAAATGGATATTCCAAAGGGAAAAATTTCATTTCTGTTTCAGAAAAAACCCGGAAAGATCTGGGCAGCTTTCTTAAAGAAAGACCGGTGCGTTCTGAAGTGGTATATAATGGATTGAACCGTTCCTTTGCTCCAAAAGAGCCTAATCGGGCAGGACGGATAGTTTCAGAAAAAACAGGAATTCCATTGGAAAATGGGTACATATTGCATGTGGGGGGCAATCAATGGTACAAAAACAGGATTGGTATAATTCAAATTTATAATGCCTGGCGTATATTAAAAGGGCAGGAAGTACCATTATTGCTAATTGGGCAATCCCCATCAGAAGAATTAAAAAAAATCTATGGAGCTTCTCCTTTCAGAAAGGATATACATTTTATCGAGAATGCATCAGACGAGGTGGTGAAAAATGCCTATGCAGGAGCAAAAGTATTTCTTTTTCCATCCTTAGCAGAAGGTTTTGGCTGGCCTATAGCAGAAGCAATGGCGTCGGGTTGCCCCGTTATTACCACTAATGAAGCCCCTATGACCGAAGTTGGAGCAGAAGCGGCATTTTACATCAACAAGAAGCCTTGTACAGAACCAGAGGTTGAAGCCTGGGCCTCTGAAGCAGCTGAGGTATTAAATACAGTGATAAATTTAGAACAGAAAGAGCGGGAATTCTGGATAGAAAGGGGAATAATTAATGCCCAGAGATTTGATCAGAAAAAATCCCTGGACCGTATTGAAAGAATTTATGCCGATATCCTGAAAAATTGTAAAAGCGCATGAAAATACTTCACGTTATAGACGGTATGGATCCTGAATTGGGAGGGGTTTGCAAAGCAGTGCGCACTATAGTTAATGGACTCTCTGAAGAGGGAATAATTAATGAAGTAGTTACATTGGATTCTCCTGAAGCATCTTTTTTAGATATGGATTCTTTTCCGGTTTATGCTCTTGGACCAACACGGACAGCCTGGAGTTATAGCAAAAATTTTACGCCCTGGCTGGAGAAAAACCTGGGAGCATATAATTTCGTTATTATTCATGGGCTTTGGCTTTATAATTCCTATGCGACATATAAAGTTCTGAGAGAATTAAAAAAAAGATCAGAAATAGATTTTCCACAGTTATACATCATGCCTCATGGGATGTTAGATCCTTACTTTCAAAAAGCAGGAGGTAGAAAATTAAAGGCAATCAGAAATAAATTCTACTGGAAATTTATAGAATCAAAAGTCATTAATGGAGCTGATGGCCTTATTTTCACCTGTGAAGAAGAACGCCGGTTGGCTCATGAACCCTTTAATCCTTACCGGCCGGGGAGGGAGATAATATTAGGTTTAGGTACAGAAGCTCCTCCTGAGTATGAGCTGGCAATGACCAGGGCCTTTATTCAAAAATGTGAAGAACTGGAGGGACGTTCATATTTTCTTTTTCTTAGCAGGATTCATGAAAAGAAAGGAGTGGAAAAACTTTTGAACGCCTATGAAATTTTGATGAAAAAAACAGGAGCCGATACACCGGCATTGGTAATAGCAGGGCCCGGTAAAGAAACTCCCTATGGCAAACATCTGAAGGAACAGGTAGAGAAAAACAGAATTTTAAAAGATTCCGTTTTTTTTCCGGGGATGCTAGTCGATAAGGCTAAATGGGGAGCTTTTTACGGTTGTGAAGCATTTATTTTGCCCAGTGAACAGGAAAACTTTGGAATTGCCATAGTTGAAGCACTTGCTTGTAAAAAAGCGGTACTTATCTCAGATCAAATTAATATTTGGAGAGAAATTTATGAAGCTTCTGCGGGGCTTATTGCACCTTCATCAATTTCGGGAACTCAGGAATTATTAGAGAACTGGATGTCTTTGTCCTGTAATCAAAAGCAGGAGATGGAAAGAAATGCTGTTAACTGTTATAAAAAATTCTATGCGGTAGAATCTTTTGTGCAGCGCTGGAAAGAAAATTTATTAAAGCCCAATATCTCCCCTGTCCATTCTATGGTAGACTAGAGGCTTTTTTAATTAGCTTAGACGCTATATCTCAACTTTTACTTTATGATTTCAGAAGCAAAAAATCCATTAATCACCTTGTACGGTTCTAATTATATAGAAAATGATTGGACACTGCCATGCATGAGAAGCTGGAGAAATATTTTAAACATTTCTCCTTCGGAATTTTACGTGCTTCCGGATAAGCCTCTTAGCAGGAAAGAAAGAGAGACTTTTTCTGCCATGGATTTTCAGGTACTGGATGCTAATTCAAGGGTGGAAAAATTTCTTGCCAATTATCCGGCGTTAGATGAAATAAGAGTAAAAGATGGAACATGGAGGAAAATTATTGATGCCGCCATAATTTTTGCGGAAGTCCCGAAAATAACCATTATAGATACTGATGTTTTTATAAAAGACAAAGTATTTTTACCCATGGAAGGTTTTGATATCGCATATATGCGGGAAGATGTGCCGGCCTACCGGGGGAAATGGAATATGGCATGGAGGGAGAAAATGGTGCCTGCCCTAAATGCTGGTCTGGTAACAGTGGATCCTGCAATTATAGACTTTGATTATCTGGAAAAAATTGTTGCCAAATATTTAAAAAATTGTAAAAATTACTGGTGGTCGGAACAGTCGGCATGGGCCTGTCTTGCCGGAAGAACAAAGAAAAGAGCACTCTATAGCGGGCAACAGGTAAAGGTTACTTCAGGGATGCGAAAACGAACAGTTGTTGAAATTCAAAAAAATGGGTACAAGTATTTTGGGAAAAAAGGGATGATCGAATCCTACGATGAGTTCAGGAATCTTTTGGACGGAGGATCCATCTTTCACTTTGCCGGGCCGGGGAAATATATGTTTAAAGCCAGTTATAAAGATTTTAAAACTTCTATACAGCCTGATCCCGTGCAGATCGTAACTGAACCGGAAAATACCTTAAGTTTATCCGACAAATTTTTTATTTCCATGAGACTCTATCTTAAAGAACATTTTTAAATTTTCCTGTTATGATAAAGTCTGAAACTTTACAATTTTCATCTAAACATAATGAAGACACTTTTTCCGGGCCTTCTTTTAGTTTGCAAAACAGGATAAGTAGGCTTATCTGGAATATCGTGTCATTTTTTTTATTCAGGTTTACTCCTAATCCGCTGCATGGCTGGAGAGCTTTTCTTTTGCGCTTATTTGGTGCAGAAGTAGGGAAAAAGGTTCATGTTTATCCTAAAGTAAAAATATGGGCCCCCTGGAATCTCAGCTTAGGGAATGAGTGCGGGATAGCAAATGGTGTAAACCTGTATTCGCAGGGGCGGATAAATATTGGAAAACGGGTGGTGGTCTCGCAGGGAGCTCATTTAGTAGCAGGTACCCATGATTATACAAAGCCTGGTTTTCCATTAATTACTTTTCCAATAAATATAGGGGACCATGTATGGATTGCAGCTGAAGCTTTTATTCATCCGGGAGTTAGAATTGGGGAAGGCAGTGTAATTGGAGCGCGTTCTGTGGTATCTAAAGATATGCCTTCCTGGATGGTATGTGCAGGCCATCCATGTGTACCATTGAAAGAAAGAAAACTGGAAGGGATAAAGAATTAATTATCAATATCATGATTTCAATCGTAATTCTTACAAAAAATGAAGAAAAAGACCTGCCTCGCTGTTTAGATTCAGTTAGCTGGAGTGATGATGTCCATGTACTTGATTCAGGTAGTTCTGATGAAACTGTAAATATCGCTTTATTGCACGGAGCAAAAATTAGCACAAACCCCTTCAGCAGTTTTGGGCAGCAAAGAAATTTTGCACTTGATGAGCTGGAAATAAGAAATGAATGGATATTATTTCTTGATGCAGATGAAGTAGTTACTTCTGAATTTAGAGCGGAAATGATAAAGGAAATTGAAAATTCCGGGAATGAAGTAGCGGGTTTTTATTGTTGCTGGAAAATGATGCTCTACGGAAAATGGCTGAAATACTGTGATAATTTTCCAAAGTGGCAGTTTAGGTTGATGAGAAAAGGAAGAGCCAGGTTTACAGATTTTGGTCATGGGCAGAAAGAAGACCAGGTAAAGGGTAAAATTAAATATTTAAAGGAGCCCTATCTGCATTACGGATTTTCCAAAGGATGGTTTCACTGGATAGAAAGGCACAATAAATATTCTTCCCAGGAAGCCCTTGCGCGTGCTCAAAAAAAATTACCGTTTAAACAAATATTTGCGCGGGATAGCAGCACTAGAAATCCCGCATTAAAACTATGGTTAAGCAGGCTGCCCGGCTGGCCATTTTTGAGGTTTTTCCAGGCATATTTTCTAAACCTGGGTTTTACAGAAGGGGTGCCGGGTTTCATTTATTGCGTTAATATGGCATATTATGAATTCCTTATTCAAATTAAGATGAAAGAACAAAGAGATGAACTGAAGAAACCTGAAACATACAAATCGCTGTCTTCAGGCATAAAATTGGAAAAAAGCTGATATCTTTTTTTACATAAAACTATTATACTTCTGCTGTGATAACAAAAGAAAAAATAAATCGAACCGGGCAACCTGTTAATGCAGATAATAAAGAGCTGCATTATTACGATCTTGATGGCACCCTTTCTTCATTGAACAGTACTTTTGACTTTATTTATGGTTATTTAAAGTATAGCAAGAAGTACACGAGATTATATTTGGGGAAATTAATAATGCTTGTTCTCATTTATACAAGGACGTATCACCCCATCAAATCAAGAAGACTTCTTATAATGATATTTTTTCGCTATCTGAAAAAAGAAGCTCTTGAAGAATATTTTGAAGAAATTTACAGACCGATCTTCTTTAACTCTTTAACCTCTTTAGGCCATTTATTAATGAAGGATCCAGCCAGGGCAGATGTGATGTTAACAGGATGTACAGAAATACCTGCAAAAAAAATAGCGGCACTTTTTGGATTTAAAAAATTGATTTCTACAGAATTTTTTTATAAAAACGGAAAAATTGAAAGTATTAAACAGGATACTTATGGGAATTTAAAGATAAAGTATATTTCCAAAGAAAGTGAGAGGATGATATACTACACCGATGATCTTCGCTCAGAAAAAAGCCTCATCTCCATTATGGATGAAATACTGGAAGTAAATAAAATTTGACACTTCACACCTAAAATTACCTAATACCCTTAACAACCTCTGCAGTTAAAATGGCTTGTCTTAAATGAAAAGCCTTTTAATGATGAAAGCTATGCGAACAGAATTTGGAATTCCACTTTTATATACAATTAAGCGCTACAAAAAAAGGCATGAAAGTAACTGGGGCACTAGTATAGTCGCCTACTTTTCTTCAATGCTTAGGGATTATATCTGGATACCAATTTATATTCTTCTGGTTACTGATGGTCCTTATTTGTTTCAGGTTTTAGGATTTTTGCTGCATCTGCTGGCGTTCTCTGTAGCGTATGAAGCAGGCTATATATATACAGATAATATTTCTGTTAAGAAAGAAAGCCCGGAAATCAGAAAGATTATTTACAAGCATGCTGTACCCGATACTCATACTTATATAGCCATTCTAATAAGGATTTTGGTGTTGAGTTCCATGCTTATATTTATGCAGCCATGGTTAAGTCCGGAAATTACCGGCATGTATTTTTCTGTTTTTGTCATTTATTATATTTATGGAAATTTAGAGGAAAAATACAGGGTTCCTCTTTTTTTAATCCTTCGTTTTCTGAAAGGATTTGTTCCCTCCGCTTTCCTGCTATTGAGCCTGGAAAGTGTTCCGGTAATGTTGATCACCTTGCTGTTATTGGCTACAGCACTCTTTTTTACGATAGAATACGGAAGTAGAAAACTGGAACTTCCCTATATAAATGTACAGATGATGAAATACGTATGGGTAAGATATCTTATTATTTTTGTATTTCTTGCTCCATACATAATTGTAGATCATATTCCGCTCAGGGATTTTAGTCTGGTCTTTACCATATATGTTGGTGTTCATATAAGTATGATTATCCTTTCACTTTTAAGGAAGGTAGTTAGCAGAGTTGCTCTTGCCGATTTAAAAAAATCCTGACAAGCTTTTAATCTTATAGTTGGTTTCAAAGGAAATTTTTATTCCCTTATAGAAGGTAATTCTCCAATGTTTGGCTCGAAATCTAATTATTAAGTACTTAAAAGCTTTGAACATTTACATATACAGGTTTGCAAATTCAAAATTAGTATGAACAAACGAATTTTATTAATAGGATATAATTTTTCACCCGAACCTACAGGTATAGGGAAATATAGTGGGGAAATGGTGAATTGGCTGGCTAACAGGGGCTATGAATGCTCTGTGATTACCACATACCCCTATTACCCATTTTGGGCTATACAGGAACCTTACAGGAAACACCGGTTCTGGTTTAAAAAAGAAATTCAAAAGTCAGAATCCGGTGAGGAAATAAAAATTTACCGATGCCCCATGTATGTTCCTGCAGATCCCACAGGTGGAAAGAGAATGCTATCCGAAGGTACTTTTTTTAGCTCAGCTCTCCTGCAACTACTAAAAATCACATTTAATAAGAAATATGATGTGGTTATAACAGTGGTGCCTTCTTTTCACCTAGGTTTTCTGGGCAGGCTTTATAAAAAATTACGTAATGCTACTTTTGTTTATCATGTTCAGGACCTGCAAATAGAAGCGGCGAGAGATCTTCAAATGATTAAATCCAACCGGCTTATCAATTTCTTATTGAAAGTAGAGAAATATTTTCTAGACGGAGCAGATGTGGTTAGTAGTATTTCAGAAGGAATGGTTACAAAAATTAAACAAAAAGCAGGAAAGGAAGTTTTTATGCTTCCTAACTGGGCCGATACCGATTTTTTTCATCCTGTACCTGATAAAGAAGGCCTGAAGCAGCAGTTTGGTTTTGGAGGTAATGATAAAATTATTCTGTATTCAGGTGGAATAGGAGAAAAGCAAGGTTTAGAAGCTATAATTCATGTGGCAGAATATTTCAGGCAGGATAGGAATGTGAAATTTGTAATATGTGGCTCGGGACCATATAAAAGAAAACTTCAAAACCTTACGGAAGAACTAAACCTTATAAACGTTATATTCTTTCCATTGCAGCCTATGGAAAAATTTAATCTGTTCCTAAACATGGCTGATGTGCATCTTGTAATTCAAAAAGCAACTGCCAGTGACCTAGTTATGCCTTCAAAATTAACCACTATTTTATCCGTGGGAGGTTTAGCTCTTATAACAGTAAATAAAGGTTCTGGCCTTTATGATGTAGTTAAACAACATGATATGGGATTGCTGATAAAAGCTGAAGATCTGACTGCTTTAAAAGAAGGTGTAATAAATGCTCTGGATTCTTCAAAGCATGCATCAATTCGGAAGAATGCCCGTGCTTATGCACAAGAATATCTTGCTATAGATAATGTGATGACTTCTTTTGAAAATCATGTTTTGCTTCAGGAGGATAAAAAAGTCCTTCATAACGCCTATGATGCCTAAAAAGAAAATTTGTTGAGGTCATATTGAGAATACGCAATTTTTGTAAAAAGTAAATTCTGCCAGGCTAAATCCAATTTGCCGGCATGGCAGACCTGTTTCAGCATCCATTCTACAATTAGAAAATCACCAACCCTGCACTTAACTTACTTTGAAGGCAGGATAATTAAAATTCCTATTTTACTTCCACACATATTAGCTGCTCCTGAATGCTTTCAGTATTAGAAATGCGCCAGCGGTTTACGCCGCCATGTGCATTTTCATCAGCATGGTACAGGTAATAATCATCTCCAATTTTAACGACATTTGCAGAAAGGGCATTTCCGGCAGAGCCATAGGGAGTGCTTTCATTAGCAACATCAGGTCCTAAAACGCCAAATAATTTTAGCATTAAGCCATCATCCCTATAGATATACCACATATTTGCCGTTGAATTTTTCCATAATTCCCCGTGATATCCTGCAAATATAAGATCGTCTATTACTATAGCCGGACCACCGGGGTAATGTACTCCATTGCCGATGTCATACCTTCCATCAGTGGGGAAAGGGCCGGTATAATTTTCCGACGTGCTTGGCATAGCTCGCCATAGCCATTTATCGCTTCCTGGCCTGAGCCCTCCTAAATGATAACCAGTAGTTCCAAGTTCCGGGTGATGATTTTCATAAGAAACAATTATATTATTTTCAGAAACATCAGGAACAGGGGGTGTGTTTTGAAAAATTCCATAGCGGTGATATGGTTGAAGTTTATCCTGATTTTTTAGTTGGGCGAGCTGTTTTAAACTTCCCCATTGTGGATTGTTTTTCTCGTCAAAACCTGTTAGAGGAGCTTCTTCCCAGGTGACGGTACGGGAATTTTCGCTTCCGGAGAGAGTGTATTTTCTAAGGGATCCATCTGGTTTTAGGAACCAGTCCAGTACCCATGGAGCTCCTCCTTTTGGAAACCTGATTCCGGTATTTCTCAAACCATAGTCAGGATCAAGTTCAAAAATGTAAAAGGGGTCATCACTCTTGGATGGATTAATTTGAGCATAGGTTCGACCATTGGAAAGAGTATATACAAATCTTAGTTTGTAATACCAGTTATCAAATCCGTTTGTATGGTACCTCCAGTTTCTTACCGTTTTCCATGAACCATTATTTCCACCAATTTTCTTGCTGTAGTCTACTTTAAATTCCATATAATCAGCAAAAACCCTGGTAGGATCATTGGGGTCAACAGTAGCCGATCGCACTTCCCCCTGGTATTCAATTTTGTCCAGAAGGCGGTCTTCGGTACTAAAATGAAGCACCCTGCGGTTATAGGTGTCGCCAATCCAGTAGCTGCCATCTTCTTCGTAGGTGATAAAAGTTTTTGCACCTCTCAGTAGTTTACCATCATCCCGATGGTCAGAAAAATAGAACTTATTATCCTTAACAGTAGGATTGGAAGCATAACCTCCTTTTTGACCAAACGAATCTACCAGGGAACCGTCAGCAGTTGAAAACCGTTTTATAGTTTGTGTCACTCCATCTGCAATGGCTATAATTTCTCCTGAAGAATCTGCGCCCAAAGCATGCACTTTATTTTTTCCTGCCAGTTGGATTCCGGTAGAATTTATAGTGCCGTCTGAATTTATCGTATGTT
Source organism: Autumnicola musiva (assembly GCF_031846585.1). Classification (NCBI taxonomy): domain Bacteria; kingdom Pseudomonadati; phylum Bacteroidota; class Flavobacteriia; order Flavobacteriales; family Flavobacteriaceae; genus Autumnicola; species Autumnicola musiva. The sequence goes on from NZ_JAVRHK010000002.1 coordinate 454,755, forward strand.
TTTCTACTACATTATCCTTAGATTGAATCCACAGATCTCCTGTACCTCGGGAATCAATTACAAGTAGACGTGGTTTGTCTATTGAAATATTACGCAACAATTCGCCGGTTGTTTTGTGGTAGACTTTTATCTGATTAAGGTTTAGGTAAGAGACAAACAAATAATTTCCGTTTCGCTGCACTGCCATTCCCGAAATGAATTTATCATATTCAACATTATCAGTCATTACACCAATTGCTGAACTGTAGGTGTCTCCTCCTGCCGCTGTGGTATACGATTCCCCTTTACTGAACCTTTTAAAAGAATCATCTGAAGGATTAATACCAAAAATGAAACTTACCTTGGCTTTGCCCCAGTCATCATAGCCTCCATAATATACCGTTTTACCATCAGTAGTAGAATATTCTGTCTCCTGGCCATTGCCAAATACTCCTGCCTTAAGAACTTTTATGGGAATTCTTACATTAGGTTCATTCAGGTCAATTTTCCATTGAGCTGCTTTTCCTTCATTAAAACCAGCGGCCAGATATGCTTCATTATCTACTACAGACATTGTACGTATCTGCTCGTAAGAAGTTTGTACCCGTTCACCTGTAAGATCAGGTGAATTATTGCCGATGGGGCCTTCCCATTCTGCGATTAGATTATTGGTGAGCAACTTAATATTATAATTACCAGCCGCTACTTTCTTTCCTGCATCATCTTTTTTATCCCAGTCCACCGGGTACGTGCCGGCGGCCTGTTGTTTATTGTTCCACAGAGTTCTCACAAGAGTGCCATCTTCGGCATAAACTCCGGCAGAGGTTGTGGTTGATTTTTTTAGAGTATAGGAACTCCCGGAAAATGAACTAAGGGCCTGAGGCAAATAATTACACAATTCCGGTACATCACTGTTGCGAGCAGGGCCGTCATTTTCTGTAGAAGAGGAGTTGCCTAAAATTCCTTTTCCTGTCTTGCCAGATAAATCCACAATTTCCCTGCCTGTGGTGTTAAAGTCATAATAGGCAATAAGTCCTGTACCACCGGGGTTGATTGTCTGTCTAAAATTATTAGCTATCTCTTCATAAGAGCGCGCTTTGTTCCAGATCCTTATTTCATCCAGGCACCCTCCAAAGAAACCGGCATTGCCACGGCCAATAGCCTGAATGGGAAAGTTTCCGGACCAGTAGGAGTTAGTGGTTATATCTTTGACTCCGTTTATAAATAAACTCATTGAAGTGCCCTTTCTTACAAAAGCAAAATGCTTCCATTCCCCAGCTTCAATGGTTTGATTGGCATAAATAACCCGCCCTGCAGACCCCTCATCTGGTACATAAATTCTTACCTTCTTCCAATCAAAATTAATATCGGGGCCTTTAGTAATCTGTCCCAGGACAGCATCGTGGTGCGTGATTTCTCCTTCAAGTTTAGCCCAGAATTCAATGGTAAAATCTCCGGTAAGATCAATATCCGGAATATCTATCCAGTCATCCACACCATCAAATTGAAAACTCCGCAGGTTCGCCTTGCAATTATTAACATTTGTAGGAGGATTTAAGGCGTAGTGATAATTTTGCGCAAACAGAGTATTACATAAAAAGAGAAAGATGTAAATCAATTTTTTCATTACATTACAATATAAGTATTTGTGCCTGTTTTCCTAAGAATTCCACCAGTATAGACTTCATCATTACCAATACTTGCATTTCCGGCCGAAACTCCATTTAAGGTAACTCCGGAATCACCTTTAATGCTTAGAACAGTGCCATGAACTTCAAGGTTTATGGTTTCTCCTGCCTTCATTTCTTTAAAATCGGAAGTAATAGATAAGGTAGCAGAGTTGGTGCAGGCAATGGTATTGTTAATGTCAGTAAAAGTAATATTTCTCGAGGAAGAAAAAATTAGAATAGTCGGCTTTTTTATGTAATCTTTTTCAATTTTTTTTCTTAAAGCCGCAGTAACACTGTCTACCTGGTTCTGGGTATAAAGTTTTGGGATATTGGTGAGGCTTGAATATTTTCCATCAAAATCATCTGAACTGTCTCTGTCCCAATTTGTAAAGGCAATAGTATTGCCGTTTGAAATGCTTAGCTTATCTTCATTTAGTGTAAGAAATTGGCTCTCCTGGCCCGAATCGTCTTTAGAAAGTAATTCGTCTACTTCACTTCTGGTGTAAACTTCAGGAATATTCTTAAGACTTGAATAATTTCCATCAAAATCATCGGTAGCATCCATATCCCAGTTGTTAAAAGTAATGCTGTTTCCTCCTGAAATGGAAAGTTGTTCTCCATCGAGTTTTAAGGATTGTACGGTGCCACTTCCTCCTGCGTTGACCATTAGGCTATCGACTTCCGCAGAAGTATAAATATTGGGAATATTGAGAAGGTCCTGATAATTTCCGCTGAAAAGCTCGGGTTTATTTTGCAAATCCTGATACTCTCCTGAAAAATCATCAGTAGCATCCATATCCCAGTTGTCAAAGTTAATGCTGTTTCCTCCTGAAATGGAAAGTTGTTCTCCATCGAGATTCAGGGATTGAACAGTACCGTCTCCTCCTGCATTTACCATAAGGCTATCGACTTCCGCAGAAGTATAGATATTAGGGATATTTTTCAGGTCGCTAAATTCTCCTGAAAAATCATCAGTAGCATCCATATCCCAGTTGTTAAAAGTAATACTGTTTCCTCCTGAAATGGAAAGTTGTTCTCCATCGAGATTTAGGGATTGAACAGTACCGTCTCCTCCTGCATTTACCATAATACTGTCGACTTCCGCAGAAGTATAAATATTGGGGATATTAAGAAGGTCCTGGTAATTTCCGCTGAAAAGTTCGGGTTTATTTTGCAAATCCTGGTAATTTCCCGAAAAATCATCAGTAGCATCCATATCCCAGTTGTCAAAGGTAATGCTGTTTCCTCCTGAAATGGAAAGTTGTTCTCCATCGAGATTCAGGGATTGAACAGTACCGTCTCCTCCTGCATTTACCATAAGGCTATCGACTTCCGCAGAAGTATAAATATTAGGGATATTAAGAAGGTCCTGATACTCTCCTGAAAAATCATCAGTAGCATCCATATCCCAGTTGTTAAAAGTAATACTGTTTCCTCCTGAAATGGAAAGTTGCTCTCCATCGAGTTTTAAGGATTGTACGGTACCACTTCCTCCTGCATTTACTATAAGACTGTCGACTTCGGCTGAGGTATAGATATTTGGAATATTGAAAAGGTCCTGATAATTTCCGCTGAAAAGTTCCGGTTTATTTTGCAAATCCTGATACTCTCCTGAAAAATCATCAGTAGCATCCATATCCCAGTTGTTAAAAGCAATACTGTTTCCTCCTGAAATGGAAAGTTGCTCTCCTTCAAGATTTAGGGATTGAACAGTACCGTCTCCTCCTGAATTTACCATAATGCTGTCGACTTCCGCGGACGTATAGATATTCGGAGTATTTAGGAGGTCCTGATAATTTCCGCTGAAAAGTTCGGGTTTGTTTTGCAAATCCGGGTAATTTCCCGAAAAATCATCAGTAGCATCCATATCCCAGTTGTTAAAGGTAATACTGTTTCCTCCTGAAATGGAAAGTTGCTCTCCTTCGAGATTTAGGGATTGAACAGTACCGTCTCCTCCTGTATTTACCATAAGGCTATCGACTTCCGCAGAAGTATAGATATTAGGGATATTTTTCAGGTCGCTAAATTCTCCCGAAAAATCATCAGTAGCATCCATATCCCAGTTGTTAAAAGCAATACTGTTTCCTCCTGAAATGGAAAGCTTATTATTATTTAGACTCAAAGATTGCATAACTCCTTCTGCCGTTTCCATTTTTAGCACCAGGCTATCTATTTGATCTGCGGTATAAATTATGGGCATATCTTTCAGGCTGTAGAAATTTCCGTCGAAATCATCAGAAGAGTTTTTATCCCAACCTTCAAAAGCTTTTTCCTGCCCGTTAATATCTTCGTCGGAATAATGAAACAGATCAGAAATTTGAGACTCTGTAATGGCGCCTGCAATTTGATCGGCCGATTTTGCATGTAGTGCATAAGGAACACTCATCATCTCACTTACGCCAATAATCGAATAATCGTTGCCGCCTTGCGCATCTACTTGTGTTTCCACAAAATATGGTCCCTGCACCCAGTTTATGGAGCTAAAATTTCCGGTATTAATATTTCCCGAGCCTATTTGAAGAGATACTAATCCATTAGCATTAGTTGATTTATAATGTGTTTCTTCATAAACAATAGCACCTGTGGGAGATTTTCGCCTCAAAATTATCTTTAAGCTGATTTCGCTCCCGGTTATCAGTTTATTGGAGTTATCCCTAATCACCGCCTGATAGCTAATTTTTTCAGGAGTTTGTGCAACAACATTAATTCCGGTGAGGATGATAAGCGTAAGGAGAATCATCTTTTTCATCGCATTTATTTTTTAATGATTGTAAAAGATCTAATAAGTGAACTTTTATTTGAAATTTTAAGGATGTAAAGAGCAGGTTGTAGATGGCCTGGATAAATTTTGGCTGTACTACCTTCTAAAGATCCGTGCATAAGAATTTTCCCCTGCATATCGAATAACTCAAATGAGTATTCCCTGTTCTTATTGAAGGTTTTAACAAAAAAATATTCTGTAAATGGGTTAGGATAAACAGTTATCTCCGGCTCTGCCTGCCGGGAATCTTTTGCGGGTTTTTCCTGGATTACATCCGGTGACTCTCCGGTTTCTTCTGAAAAAAACTGTTGTACACCTTCCTGTATGTGAATAGAATGACTCTGACTGGCGGTGTAAAAAGGCTGTCCGAGGCTAAACGCAATAGAGCCATTTTCTTCGTTTCCGTCACCTCCGGAGGCAGTAAAGGCATGAATAAAATTTTTGTTTGCACTGTAATTTGCAGATGATAAGTCCGCCTGGCAGTTCATCTCAATGCAAAATAGGAATAGCAAGAGTAGGGGGGAATATTTCATAAGTACGGGGGACTACTTATTTATGTTTCTTAAATTTTGTTAACGAAACGCCAAACTTCTATATTACCAATCGACAAAACAAATAAATCATCGCTAAAATACTTAGTAATTATGTTTTAGGATATTATATGAGGAGTATTAAAAAGTGAAATATATAGTGTTCATCAGGTTAAATAACTATTATCTGTAGTAGAAATTTTAAATAAGATAGATTTTTTATAAAATTTATAATGTAAGAAAATTCATATTAAATAAATTAAGATATTGGAGTTAGGAGCATGAATAAATAATATGAGCCCATCGTAATGTTCGTAGCTTTAATTCATTGAAGCAATAATTCCAAGGTATGCCCGGTGTTTTGATGATATAAAAAAGAAAACCCTGCATTTTTCATAACTGCAGGGTTTTTATATTTTATTTAGAAAGGGGATTTACCTCCACTTAAAGCTCTTGTAATCCGGCCGGAAAGTATAAGTTACTTCTTCATCACTTTCAACCTGATCCAATTTTTTCTGGCTTTCAAGCAGGAACATTCCTAATCGATCATCTTCGTATTCCAATATAAAATCACCCGGAAAATCTTCATGAAAAATTTTGTTTGAATCATGTATAGCGGCTTCAAGCTCCGGTGAATCATGGGCAATATTAAGCTTTTCTGCCAGTACATTATTTATCAGCTGATATAAAGAGATATTTCCTTCCTGTTGTACAATATCATAAATTGTACTTTCCCCATCATGGGGGTCATTTTCAGGACAGGCAATAAGCTTTTTCCATTTTTTGAATAAGTTACTAATTTTACTATAGCTGGTGTTTCGTAATGAAAATACCTTCTGTTTTCCGGAAGGGGTGTCAGTATCTTCCAAAGTAGCAGAATATCCATCGCTATAAGATTTTTTTTGTGAATGCACCACAAATAAATCCTGATGGTGATAATTAAAATTGTTGGGGATGTTTTCCATTAAGGATGATTTAATAAATCAAATGTAAGAAATTATCGACATAATGCACATATAGTAGCTGAAAAACATGAAAAATCGTCACTTTAGAATGTGGGGTCAGACAATTACTGCTGTTTTAATTATGAAAGTTTAAGCTTGTTTTATTGGTAGCTTCTGGTTCTTAGAGGAAGAAATTATCTACACCTGTATGTTGAGGTTATAGTAAATGAATTGGTTTATTTTGTAAAGCGGACAAGTATTGAAATTTTTTCAATCTGTATCCGACAGAATAGATTCTGAATTTTTAAAATAAAGAGCATGAATTCCGATAATACAATTCCATATTCAATATTAGAGCTTGCCAGTGTTGCAAGTGGTACAACTCCGGCCGAAACTTTTAAAGATTCCCTTGATCTTGCCCGGAAAGCTGAAGGTTTTGGTTACAACCGTCTTTGGTTAGCTGAACATCATAATATGAAAAGCATAGCCAGTTCAGCTACTTCTGTACTTATAGGCCATATAGCAGGAGGTACCAAAAAAATCAGGGTTGGTTCAGGTGGTATCATGCTGCCAAATCATTCTCCGCTTATTGTGGCCGAGCAGTTTGGTACATTGGGATCTCTATATCCCGGCCGCATTGATCTGGGGCTGGGAAGGGCACCGGGAACAGATCAGGTTACGGCACATGCTATCAGGTCAGACAGAATGCAGGCGGTGCACCAGTTTCCGGAGGAAGTAAGCAAAATTCAGCAATTTTTTTCCAAAGAAAATGCAAACGCTAAAGTTAGGGCCACTGTTGCCGAAGGGGTTGAAATGCCTGTATATATCCTGGGCTCGAGTACAGACAGTGCCCATCTTGCCGCTAAAAAAGGTTTGCCTTATGCCTTTGCCAGTCATTTTGCACCTGCTCAGCTTTTTGAGGCACTTGATATATATTATAATAATTTCCAGCCTTCAGAATACCTGGAAAAACCTTATACGATTGCCTGTATTAATGTTATTGCTGCCGATTCCGATGAGCATGCCGAGAACTTATCTACCTCTCTCATCCGAATGTTCTTTGGGGTAATGACGGGTAATATAGACTATTTACAAAAGCCTACACCAATGACGCAGGAGTTGCGGGAACTTGCCGCTAATCCTGCTTTTCAGCGAATGCTTAAATATGCTTTTGTAGGAAGTAAAGAGAGCGTAAGCCATAAAACAGCGGAATTTTTAAAAAAAACAGGCGTTAATGAACTTATGGTGGCTTCGCACATTTATGATCATCAGGATAGGGTAAAATCATACCAGATATTTTCTGAAATCATGAAGGAATTAAAGCGTTAAAGTAGCTGGTATGAATGAAAAAGGCGGGAAAAGCAGATTTACGGAAGGGAAAATATTTCAGTCATTGCTTAGGCTGGCTCTTCCCATTATTTTTGCAAATATTCTTCAGACCGCTTATCAGCTGATAGATACTTTTTGGTTGGGAAGGCTTGGGGCTAATGCCGTGGCTGCGGTTAGCCTTAGTTTTCCGATACTTTTTCTGGTATTATCTTTGGGAGGAGGTTTGACCCTGGCTGGTACCGTTATTGTTTCTCAATATAAGGGCGCGGGTAACCAGCGGCAGGTAGACTACAGCTCTTCCCAAACCGTTTTCGTTATTTTCTTTATTTCGGTATTTCTTGCCGCTTTGGGATATTTTGCCGCTCCACCATTAATGCGTTTGGTAGGTGCCGGCCCCGAAATACTCACGGAATCTATCAATTATTTTCAGGTAACTTCCTGGGGGTTTATATTCCTGTTCATGTTTTTCGTTTTCCAGTCGCTCATGAGGGGAATTGGTAACGTCCTGCTTCCAATGTACATTGTATTAGCTACCGTTTTCCTGAATCTGGTTCTGGATCCTCTTTTTATTTTTGGATATGGTCCTGTACCCGGGTTTGGAGTGGCAGGGGCGGCAGTTGCCAGTGTTATTACACAAGGACTTTCTGCGGCTGCCGGACTTTTTATACTTTTCCGCGGAAAAAAAGGAATAAAAATTAACCGGGCAGATATGAAGCCGGATTCCTCGTGGACTAAAAGAATGTTCAGGCTGGGAATTCCGGCCAGTTTAGATCAATCTACCCGTGCTGCAGGAATGACCATTATGGTAATGCTTGTAACCAGTTTTGGAAGTGATGTGGTAGCGGCCTATGGAATTGGTTCCAGAATCCTTAGCCTTGTAATTGTACCAGCATTGGGTTTTGCCATGGCTACCACTACCCTCGTAGGGCAAAATGTTGGGGCTTCCAAAATAAAAAGAGCAGAGAAAATAGGAAACCTTAGTAACAAAATTGCCTTTTTCGGGCTTACAGGAATTGGACTGTTAATGTTTGTTTTTGCTGAACAGCTCACGGCTTTCTTTGTGCCGGGGGATGAAAGGGTAATTCGTGACGGAGCATTGTTCATAAAAATTATGGCTCCAAGTTTTGGACTTTTAGGGGTGCAGCAGGTTTTAAACGGTGTTTTTAATGGTGCAGGTTTTACAAAGGCTTCCCTGCTTATTTCGGTTTTTAATTTATGGATTATCAGGTTTCCTTTTGCTTATGTACTTTCCAACAATACTGAACTTGATTTCAAAGGAATCTGGTGGTCATTTCCAGTTTCCAATTTAATGGCTGCCGCTGTTGCTTTTATTTATTTTAAAATGGGTTACTGGAAAGTGAGAACTATTAGAAGAAGGCACATCAATTCCCTGCAAAAATAAATTGCTGATTCGGGGTTTTATTTATGCGGTATATTAACAAGTATTTAGCAGGTGCTCCTGCAGCTTTTTTCTATTTTAAGCCGGGTAGAATTCTTTTTCAGAAGAACAAGTCATAATTATAAATGAACAAGATGGCGAAAAGAATCCATAATCCTTTAAATATCCCGTTTTCAGGTTGGAAGAAAATTGTTTTACATGTTAAAGATGAAATTAGCGCCGACAGTGTGGATATTGTTTCAGCCGGAATCACCTTTTATGCTTTTTTAGCAATTTTTCCTGCTATTATGGCCCTTATTTCTATATATGGCCTTACCACAGATCCACATCAAATCCAGGAACAATTATCACAAATTTCAGCAATGATGCCACAGGAAGCGTTCCACCTGTTGGAAAAGCGCATTGAAAATTTTATCGCTAAATCTAATAAAACCCTGGGCTGGGGTACAGCTATAGGAATTGGGTTTAGTATCTGGAGTGCTAACAAAGGAACAAAATCCCTGTTTAAAGGCATAGACATTGCCTACGATACAATTAATGATCATGGTTTTTTTATGCAGTTATTGCTGGCAACTGTATTTACTATAGGAGGAACCATTTTGATTATCTTATGCATGACCCTGATTATAGGTTTTCCTGCTTATATTCAAAACATAGGCTTGCCTGAAAGTGTAGAGCAGCTTATAAGCTGGCTCCGATGGCCTGTTTTGGCCATAATTGTTGCTTTTTTCCTTTGTCTTATTTACCAGTTTGCACCGGCTAGAAAACGCCCAAAAATGAAATGGGTGGTAATAGGTGCCGTACTTGCAACTGTATTGTGGCTGCTTGCCTCCTGGGGATTTTCATTTTATGTGCGCAATTACGGCAGTTACGGTGAAGTTTATGGCTCGGTCTCGGCTGTGGTAATTCTTTTACTATGGTTGTTTATCACCAATTATATTGTGCTGCTGGGAGCAGAGCTTAATTCAGAAATTATGGATTATGTTCAGAAAGATCCCAATGCTGAAGCTCCATATAAACGTGCGGTTAAGAAGTAATTACAGATGTGGTTTGGGCAATAAACTTTCTTTTCCAGAGATAATACCTTAATGCAATGTATGCTGGTGCTGCCAGGAACCCGAGTGCTATACCCAGTAAGAAGAATAGGAATGTGAGAAATTTGATAAAGAGTTTGGTGAAAAAAGAACTACCCCGCGGAATGTATTTCCGGTAGGGAGAAAACAGGTGGATATTTGCTATCACGGCACTCACAACAAATCCCAGCACAGGTACAAATCCCAGGAAAAAAGAAAAAATGGTGATTTTATAGAATTTCCGGTTTTGGCTTTTGATAAAGTCTTTTAAAGGAGGAGAATCAAAAATTGCAGTTCCACATTCTTTACATTGTTGGTGCGGTTTACTGCTTTGGAGTTTGTTGCCGCAAGTAGGGCACCTCCTGTGGGAAAGCAGGTTTAACCGGTGCTTTTTAACATGCTGAACCAGCGCTTTTTTTCGTTGCCCCAGTATACCAATTTTATGTACATGAGTCATTTCGTGTTTGCAGTTCACACATTTTACTGCAAAAGGCAAATTGCTTTGCCTGCATTGCGGACATTCCACTTTTTGCTTTTCAAGCTTTTTATCATATCTCTTCCCAAGAAAAACCAGAAAGGCTATGACGGCAGCATAAATTATAACCATTAAAATTCCTGTCCAGATAAGCAGAAAAAATCCAAATACTACCAAACTGTCTTCCAGCCAGCTGGTGATTTTGCCTATAAATAGATTATCATCTTCATCTATATCTTCGAGAAAGCTGATAAAATCCCTTCTTAGCCCGGCCAGCCAGTAAACGGCCAGGGTACCAACGGTAAGAAGGATCCAGAGCGGATTAAAAGCGGCCCATTGTACTTTTTCCAGAATATTGGCAGAAGCTTCATCTATAAAACTCAGGTTAATAAGCAAAAAGGACAAAGGCTTCATATAAGTCTCTGCTTCTTTTATAAGGTTCCGTACTTCGGTACTTTTATCTCCTATAATCTCCAGTAAACTTAATCCCCCTAGCAGAAAAAGTACCCAGTCCTGTGAAATAAACGCATCTTCCGGCAATGGAGAGACTTCACCCATTCCGGGGAAGTATTCAGGATAAGAGAGAAAAAATGCGGTAAGAAAGGCCGGAAGAAAAGTTCTTAGGGAAAATAAAGGAATAGAACCTATTATGGCTATGATTTGTGCTACAGACATTTTAAAAAAATCTTTAGCCCAAGATAAGGAAGTTTTGGTGTTGCAGAATAAATTAAGTGGAATTCCTGGCTAAATGGAAGAACGGGAAAAGTGAAATAAATTTAAGAGAAGAATCTGCTATAAAGCATCCGGAAAGAGTACCATTTTAGCGGAGTTAATTTATGAAAAGGCTTCCACTTGAGAAAATCTGCGCCTTACCGGAAATTAGAACACGATCATCTTTTAGGGAACAATAAAGTTCACCGCCACGATCTGAAATTTGCTTTGCAAACATTTCATTTTTTCCAAGTTTTTGACTCCAGTAGGGAATAAGAGAACAATGTGCAGAACCTGTAACAGGATCTTCAAACACCGAAGCTTTTGGAGTGAAGAATCTCGAAACAAAATCACAATCGTGGCCTGTGGAAGTGAAAATAACACCGCCGGTACCTAATTCAAGCTGATCAAAATACAACCTGTTAATTTGAATGTTTTTAATGTCTTCTTCGGAAGGATAAACGAGTACAAAATCCCGCGCTTTTAAAACTTCCATCGGCTGAAGGTTAAGGGATTTTATTAGTAACTCCGGCATTTCTGTTAAGGAGGGATTGCGCGAGGGAAAATTTAGTGTATATCCTGAATTTCCTGCCTGTACCCTCAATTTTCCGCTTTGTGTTTGGAAAATAATTTCCTCTTCAGGATATTTCAGGATTTCCTTCAAGACATGAGCGGTAGCCAAAGTGGCATGTCCGCAGAGGTCAATTTCATATTCCGGAGTAAACCATCTAAGCTCTATTCCTTCAGGAGTAATAATAAAAAAAGCAGTTTCGGCAACAGCGTTTTCTTTTGCAATTTTAAGAAGCAAATTGTCTGGCAGCCATTCCTGAAGGGGTACTACGCAGGCAGGATTTCCGCAGAAAATATTTTCTGTAAAAGCATCTATCTGGTAAACCGGCAATTTCATAAAGTTTATTTCCTGTAAAGTTAATAAATAGGGGAAAGGTTAGAAGCGGGAGGAGCCTTATTACGGCATTAGCACATCTTTATTTCCTTTCTCTTCCCGCTCCGGAACACTCCCATTGGGCAATATCCAGGGCCTGGGCTTGTTAAATGGCATTAATAAAAGATTTTTGATATTCTGTTCCTCCGGTTCCCGGTACGAGGGTACTCCAATGTTTATTTCATCCTGATGAATGTTGAGCCGTAAACTATGGTGCAGCCGGTCCCAGATATTAAAAATAATAGAATAGTTACTGTTGGTTTCACGGTGCACAATGGAATGATGTACGCCGTGCATTCGCGGAGTTACAATGATGTTGCTGATCACTTTTTCAAATTTAAACGGAATCCTCCAGTTGGAATGGTGAAAAAGTGTGGCTGTCTCAAATACTACTTCATAAATAAGTATCAGCCAGTAAGCCGGGCCAATGAGCAGGATTATAAAGCCGCGAAAGAATACCGAAAGAAAAATTTCACCAAAATGAAATCTCACAGCGGTAGTTACATCAAGATCGAGGTCTATGTGGTGAATATTGTGAAACCTCCATAAAAAATTGACCTGATGGTTAAGTAAATGCCAGAGATAATTGCCATAATCCAGCAACAGAAAACCACACAAAAATTCAAGCCATACCGGTAGGGAAAGCCAGTTAAGTAAACCAAAGTTGCTATTTTCAGCCAAAACGGACAGATAGATCAGCGCAGGAATAAGCGCAAGCCGTAAAGCCATAACTGCCGTAAAAGCTATTCCAATATTTCTTTTAATACGTTTCCATCTTTCAGCCTTCAGTTTTCTAAGGCGGCGGTAAGTTTCCGCTAAAAAAAGCAGCAAAAAGGAAGCTGCTAAAACCGGGCCTCCCCATTTATCTAAAATTTCGAAATAGATAAAGTCCTTAAAGAAATCCAGTACTTTCTCCATTACTTTTGCTGTTTTTACTGAAGCCGGTGGACATTTTTATAATATAATCATTATCCTTCTGCCGGCCGTGGATTTCGTTCCACAGTTTTACCTTTTTTAATCATGAGACTAATATCTTCTAATATAAGGTACAGGCAGGGTACAATTACCAGAATTATAGAGGTTGCGAAAATAATTCCGAAACCAAGGGAAATTGCCATGGGAATTAAATAAAATGCCTGGCTTGAAGTTTCCAGAATAATAGGTGTTAACCCTCCAAATGTGGTGAGGGTGGTAAGCATTATTGGCCGGAAACGCCGGAGACCTGCTTCATGAATAGCTTCATAAATACTCATTTTTTCCCTTTGCCTGTTGGCATAATCTATCATAATAAGGGAATCATTTACTACCACTCCAGATAAAGCGATTACTCCCATAAGGCTTACAAGAGAAAGGTCATATCCCAGGATAATATGTCCTATCACGGCACCAACAACTCCAAAAGGAATAGCCGTCATTACAATAATAGGTTGTGTATAACTGCCAAAAGCAATTGCAAGCAGGGCGTAAATAAGTAACATAGCCATGGAAAAACCGCTCCAGAGGGTGTCTGTAGATTCACGCATATCTGCCTGGCTGCCTTCAAAACTCCAGGTCAGTCCCGGGAAATCTGCACGAAGTTGCGGCAACACTTCTTGTTGTGTGGAGGCAAGTACCCTACTTACCGCATTGGCAGGTTCTACATCCATCCCCACATTTACTACTCTGCGGCCGTCCCGCCTGTTAATGGTGGTAAAGGCTTCCCTTTGTTCCACCCGTACCACATCCAGCAAGGGAACTTCCACGCCTTCAGGGGTTCTAACCACAAAATCTTCAAGATTCTGAATATCCTGGCGTTCTTCCAGAGGTAATTTCACCCGGACTTCAATTTCGTTGGTGCCCCGTAATTGACGCATAGCCAATGCTCCGAAAAAGGCATTTCTCACCTGTCGGCCAATTTCGTTGGAGGTGAGGCCCAGGTTCCGGCCCTGGGGCAAAAGCTTAAAATCGTATTGTAGCTTTCCTTTATTATAATTATCACTTATGTCCCTGGTATTATCAAAAGCATCCATCCGCTCAATAAAAGCTGTACTTGCTTGTTCGAGTACATCTATGTTGGAATGGCTTAAATCTACACTTATATCCTGCCGGGCACCGCCGGGACCCCGTTCAGCCTCGAAGGTTATCTGGTCTACTCCTTCAATATCGCCAATATTCTCACGCCAGATGGCAATTAGCTCCCGTGCAGTCATATCCCTTTGGTCTGGCGGTAGCATAACTATTTCCACATCAATAAAATTCTGCCCTCTCACGTTTGTTTTTATACCTTCGGCTACTTCATAAAGATTATGTTCTTCAAACATTTTTTGAGTGGAACGGGTAATATCTTCAGCTACTTTTGCTGCCTGGTGAGGAGTGGTTCCCACCGGCAGGCGTACTCCCGCCTCAATCTCATCTGCGGCCACCTCAGGCATCATAATCATTCCCATATGGTCGCTGTAGCCATAGCCACCAACTATAAGGAGCAGTGTCACTGCTGCACTAAGGGTGATATAGCGGTATTTTAGGCATAAGTCCAGTAATGGTTTGTAATATTTTTCAATAATCCTGTCGAAGCCTTTGGCGAAAGATTGTTGCCATTTTTCCAGACGTACCACCCAACCTCTTTGTTTTTTAGGGGAAAGATGGCCAAGGTGTGAAGGCAGGATAAAAAGTGCTTCCAACAGGGAAACTGCCAGTATAATAATCACTACTGCAGGTAAAGGCCACCAGAATTTTCCTGTTTCCCCAGGCATAAACAATAACGGCACAAAGGCGATAATAGTGGTTATTACACTAAAGGCTACAGGCCTGGAAACATCCCTGGTTCCTTTAATTGCTGCTTCTATAAAGCCCATTCCCTGCTGCTGATATTCGTGCACATTTTCTCCCACTACAATGGCATCATCTACTACAATTCCCAGTACAACCAAAAAGCCAAACATGGAGATCATATTGATGCTTAGACCGAAAAGTGGTAAAAAAATTATTCCGCCTATAAATGATATAGCCATTCCCATCATTACCCAGAAAGCCAGGCGGTATTCCAGGAAAAGTGTAAGAATAACCAGCACAATTACGATTGCCATGATACCATTTTCGGTAAGCAGTGAGAGCCGTTCTCGATAATCTTCAGCTCTGTTGCTGTCAATTCTAAAATTTACGCCCGGTGGTAATTGAAATTCTTCCAGAATGGTTTTAACAGTCTCTTCAATTTCAAGTGGAGACTGGTCGCCAATTCTGAAAATTTCCATGTCTACGGAAGGAGTCTGGTTGAATTGCCCGTGAAATCCTGTTTCTTCAAAGCCATCTGTAATTTCAGCAATATCGGCAAGATTTACTTTTGCGCCTGAAGTAGAAGATATAATAGTAATATTTCCAAATTCTTCAGCCCATTGTTTTCTTTCCTGCATTCTCAGCAGGATTTCTCCGGCCTGGGTTTCCACCGCCCCGGCGGGTACATCTTCGCTGGATTGGGCAATAATATCAGCTATCTGCCCCAGGGTAAGATTATATTTTCTCAAATTATTCCGCGGGATTTCCACATGAGTGACATATTCCGGGACATTGCCTATTTCAACCTGAGTGATATTGGGATTGCTTAAAAACCTGTTCCTTAGCCGCTCAGCTAATTGCCGAAGCGTCCAGATATCCACATCTCCATAGATACCAATTTCCATAACATCCTGCTGCCTGGATTGCAGATTCACTTCGGGCTGTTCAATATCGTCGGGAAAAGTTCTTATCCTGTTAACGGCCTGATCTATGTCCTGAAAAGCCTTCATCCGGTTGGTACCGGCTACAAGTTCTATAGAAACGTTTCCCGAACCTTCGTTGGCAGTGGAAACAATCTCCTTAATTCCCTGGATTCCACGTACGGCTTCTTCCACAGGGAGTAAGATTCCCTGCTCTACTTCGGCCGGTGCCGCACCGGGATAAACCACATTTACATTCACAAAATCCAGCTGAAACTGTGGAAAAACTTCTTTTTGAATTTTGAACATGGTCCATATACCGCCGGCTATAAGAAGGATCATCAAAAGGTTTGCGGCAATAGAATTTCGTGCCATGTAACCTATGGCACCTTCTTTTCTGACTTTCTTTTTATTTTCTTCCTCCATAGCCAATCTATTCTTGCATTTCCTGCTCTTCTGTTCCCATACCCGCAGCCGTAGAATCTTTCGCCTCCCTGAGATCTATGCCTTCAGCAACAGTGCTTAAATTAGTGGTTACCACAAGGTCTCCTTCCTGTAATCCAGTGGTTACATAGGCGTATTCAGCATCAGTCAGGATAATTTCAACATCTCTTATGCTTAATTTATCTTCTTCCATTACCCATACAGATCGGTTGCTGCGTACGTAATCACGATCTATGCGTACCACATTTTCTATTTCTTCCCCCATTATTTGCGCTTCCACAAACGCTCCAATCATAAGTTCAGGTTTGTCCTGCAGTGTATCTCCCTGTGCCAGGGGATCTGGAACCCTTACAAGAACCCGGGCGAGTCTTGTCTGGTCGTCCAGGGCTCCTACCTGTCGGTCCAGATATCCGGTACGATAAGCTTCGCCCCGCCATGCGGTGGAATTTTTAATTTTAACCATTGAACCTTTTTCTTCTTCAGAATCGGGAAAAGATAGCCATTGCAGCTTATTTACCGGTACAGTAAGATTAATCCAGTATGCATCTGTACCTACGAGACGCCCAAGATCATCACCTGGAGTCACCTGGGAGCCTAAAGTAACATTTTGTGCAAGTACATGTGCATCAAAAGGAGCTTTAATAGTGGTGCGATTCAGGTTTAATTGCGCCTGTTCCACAGATGCCTGTGCGGCCTTTATATTTCCCTTTACGGCATTTAGCTGGGGCTGGCGCAGGACAAGTGACCGCTCTTCTTCTGAGAGTGTATCGCCACCAATAAGCTGAAGATCCTGCTGGGCCACCTGTTGGCGCCCCATTTCCATATCCATATTGGTTTGTGACTGCAGTAAATCGCTTTTTCTCATTTCTAAAGTATTGCGATAATCAGAAGGGTCAATTTGTAAAAGAACCTCTCCTTTTTGTACAAATCCTCCTGGTGTAAAGGCATCAGATCTTTTAATAATTTGACCGCCTACTAACGGGCTTAGCATTACATCTTCTACAGGCTGCACTGTTCCCGTTGCCACAATCATAGGCTGATAACTACCTTTTTCTACCTTCACCACATCAACCAGCATAGCAGACTTCCGGGTACTGCCTTCAGACTGCGCCGTTGGCTCTGTACTGAAAATAACAAAGGTTATCGCCGTTCCAATCAGCAATATTCCAATGCAGATGAATATTATTTTTTTGGTACTCATAATTTTTTAATCTTTCTTTTTCTGTTAAGGTTCTGCAGGCCTTTCTGGCTCAAATCCTCCTGCCAGAGCGCGATATAGGGCAACCCTTATCTCAAGTAAACTTTGCCTTGCCTCAAGAATATCCCTTTCCAATTGTTGTTCCTGATCTAAAGTAAGCAATACATCAAGATACTCGCTTATGCCATTTAGAAATTCCAGTCTTAATTGTCTACTGGTTTTCTCGGCTAACTCTGTTCGCCGTTGCAATACTTCAAGCTGTTCTTTCTGTTTTATTTCTCTTACCATTGCATCTTCTACCTCTCTGAATGCGGTAAGTACAGTTTGTCCATAAAGGTAAAGCTGCCGGTTTTTTAAAGCTTCAGTTCTGTCTACTTCTGCTCTTATTCTGCCGGCATAGAATATTGGCGCTGCAATATTACCGGCAAGAGTATATGCCCAGTTCTGGAAAAGTGAATTGTAGTCGTTGGAACGGTTCTGGCCCTGAACATTTAATGACAACTGCGGAAATTTACTCCGTATGGCCTGTGCCATATCCCGGTCTGTTGCTAATACCAAGTTATAAGCCTGCAAAACATCGGGGCGACGACGAATAAGTTCCAGCGGAAGGCCGGTAGCCGGAAGTGGTGGCAGGCCCGGAAGACTGTCCTTAGGTAATTCCATTAAATTCTGTGGTGGAGAACCTAATAAAACTGCCAGCTCATTTTCAAAAAGTTCCACCTGGGTCTCATAAGCAATTTTCTGATTTCTTGTACTTTCCAGTAATTGTTCCTGTCTTAAGATATCTACAGCTCTTATCTGGCCGCCTACAAAACGTGCCCGGATAAGCCTCATGATATTTTCATTGGTTTCAATTTGCTTATTCGCCAGTTCCAGCTGTTTTCTTGCAGTAAGCAGCCGGTACCAGGCGTTGCTTATTTCTGCGGAAAGAGTCATGGCAGCCGACTGGTAATCGTAGTATGTAGCCTGGGCGCGAAATTCCTCAGCTTCAATACCGGATTGAATCCTTCCCCATAAATCTACTTCATATGAAGCAGAAAGTCCTAACTGGAAATTTTCACCACCTGCAAAATCAGGTTGCGGGCGGCTCCTCGCAGTTTGAGCTGAGGCCCCTATTGCGGGCCAGAGATAAGAAGATTCCCTTCTCACTACAGCCAAAGCTGCTCTAAATTGTTCCCAGTTTCCTGCAAGGGCAAGGTTTTCTTCAAGGCCGGTTTCTACGAGTAAATTTAATGCAGGGTCATCAAAAGCTGTCCACCATTTGTCAGGGACTAAATCATCGCCTGAATAGGTGAACTCCTGGGGTTCGTCAATTGGGGCTTCTACATCCTGTAATTTGGGAGCACAGGAATAGATTCCGCAGCAGGTAAAGCAGAGCAGGGGAAGCCATAGCAATAGCCTGCGTTTTTTCAAAATACTGTAAATGGTTAAAATAACTTTAACTTGGTCTTTAAAGGCACATTAAAAATTGGAAAACTTTCTATCAAAATTGCTGCCTGATT
Source organism: Autumnicola musiva (assembly GCF_031846585.1). Classification (NCBI taxonomy): domain Bacteria; kingdom Pseudomonadati; phylum Bacteroidota; class Flavobacteriia; order Flavobacteriales; family Flavobacteriaceae; genus Autumnicola; species Autumnicola musiva. Next base: position 473,384 of record NZ_JAVRHK010000002.1, read on the forward strand.
TAATTTTTGAATTTCTCCTTGTGGAGTTTCCCTAAAGTTACAGTTTTTTTATATCTGGGCAACGAATTTATATTTTGTTGAAGCAAGATGATAAGAAAATTCTGAATAAATAAAATTTACAGCCTGTTCAGAAAAGGAAAAAATACCTTTACGTACATTAGCTGAAAATTTTCAATAAAGAGGTAGTTTCACTTTAATAAAGAAGGTTAAACTGTCTGCTATAATCAAACGGATTAATTATCTTCATTTCAGGATGAAGTTGCTTAGAATTGTTGATGGCAATTCTGAATAATTAGAATATACATGAAATTATTTAACAGGCTGGGAAATCAATACCTGAAAAGGAGATTGCGGGAAGTGGATGAGATGAAGGAAAATCCATTAAAAATTCAGGAAAGGGTTCTTAGGGACTTGCTGAAAAAAGGGGAGAATACAGCTTATGGTAAAAAATACCTGTTTTCATCCATTTCCGGTCTTGATGATTTCAGGGAAAAAGTTCCGGTGGTAAATTACAGTGATTTAACCCCTTTTATAGAGCGGGCGGTGCAGGGTGAAAAAAATGTGCTTTGGCCGGGCGTGATCAAAAATTTTGCCAAATCGTCTGGTACAACAGAAAGCAGGAGTAAACTTATTCCTGTTTCTATGGAAGGATTACGTAATTGCCATTATCTTGGAGGAAGAGATATGCTGGCGATTTATCTTCGAAATAACCCGGATTCCCAATTGCTTAGTGGAAAAAACCTTTCCATAGGTGGAAGCCAGGAAGGGAATCCCTATAGCGGGAAAAATAACTTCTATACAGGTAATATTTCTGCCATTGTAATGAAAAATCTCCCCTTCTGGGCACAGCTTGGGAGAACACCCGGATTACAGGTTGCCCTTATGAATGACTGGGAGAAAAAAATGAAAGCAATATCAGAAGTCACTTCCCGTCAAAAAATAACCAGCCTTGCAGGTTCTCCCATGTGGATGCTGCTTTTAATTCAGCATATTCAGAAAGAGCAACAGATTGAAAATATAAAGGAAGTATGGCCGCACCTGGAAGTGTTTTTTCATGGGTCGGTTTCTTTTGGTCCTTATAAACCACTTTTCGAAGAACTTGATAAAGCAGGATCACTGCGTTACCAGGAAATTTATAATGCAACTGAAGGATTTTTCGGAATCCAGGAGTTGGTACATGACACTTCAATGTTGCTCATGCTTAATTATGGCATATTCTATGAATTTCTTCCCGAGGAAAATTATGAGGATGATTTTCCTGAAACGGTTTCACTTAGTGAAGTTAAAACAGGCAAAAGGTATTCCCTGGTAATTTCCACAAATTCCGGTTTATGGCGATACAAAATAGGTGATAGTATTAAATTTACTTCAGTAGATCCTTTCCGTTTTAAAATTATGGGGCGTACCAAACATTGTCTTAATGTTTTTGGTGAAGATTTATTTGCAGAACAGGGGGAGGAAGCTCTTTCAAAAAGTTGTAAAAGAACCGGTGCCCTTATGCAAAATTTTACGGTGGCACCTTTTTTCTACAGTCAGGGGGAAAAAGGATATCATGAATGGGTGATTGAATTTAAAAAAGCTCCCGCTAATCCTGAAAGATTTGCAGCGATATTGGATGAAGAACTCTGCCAGTTGAACGAAGACTATCGTGAAAAAAGAAAGGCCGATACGGCTATTCACAGGCCGGTGGTGAGACAGGTGCCCGAGGGTACATTTTATCAATGGCTAAAGAGTAAAGAAAAATTGGGAGGACAGCATAAAATTCCCGTTATGTCCAATGATCGTAAATTTGTAGAAGAAATTCTTTGCTCTTTAAAAACAGTATCCAGATAATTTTTTGGAATTTAATTTGGTACTTTAATACCTTTTCGCAGCCTTATGAACCAAAATTATCCTGGTTTATCCTGAGCTTGTTTAAGAAAATTTAAATTATTTTTTGGTTATAACGGCCATAAATCCAGTAGTTTATTACCTGTAAAAAAGATTATTACGGAAAACCGTAATTATTCTTTTGTCTAATCTCCTAATTTTGAATTATAATCGGATGCCGGATATTGAAAATACTTCACTGAGTAGGGTCGGTTGAAGTCTTAGATTCCGGCATTCTTTTTATACCGGACTGAACTGTTCAAAACCTGCTACAAAAGCAATTAATACATTGTATTTCTAATATTCCAGAGTTTGATTAGATGAAAATAAATTCTGTTCCTCAATTATTTCTTTTACTATTACCTTATTGGCGTAGGAAGTAGCCGTGAAATTTTCCCAGGCATCAAGACCTATATCTGAAGCCTGTTTAACCTCTTTCTTTATTTGAAGCACATTATGGGTTTTCAGGATCATCTGCTTTAAAGAAGGGTTCAGGGAACGAAACATTTTGGTTGAGGCAATATGTTCCTTTTTAATATTTTCTGCTATTACCATTACGGGGGTTTCATTTTAAAAGTCAAAGCCGCAAATGTAAAATCTTTGTGTACAGAGAAATTAAAAAAAAATGACTATTTGTTAACAGATTAATCATACCGAAAGAAAGTATGAGAATAAGAAAAAAGAGGCTGCCCGCAAACTAAATTCAAAGTGCCATCTTAACCCAGGTTCGAAAAATAATAATCTTAAAGTTAATTTTTCACTGGGATCATATTGATGACATAGACAGAAATAGTCTTAGGTAGCCTCTTTTATTTAAATAACTGAATTAATTACAGTTTAACATCAGAAAGTTTAACCTCTTCGCCCTCTTTATTTAGTAATTTAACTTCATCAAAACCAATCTCTCTAAATTGCTGGAATTGTGTGGAAGCATCTCCTACAACAAGATACGCCATTTTAGACTCATCCAGATATTTGTTGGCGAGCTCTTTATGCTGTTCCAAAGTCATACCTCCAATAATTTCTTCCTCATTTTCAATATATTTTGGATCCAGGTCATACGCACTCATTTCCTGAAGCATACCCAATAATGAACCTTGTGTCTCAAATCTACGGGCATTGGATTTAATAAGGGCATTTTTGGTGAATTCCAGGTCTTCTTTAGTGATCCCGTCTTTATATTTGGCAATTTCATCCCTGAATATTTCTACAGATTCTCCGGTAGTATTTGTTCTCACGCTGGAGGAAGCAGTAAAAGTTCCGGGAATTTTAGTTCCGCTAAAGCCAGATCTTGCACCATAAGTATATCCTTTTTCTTCACGTAAAATCAGGTTCACATTTCCAGAGAAAGAACCTCCCAATTTATAGTTCATCACTTCAGCAGGGAAAAAGTCTTCATCTGTGCGTGGTATGGCTATATAACCAATATTGATAACCGATTGTTTTGCATTAGGCACATCAACAAAATATAAAGAAGCCTTATCACGTTCGTTCTTGATTTCAAATTCCGGGATAGTTACTTCTTTGGCTTTCCAGTTTTCTTTAAGGCCTTCTACAGCTGCCAAAGCTTCAGATTCGGATACATCTCCAACTACATGAAAACGCGCTACGCTTGGTGAAAAATATTGATTATAGTGATTCTTCAAATCTTCCATGGTAATTTCCTGCACAGATTCTACAGTTCCCAAAGTGGGGTAGGCCAAAGGATGATTTTCCCCGTAGAGCACTTTATCATAAACACGATCTGCTATAGCATTAGGATCGGCATCGGATCTTTTTATGCTGTTAATGGTGCTTGTTTTAATTCGGGCAAGTTCTTCCTCATCCCATCGTGGTTCCATAAGAATCTCCTGAACCAAATTCATGGTTTTGTTGAAGTTACGCGCTAAAGTATTTCCCCGAATCACTATAGATTCATCGGTGGTATACATATAGATATTAGCGCCAAGCAAATCAATTTCTTCTTCAAGTTCTGCAGGTGTTTTATTGGCAGTCCCTTCCATCATAATATCGGTCATGAGGTTAGCTACTCCATTTTTATCCAGATCGTCCAGTAAATGGCCACCGTCTATTACCATGCTGAAATTTACCAGCGGAAGTTCATTTTGTTCAATCCCATATACTTCCATCTGATTGTCCAATTCCACTGTCCAGGATTCCGGTATACTAAGCTGGGGTGTTTCTCCCATTTCAGGCTGAACCGAACGATCAAATTCAGAAGGGGTTTTCTTGATTTCCTGTTGGTTCTCTGCTATTTCGGTTTTTACATTTTCAGTAATTTCTTCTTCAACAACTTCGGCTTTTTCAGAATTTTCAGCAATAAGGTCCATTTCATCTTTGGGTACAAAGCTGGTGAGGATAAAAGGTTTGTCCTTTATATATTTATTATAAACCCTCATCACATCTTCCTTTGTAACTGCTTTAATATTTTCTATATCTTTTTCAATATATCCGGGATTTCCCGTAAACACATCGTACTGGGCCAACTGAAAAGATTTGCCAAGTACGCTACTTATTCCGTTATAAAAATCGGTTTCCTGTCCTGCTTTTATGCGTTCAATATCACGCTCTGTAACACCTTCTTTTTCAAATAGTGCGAAAGCTTCCTCAATTCCTGCTTCAACGCTGTCAAGATCTACGCCGGCATTCGCGGTAACCGAAATGCGGAATTTTCCGGCAATCTGATCAGCACCGTTAAAAGCATAAGGCTGGGAAGTCAGTTCTTTTTCTTTTACGAGTACTTCATATAAGGGAGATTCTTTTCCGTCTGAAAGCACTTCACCCAAAAAATCCAAAGCATAAGCATCTTTGTTGTACTGTTCTACCGCAGGCCACACCATGTTAAGCTGTGGTGCTGTGGCAAAATTGTCCTCGTGGTACAATCGCTTTGTTTCATCAAGTAATACCGTTTGTGTCTGAAGAGGTTCTACTTCCTGCCGTTTTTTGATTTCTCCAAAATACTTTTCAATCATTTTCCTGGTATTGGACTCATCAAAATCTCCGGCGATTACTAAGGTAGCATTGTTAGGGCCATAAAATTTATCGTAAAATTCCTTTACATCTTCTACGGTTGCACTTTGCAGATCTTCCAATTCACCAATTACCTGCCAGCTATATGGGTGCCCGTCCGGATAAAGATTTTTATCAATCACCCAGTTAGTGTGGCCGTAAGGATTATTGTCCACCCGCTGGCGCTTTTCATTTTGAACCACTTCCTGCTGGTTTGCAAAAGCAGATTCGGTAACGGTATTGATAAGATAACCCATACGGTCAGATTCCAGCCACATCACCATCTCCAAAGCATTCTTTGGAACCACTTCGTAATAAACGGTTCCATCCTGCCATGTACCGCCGTTTAGAGTTCCACCGGCATCCTGAATTTTTTTAAAGAACTGATCCTGCGGAACGTTTTCCGATTCCTGGAACAACATATGTTCAAAAAGGTGGGCAAAACCCGTACGTCCTTTTTTCTCACGGTTAGACCCCACTCCGTACTGAATGGCGACAGAAACAATAGGATCTGATTTGTCCTGATGAAGGACTACGTTGAGCCCGTTATCCAGCTCGTACTTTTCGTAATCGATTGATAAACTTGCATCTGCGGTTTTACTTTCATTTTCCCCGTTGTTTTTACAGGAAAAGAATCCCATCAGAAGCAATGACAGCATGAATACCATCGGTTTAAAATTGATGTTTGTCATGGAATTAAGTTTTAGTTAAAATATTAATCAATATAAAGAATTGCATAATAGGAACTTGGATAAATTTTGGATTAAATAGATAAAATTAAAGGAATGTTTTTGAAATATTTCTTTCTGTATCTGCTATATTACCCTGGAAATTCTGCGCTAACACCTGATAAAATTGAAGCTGGTAAAGATAGGAAGAAGGCTATTCTTATCTATGTTATCATCCTTTTAAACTGTTCATCTCTAATATCCTGAATTTTATATTCAATTACTAAGACATGAAACAGAACGATATGATAAAAATCACCTTTCCTCAACATGTATTGAAGTAAATCTGGGATCTTCCAAAGAAGAAATTAATTCTTCCTTATCTTGAAAAAAATCTTTTAACTTCTTATGTCACCACTAATAGAGAAACAGGCATTGGGCATAGAAATTAATGATTTACTATAGTTAGGATATGGAACAGGTTTAGATAAATTGGGGCTGGCAAGGCTGCCTGTTATGAATAAAACGTACAATTAAGAAATGCTTTAGACATTATGGTTTCGGGAAAATTTCTGATGGAGACACAGAATTGTTTAGGCCAATTAATAAGAATCTCCTGCAGCAGGATCCATACCTGTTATTGAAGAATTACCAGTCTTATCTTGATTATCAGGAACAACTTCATAAATTGTGGAGTAATAAAGAAGAATGGACACGAAAATCGATTCTTAATATTGCGGGAAGAGAAAATTTTCTCCCACCATTCTCTTGAAAAAGACCACCGCATAGATACTTGTCTATCCACTTCTCCATAAAGCTTTTGAGTGATTGGATAAAGCAACTCCAGGTTCAGGGCTTCTTTTAAACGTCTGTAGAAATTTTCTTTTGGAATCTGGTCACTTACTGGTCACTTAACCGGAAGGAAGTGAAGAGTTTCCTGGTAATTTTTCTTACACGACCCCTGTTATTTTTCTATTTACACACCTTATGAGATAGTCCTTCTTAAAAATAAATTTAAGGTAAGTTATAGGATTATACCTTTCCTTTTTCCTTGTTGGGTGCATTATATCTTTTCAGTAAAGCACGTCCCGATTTAGATCGGAGTACAGTTTTCAGAACTTGGTTTCTAACCACGCGACACCAGAGAACTCTTTTCATCTATCGATTCGCGTATCGTTTGATCTGTTGAGAACCTTTGCCTTAAAATAAACGGCCTATCTTGATTTCTTCCCGGTCTTTATATTTTCCAAAGGAGTGGATTCAGTCATGATGGCCACATTTCGTTTTCCGGCAGCTCTCCGGGCAAGTATCCCTTTATCCTGTTCTACTTCAGATGATTCCACAGTAAAGTAGCCCTCGTCCATCTCGATCATCCCTTCTAAGTATAGCGGGCGTCCCTGTTACCCATTTTTTTCGTATTTTGTGCACCATCGCCCAGACCGGTTCATATCTTTTTAGGCCCAGCTGGGTCTGAATCTCTTTGCTGAAAAATCCTTTTTTAGTGGCACTCATCAAAAACATGGTTTTGTACCAAGTCAAAAAAGATAGTTTTGAACTTTTCATGATGGTCCCGCTGCGAAGGGATATCCTACTCCTGCATTGTTTGCACTCGTAGCTCCACCTGCTTTTGATCCAAAAGTGTTCCTTGGCTCTCACATTTGCAAACAACACTCTGCTTATCCCACTGCTCCTTAAAAATAATAAAAGATAAGTTTAGCTTGTGATAAATCTTACAAATTTTCAGGTATTAGTGAGATCGCGGCTAAAAGCTTTCAAGCTAATGATTAACCAAATTATCCTTTTCAATATCTTTATTGGACATTATTAAATTATGATTAATATAATTTCCGACAGCTTTTCCTTGTTCTAAACCAACCTCAATTGCTGCTCTATAATGAATACCACCATATAAACGACTATTTGCAGCTTCTAACGATGCATGGAAAAAAGAGTGAAAGGATCTAACAGGTAAGCCGTATTCTATTTCTGTATCATCATCAAATTCAAAATTATCACCAAATATTTCGGTAAGAACGGTAGCTGCCGAACCTGATATTACAGAATGTCCACTGGTATATTCCGGAAAAGGTGGAGTTTGAAGAACAGATTTCCAATCTTCATTTATAAATTTATTAATTAAGGTTTCTGGTCTTACCAGATTGCTTCTATATTTTTCATCCCAACAACTAATAAAACCGTCAGCAATCGCAATAGAGGTTTTGGTATACGTGTAAATCGATTTGCCCATATCAGCCCCTGTTTTCTCACATGCTATTTGGGTGATACCAATCCAATGTCCGCCTGGAGTAATTTTTTTCGTGGCAAACATCAAATGGCCTTTATTAACAGAAACATAAGGATTGCAATCCCAGAACTTAGCAATAGCCATTTTTTCATCTTTATTTTCACTTTTTCCCATTTCATTTCGCACTTCGTATACTTCCATTAATTGCTTGTGAAATATACTACCTGGTTCCATTGAAAATTCCGGCGGAGGAATTGGTTTAAATTGATTGGAAGAGTCAAGAACGAAAGGACGTATCTTATGCCAATTTGGTTCTATTCCATCCATATAAGCCGGTGGAGTTGGTTTCCATCTACTTACATCGTCGGTTTGCACAACAAATTTAGGCATAGTTCTGGTTTCTTTGTAATTGTCCCGTTGCATCCAATCTTTAATGTGATTGGCTATAATCAACCCGTAAGCTTCCGAAACAGTGAAAACTTCTTCATTTTTATCTTTCCAGGATTGAAATAAGCTATCTCTTTTTTGAATTAATATATCTTCGGAAAAAACTAAACTTCGACCTATTTCATAGAAAGCTACCAATGCTGCAATACTCGGATCAATCACCTTGGAATCAGGTTGAGGCGGAGCGGTTAGACCATTCAATTGTTTTTCTAAACTTACATAATCTGAATTAAATTGAGCTATAACTTCATAAGCGGCAATGTTGGAGTATGCATAAATTCGACTAGCTACTGGTGGCGAAAAAATATCATATACCATAGTTTTAGTAAGATATTCATTAGCCTCATGAAGAGATTTTGATTTAACATCTATTGTACTTTCAGTCTTTTTACAAGAACTGAAAAAAGAAACCAGAACGAGAAGTAAATTAAATCTTTTTAACATTCTAAAAAGTAATAAATTAATTAGTAGTAGACTACGAATCGGAATATATAGCTGGATTGCTATTAGAAATGAAAAGGCATAGATATATAAACAAAATTTTAACAAAATTACAAAAATTTATATAATTTAAGAAATTTAAACGGTACTGTATGTGACACAAATTGTTCGACTGTGGGATATTAAGATCAACTAGGTCTAAGTAATTCTTTATAATTTGCTTTTGGAAAAGTTTTGCTTTTAGAATATCACCTGCCTGGCTATAGCTATTCTTAATTTTTCCGGAACATTATAAATCCCATCACTCCTTAATTAAATTACATAACGATAAAATTATCTTTAATTGATTACCTCTTCATATTTGTTTTTTTGTTATTGCTTTAGGAACCGTTTTTTTACGTTTCCAGGAAATCCGGCCTGGATTTCACTGAATATTTTCTATAAGGGAGAACTATGCTATGGTGGTTACTTGGGATTTCCATGGTAGCCACTAAATTTTCTAGAGATACACCAAATCTTGTGACCGACATAGTTCGTAATCAGGGGGTAGTCAGAAACTGGGGATAGTGGGAATTTTTGCTTACAGGATTACTTACAGTTTTTGTATGCAAAATTGTGGAGAGGATCCGGAGTTACAACCGATATTTAATTTTATGAACTAAAGTACAGTGGGAATGATGCAACCTTGTATCCAATTGAAACTGTGGGGATAGCCGGCTTGTTACCGTAATATTTAGTGCTGTGGGAGGATTTAAAGGAGTGGTATATACTGATTTCTTATTGTTTTTTGTCGCTATCACAGGTAGGGGCTGCAATTTATTGCGTAAACCTGCCGGAAGTCGGGGGAATTGAAAGTTTGATGGCAAACAAAGACGTCACGGATAAACTTTCCATTTTACCAGATTTTTCCATTACTGAACTTTTAATTACTTTATTCATCATCCCTCTGGCAGTGCAATGGTGGTGTCCTGGTGCAGAATCCGGCGGAGGTGGTTATATTATGCAGAGGATGCTGACTGCTAAAAATGAAAATCATGCAATTTGGGTAACCTTCTTTTTCAATATACTTCATTATGAGTTTCGACCCTTGCCCTGAATCCTGGTTGCGTTAGCCTCTCTTGCTGTATACCCTGATCTGGCCAGTTTGCAGGAGGCATTTCCAAATATTTCTGAGGATAAACTTGGTCATGATCTGGCATATTCTGCAATGCTTACCAAGCTTCCATCCGGATTATTGGGGGGAGTGATTACCAGTTTGGTGGCGGCCCATATGTCTACAATCTCTACTCATTTAAACTGGGGGTCCTCCTATATTGTAAGTGATTTTATGGCAGATATATCAAAAGGAATGCTTCCTAGAAAGAACTGGTTAATGTTGGTCAAATCTCTACAGTTCTGCTTATTCTTTTTTCGGCTTTGTTGGCGCTTGCACTTTAAAATGCTTTGCAACTATCCAATATTATTTTAATGTTTGGTGCAGGAACAGGATTAATATTCATTCTCAGATGGTTTTGGTGCGAATAAATGCCTGGAGTGAAATATCGGCAATGTTGATATCAGGAATCTTCTCCATTTTATTAAATCTTAGTGACCTTGGGGTTTATCTTTTTGGTGGGCCAACGCTGAAGGCGGAGTAAATTATACTGGTTTATTTTCCGAATATATGATGTATCCTTTTTAGTTTTACTAACTACTCTTGTATGGCTTCGGGTTACATTTCTTCCCGAACCTGAAGATGAAAAGACCTTAATTAATTTTTATCGGAAGATCAGGCCCGGTGGGCCAGGCTGGAAAAGAATTATAGAAAAATCCAATCTGAGTGATAAAGTAGTTAACGAAAAATGGAATGTTCCTTCGGGCCTGGCAGCAACTTTTGTAGGCTGTATAGTTATTTATAGCGCATTATTTGCAACAGGATATTGGATATATGGAAAACATTCGAGACAGTTATTCTTACTGTAGTTACCATTGTTGGAAGTTTGATTTTAAGAAAACTGTGGGCATCTATTAAAGAAATCACTTTTTAAAAAATATAATTGGATTTCATCCCAAGTTTACCTCAATAATAAAATAAAATTATCAATCTTTCACTGTTGCAAATATTGTTTTATTCTCAGGATACTTAGTGCAATGTTAGGATACTTAAAACTGCTAATTTTGAATTGAATCTATCATTGTTAAATGGAAAAAATTTTACTTGTATCTAATAAGGACAATGTTGCTATTGGTTTTCAGGATCTGCCCTTCAAATCTATTTTATCTATCAATGGACATAATATTGAAGCTCAAGAAAATATTCCTGCTAAACATAAGATTTCTTTAGTAGACCTGAAATCTTTCAATAAGATTTTTATGTACTGTATGGATGTAGACCAGGCTAGATTACCTATTCCAAAAGGGAGCCTTCTAACAACTGAGAATGTGATGCATAGTGCAGGTAATTACAGCATTCCGGAACTTCCAATTTCTGACAATCAATTTGAAGAAAAGCAAAAAGTAACGGATAAAGTATTTGAAGGTTACCTCAGGGAAGATGTCCAGGTAGGAACTGCTAATTATTGGATTTTTATTCCGCTTGTTTTTTGTCAGAATCGGAATATTTCAATTTTAAAGGATGCTTTTGAAGCAGCTTTGGGGTATAAAAAGGAAAACCCTTATAAGTTGCAGTTAATGAACCTAATATATGGTGATAATGGAATAGAGGTTTTAGGTCAGGAATATTCTTTTGTCGAACCGCTTTTTCAGAATATTGACGGGCTTAAGTTTTTAGCTCATGAAGGAGGTTGTGGGGGGACGCGTGAATATTCCAAATTATTGGTTAAGTTATTATCAGGATACATTAAAAACCCCAATGTAGCGGGTGCTACTATCCTAAGTCTAGGCTGTCAGCATGCCCAATTCCGTTTGCTTGAGGAAGAATTAAATTTAAAGAATAATAGTAAAAAAATATTGTTTTTTGAGCAGCAACAGTTCGAAACAGAAAATAAAATGCTGTCAGAAGCTGTTTTGGAAACATTTCAAGAATTAAAAAAGGTGAACAATGTTCATCGTGTAAAGGCTCCGTTGAGTAAATTGTCTATTGGGATGGAATGTGGAGGTTCAGACGGGTTTTCGGGAATTCCAGCAAATCTTTTAATGGGAATTGTTGCCGATAAAGTTACTGCTTTAGGAGGTAAAATAATTTTATCTGAATTCCCGGAATTGTGTGGGGTAGAACAAAATATTATCAATCGATGTGCAAATAATCCAGTGGCTGAAAAGTTTGTTCGCCTAATGGAAAATTATAATAATAGAGCCAAAGCTACAGGATCTGGATTTGATATGAATCCTTCACCAGGAAATATCAACTACGGTCTCATTACAGACGCAATAAAATCGGCCGGTGCAGCCACAAAAGGAGGAAAGGGGCAAGTGAATGATGTCTTAGACTATGGTGAATACGCTGTTACTCCAGGCCTGAATTTACTATGTACTCCCGGCAATGATGTAGAATCTACCCCTGGCCTTGCCGGAGCCGGAGCAAATATTATCCTGTTTTCAACCGGCCTTGGAACGCCTACAGGTAACCCTGTTTGCCCTGTTATAAAGATCTCTTCAAATTCGAAATTGAAGAATAAAATGACGGATATTATCGATTTTGACGCCGGAAGAATTATATCGGAAGGAGCAGATCCATACAAATTGGCTGATGAGCTTTTAGAATTAGTTATCAAAGTAGCTAGTGGAACAAGAAAGCCTGTGCCCGAATTTTGCAACAGGATGATTTTATACCCTGGAAAAGAGGGGTTTCTCTATAAGATATTTATGAAACAAATTTTTAATTTAGAAGGTAAGACAGCAATAGTAACTGGAGGTGCCAGCGGAATTGGAAAAGCAATTTCGGAGAAGTTTATTGAACATGGAGGATTTGTGATTATCCTGGAATATGATGATTCAAAAATTGCCAATTTTCATGAAGAACATAGAAGTGGTTATGAATTTTAACAATGTGATATTTTACGTTTTAAAGAAGTGCAAAAATGTATTATCTGGAATTCAGAAAAAATACACAGTTGATATTCTGGTAAACAATGCCGGTGTTGCGCATATTGGAAATATTGAGCAGACGTCTGAAAAAGATCTTGATAGGGTCTACAATGCAAATATTAAAGGTATTTATAATTGTGTGTACGAAGTGATACCGGGGATGAAGGAAAGGAAAAGGGCTGTATACTTAATATGACCAGTATCGCTTCTGTAGTAGGTATTTCAGATCGGTTTGCTGATTCCATGTCTAAAGGAGCTGTCTTGACGATGACTTACTCGATAGCAAAGGATTATGTTGATTTTGGTATAAGGTCTAATTGCATATCTCTAGCCGGTGCATACTCCGTTTGTTGATGGTTTTCTGAAAGAAAATTATTCTGGTAAGGAAGAAGAAATGCTTGAAAAATTATCAAAAACCTAGCCTATTGGAAGAATGGGATCCCCGGAAGAAATAGCATTTCTGGCTCTCTATTTGTGTTCTGACGAAGCGTCCTTTATTACCGGTTCTAATTATTCAATAGATAGATGGAGGGTTTATAAATTTAAACAGCTAATATGAAATTAATAAGGTTCGGTGAGCCCGGAAAAGAGAAACCGGGTGTAAAATTGCATAATGGAAAGAGGATTGATGTATCTTCTTTTTGTAAGGATTACAGCGAACAATTCTTTGATGGTGGGGGGCTTGCAAAATTAAGTTCTTTGTTGATGCATAACTTTGAGAGTAGTAGGGAAATTGCCAAATCAGAGCGCCTGGGTCCACCTATTGGTAGACCTTCCAAAGTAATTTGTGTTGGTCTTAGCTACGTAAAACATGCAGAAGAAACCGGGCAGAATTACCCAATAAGCCAATTATTTTTTTTAAAGCCACATCAGCAATTGTAGGACCATTTGATGATCTGATCATCCCTAAGAACAGCAATAAAATCGATTGGGAGGTGGGAGCTTGGAGTTGTAATCGGAAAAAAGAAAAGTTACGTCAGGGAGGACAATGCTATGGATTATGTTGCAGGATATTTGTTGCATAACGATTATAGTGAGCGGGAATTTCAGATTGAACGTGGTGGACAGTGGGTAAAAGGAAAAAGTTGCGATACTTTCGCGCCTTTAGGACCTTATTTTGTAACTAAGGATGAGATTGCAAATCCGCACAATCTTAATTTATGGTTAAAGCTAAATGGAAAAATAATGCAGCAAAGTAATACTTCAGGTTTTATTTTTGGAATACAATCTTTAGTGAGCTATTTGAGCAAATTTATGACCTTGCTACCCGGCGACGTTATTTCAACAGGTACTCCTTCGGGTGTTGGGTTAGGTCAAAAACCACCTTTGTACATAAAGCCGGGAGATGAAGTCGAACTTGGAATTGACCAATTGGGAGTTTCAAAGCAAAATGTAAAGTCCTACATGTAGTTTTAGAAATTCAGAAAGATTATAGATTTAAAAATTAAATAAAGTTCAGGTGCAGATTTTAAAAAGTGTTTTCATATTTAGTTTAGTTGTAATTGGATTGCTTGGATGTGTAAGGGCCCCTCAAATTGAACCTGTTGGGCCTCTACCATCTCAACGCCAATTAGAGTGGTATGAAATGGAATACTATGGATTTATTCATTTCAATATGAACACATTTACCAATAAAGAGTGGGGGGAAGGAAGTGAATCCCCTGATCTATTTGATCCAAAAAATATGGATACCGATCAATGGGCACGAGTAATGAAAAATGCCGGTATGACAGGTGTTATCATTACAGCTAAACATCATGACGGTTTCGCGCTTTGGCCTACTGAAACAACTGAACATTCGGTTAAAAATTCCCCATGGAAAAACGGAGAGGGTGATATAATTAAAGAGCTGGCGGAATCTTGTGAAAAGTACGGTCTTAAGATGGGGGTATATTTATCACCATGGGATCGTAATCATCCAGATTATGGTACCGATGCTTATATAGAAGATTTTGTAACTCAGTTAACTGAGTTGCTCTCAAATTACGGTCCTATTTTTGAGGTTTGGTTTGATGGTGCAAATGGTGGCTCAGGGTATTATGGAGGCGCAAACGAAACGAGAAAAATAGATCATCGCACTTATTATCAGTGGGATCGGGTTTTTGACACCGTTAGAAAATATCAGCCAGATGCCGTGATTTTTGGAGATAACGGTCCGGATGTTCGCTGGATAGGTAATGAAGCCGGCATCGCCGGAGAAACAAATTGGAGTATTATAAAAAAGGATGAAGTCTATGCCGGTTCAGGTCGTTATGCAGAACTTCAATTTGGACATGAAGATGGAACTCATTTTGTACCTGGTGAAGTCGATGTTTCCATCAGGCCAGGTTGGTACTATCATCCCTCCGAAGATAACCAGGTAAAAAATCTTAATGAGTTGCTGGATATTTATTACAACTCCATTGGTAGAAATGCGTCATTACTATTAAACGTACCGGTTAATGATGAAGGAGTAATACCAGAAGAAGATATTGTCGCCCTGAATAAATTGAAGGAAAGACTGGACGAGGTATTTAATGAAAATATAGCTTTAAGTGGTAATGTAGAGGCTTCTTCTTTTAGAAAAGGTTACGAACCTAATAATGTAATTGATGAAGTAACTGGGTCTTTCTGGATGCCTACATCAGGTTCGAATAACCCGTGGCTGACAATTAATTTTGAAAAAGAAAAGCTAATCAACAGATTCGTAATTCAGGAGTTTATAGAAAAAGGTCAGCGGGTTAAGAAATTTAAGGTTGAAGCAATGATCGACGGGGAATGGCAAATAATTGAAGAGCAAACTACTATAGGCTATAAAAGGATTTTGCGATTAAATGCATTAAAAACCAATGAAATAAGAGTAACTATATTAGAGAAGAAAGACACTCCGCTTATCTCTAATATAGGTCTGTATTATGCACCACCAATTTTGGACGCACCTAAAATTTCCAGAAACTCCAGAGGAGAAATTGAAATCTCTTCAGGTCCCGAAACCAAAATATTTTATGAGGTAAATACGTCAGGAAAACCAGATAGCAGTTCAAAGGAATATTCAGAAGCATTCAAATTTGCAGAGTCTGCACAGATTTCAGCCATTAGCTATGACCCCTTTACTAATAAATATAGCGAAACATCTAAGGTAAGTATTAATCCTGCTAAGAATAAATGGAGACCCATTGATACTACGAGAAACGTAATTCGGAAATTTTACCGGATTATTGATGAGAACCCAAATAGTACCGGTAGTTTTTCAATGAATAAAGAAATTCTAATTGACATGGGTGAAAATAGGAAATTAAACGGATTTAGTTATCTGCCTCCTAAAGATCTTACAGAACAGATTATTACAGAATATGAGTTTTCAACTAGTGAAGATGGTGAAAACTGGACGGTCGCAAAGAAAGGTGAATTTGGCAACATTAAGAACAATCCAATTTTACAGGAAGTACGGTTTAAGGAAAGAGAAGCTAGGTATTTAAGATTAAAAGCTTTGCAAACAGTTGGTTCTGGTGAAGAATATGGTATTTCTGAATTAGCAATTTTAAATGAAAAATCAGAGTAGTGGATCTCAGAATTAAGGGTAAAGTTTTCATTATTACCGGAGGTGCCGCTGGTATAGGAGGAGGTGTAAGTGAGCAAATAGCCAGAGAAGGAGGAATTCCTGTATTTGTAGACCGTGATAAAGAAAAAGGGGAGAAAATGGAAAAGCTTCTAGGGAAGTTTGCTGAAGCCTACCTATTTATTCCCGCAGATCTTGCAAATGAAGAGATCTATGAAAATGTGGTTGATGAAGCAATAGCCAAATTTGGAAGAATTGATGGCTTGGTTAATAATGCCGGAGTAAATGATGGAATAGGGCTTTCCTCCAGCGTTTCAGAATTCAAAAATTCGTTTAATAATAACCTCATTCATTTTTTGGTATGGCGAAGTTCTGTTTACCCCACCTGAAAAATAATAAGGGCAACATTTTAAATATTTCCTCTAAGGTGGCATTTGCTGGTCAGGGTGGTACTTCCGGATATGCAGCGGCTAAAGGAGCGCAACTTGGTTTAACCAGGGAATGGGCGGCTGAATTGGCCAGCTTCGGAATAAGAGTTAATGCTATAGTTCCAGCTGAAGTAATGACACCTCAATATGAAGAATGGGTTAAAGCTCAAAAGAATGCTGAATCTAAACTGGAGGAAATTCAAAAGCTAATTCCCTTAGAGAACAGGTTTACGACTATTGAGGAAGTAGTCGATTTTGCAGTTTACATTCTGTCAAATAGGGCAGCACACATTACAGGACAGTTTTTCTCTGTTGACGGTAGATATTTGCATTTAGACAGGGCTCTTAGATAATCGAATGAAACATTCAAAAAAAATATTTGTATTGGATTTAAAGGATAATCCGCATCTTATTGCAGAATATCTAGAACATCATAAAAATGTTTGGCCCGAGGTTCTAGAAACTTTCGAGCTAAAGGGAATTGAAGAGATGGAGGTATATCATGTTTATGACAGATTGGTGATGGTTATAAATATTAATGAAAATTATGATGGTTCAGACAAAAATCTAACTGAAAAAGCCATAGCAATTACCGATGAATGGGAAAAGCTGATGTGGAAGTATCAGAAAGCTGTACCGGAAGCAAAAAAAGGTCAAAAATGGGTAGAAATGAAACCTATCTTTAAATATCCCAAATTTTAAATTCGAGAGTTCTGAAGAATTGCTAGTTGAAATTAATGGAAAATCAGGGAAAATCAAATAAACTCATACCTAATAAAAACCTGTTCAGTTTCATATTAATCACCTCGCTTTTCGCATTATGGGGTTTTGCCAATTCCGTAACAGATCCTATGGTGCAGGCTTTCAAAAAAGTTTTGGAACTTAGTAATTCCGAAGCAGCTTGGGTTCAGATGGCCTTTTATGGCGGATACTTTTGTATGGCTCTTCCCGCTGCCTTATTTGTTAGAAAATTTAGCTATAAAACAGGTATCTTAATTGGATTGGCTCTGTATGCAGGTGGCGCGCTTTTATTTTATCCAGCAGCAATATATGAGCAATTCTGGTTTTTTTGTCTTGGCCTCTATATTTTAACCTTTGGTTTGGCTTTTTTGGAAACTACGGCAAATCCATATATTCTTTCCATGGGTTCACCAAAAACCTCCACGCAGCGCTTAAATTTTGCACAGGCATTTAATCCCGTTGGTTTGTTAGCCGGGTTATTAGTAGCCCAATTTTATGTATTGAACAAGCTAAGATCCAATGATCTGGAAAGTTTTTCAGTCTTATCTGAGGCACAAAAAGACGCTGTTCGAACTTCAGATTTAATGACAATAAGATATCCTTATGTAATTCTTGGTGTCGTGGTACTGCTTATGTTTTTCCTTATTCTTTTCAGTAAAATGCCTCAGGTGAAAAGTAAAAATGGACTCCCACCTCTTAGGAAGAGCTTTCTAAGTCTTTTTAAAAGAAAACGGTATACCTATGGAGTTTGGTCTCAGATGTTTTATGTGGGTGTTCAGATCATGTGCTGGACATACATTTACCAGTATGCAGAGTCAATTGGTATTTCTGGTAGTACGGCAGCAAATTATCAGATTGCAGTATTTGTTCTGTTCGCTGTGGGTAGAGCTATTGGGACATGGATCTTAAGATTTGTGAGTTCTGGAAAATTACTTTGGATATTTGCCTTGTTAGGGGGGATGTCCTGTTTAGGAGTAATTTTCATCAATGTGTATCTATTAGTTTCCATTTCGCTTTTTTTATCTGTAATGTTCCCTACCATTTATGGAATTGCTCTGGAAAATTTTTCTGAGGATGATGCTAAAATTGGTGCAGCCGGGTTGGTTATGGCTATCGTTGGAGGAGCCTTAATGCCTAAACTGCAAGGCATGATTATCGATTTGGGGGGTATGCAGTAGATGATGTGGAAATAATTGGTGTGCCAGAGGTGAATTTTTCTTTTTTTCTTCCCCTCATATGTCTGATGGTGATTTTTCTTTACGGCAGATTTAGCGCTAAATTGGAATTAAAGGACACACAATAATGGCTTTTGATAATCAATATCCTTCAGTACAAGATTTGCGGAAAAAAGCAAAGGAGCGCATGCCGGCTTTTGCTTTTGAATATCGAGGCTGTAATGAAGATGTGAATATTACCAGAAATACAGCGGAGATTAGGGAGGTGCAGCTGGAACCACGATATCTTCGGAATTATAGAGAAAGCTCCACTAAAACAAGTATTTTGGGAATGGAGTTCGATGCTCCCTTTGGAATTGCTCCTGTAGGTTTACAGGGATTAATGTGGCGCAATTCACCACAAATTCTGTCAAAAGCGGCTTATAAGCACAATATTCCTTTCATTTTAAGTACGGTGACTACTATGGATATTGAAGAAGGGAGCAGGATTACAGATGGTAGAGCCTGGTTTCAATTATACAACCCGGTTCAGGATGAGGTTAGGAATGATATTTTGAAACGAGCCAGCGATGCCGGATGTCCGGTGTTAATTTTACTTTGTGACGTTCCTACTTTTGGCTATCGGCCAAAGGATATAAGAAATGGTCTGGCACTTCCGCCAAAGATGTCTGCTAAGAACATTCTTCAGATACCCGGAAAGCCAATCTGGGCTTTTAATACGCTGAAATATGGTCATTCAACTTTTGAAAACCTGAAATCCTATACCCCGGAAGGGTTAAACCTGAAGCAATTGGGACGATTTATGGATAAAACCTTTTCCGGCAGGTTGAATGAAGATCTGATAAAACCTATTCGGGATAAATGGAAAGGTAAATTAATATTAAAAGGTGTCGCTTCGGAAAGAGATACAAAGGATGCCATAAGAATGGGATTCGATGGGATAATTGTTTCCAATCATGGAGGCAGACAATTGGACGCCGGGGAATCTACTATTAAATCTCTGCAAAGTATTGCGGGTAAGCATTGTGATCAGATTGAAATAATGATGGATAGCGGACTGCGATCCGGTCCGGATATTGCCCGCGCAATAGCCTGCGGTGCAAAATTTACATTCATGGGTAGATCATTCATGTATGGTGTGGGAGCATTGGGAAACAAAGGTGGTGACCATACTATCAGCATGATGAAAACCCAGTTTAAACAGGTGATGGAACAGCTGTGCTATGACCGTGTAGAATATTTACCAAAACATTTAGTAAGACAAAATGAGATAATTTCAAAGCTTGAAATTTAGAAGTTCTAATGTGGTTTTAGAGTAAAAATTGACATCAAGGTTTATAATACATAAGTATCGTGAATGAATTAACATCCCATCGTATGACAGAGCAGCTGTCTGATATCATTTTCAATAGAACTGATGTTAACGAGTTTAGTAAAGTCAAAAGGAAACGACTTCGTCAGTATCATGAAATAATTGTTTCCCTTTATAATAATGGATCCCTTTCCCTATCAGAAATGAGTGATAAATTGGGGATAAGTGTTCCTACCATAACAAATACCGCAAATTCTTTACTTGAACATAATATCTTAAAAAAGACTGGTACAGGCGAATCAAATGGGGGCAGGCGGCCGGAAGTATATGGACTAGTTGAAAATTTGTTCTATACCTTAAATGTTCATTTTGAAGACTCCAGAGTGCGAATTGTTTTATTAAACAGTCTTCGGAAAGTAATAGAGTCTGCCGAAATGGAATACAATGGTAAGAACTCTCCCAGTTCAATGATACAAGCTATATACAAACAAGTAGATCAAATTTTCAAAACATTTAAACTTCCCTTTGATAAAGTATTAGGAATTAGTGTTATAATGCCAGGTTTAATTAATTCAGAAGAAGGAAAGAACTATACCTATTATCTAAATGAAGATGTAACACAATCATTGGAAAAGAAATTTGAATCAAAATTTGATCTACCAGTAATCATAATGAATGATGTAAAAAGCTGTACGATCGCAGAATTTGTTCTAGGCAAGGCCAAAAATAAGCTTAACGCTCTTGTTATTTCAATGAATTGGGGAATAGGACTTGGGATAATAATGGGTGGTAAAATGCAATGGGGTAAAAACGGATTTTCAGGAGAATTTGGTCATATTCCGGTTCAGGAATTCGGGAAATTATGCCATTGTGGTAAGAGAGGATGTCTGGAAACTGAAGCTTCAGGTGAAGCGCTGGTTAAAAACGTCAGAAAGGAATTAAAAAATGGCCAGTTTTCCATAATCAATATGGATGGGAAAAAGATAGAAGATGTTAATCTTGATTCAATAATTGATGCGGCGAAAAAAGGAGATCAATTCGCAATAGATTGTATTTCGAAGGTTGGAGAGAACCTTGGGAAAGGTGTGGCAGTTTTGATACAGTTATTTAACCCCGAATCAATAATTATTCACGGCGTTTTTGCTGAAACCAAACAATTTATAACCACTCCAATGATGCAATCATTAAACACGCAATGTATGATGCAGCTTGTAGATCAAACTGAGTTTGAATTGTCTGATTTAGGCGCCGATTCTCCTGTTTTAGGAGGTTCAATTGCTATAGTTGATAAATTTTTCAATAAAACATACGAATTATAAACTTACTGAGATGAGCAGATTAAATTTTGTTGAAGAAACAAGGTATGAACGTCTTAAACTAACGGTATTTGAAGACAAAGAAACAGCTTCTGAAGCTGTAGCTCTGCGAATAGCTAACTTGATAGATGAACGGAAAGAACAGGGTAGGACCTGCGTTCTAGGCCTTGCAACCTGAACAACTCCGGTTCCGATTTATAAAGAATTAGTTCGTTTACATAAAAAAGAAAATTTAAGCTTTGATAGTGTCATAACTTTCAATCTGGATGAATATTATCCTATGAATCTTACAGGGGTATCCAAAGTCATGTTCGCTTCATGAATAAAAATCTATTTAATCATATTGACATAAAACGTGAGAACATTCATATCCCAGATGGACAGTTGAAGTTTAAGGAAATTCCTGCTTATTGTCTTGCTTAGGAAAATTTAATCAATCATTATGGGGCTTTTGATCTTCAAATTTTGGGAATTGGAAGAACAATTCATATAGGTTTCAATGAGCCTGGTTCAGCACCTAATTCGGGAACCCGATTGGTTACTCTTGATGATCTTACCAGAAGCGATGCAGCAAGAGACTTTGGCGGAAAAGAAAATGTTCCAAGAAAGCTATTACCATGGGTATAGGAACAATTTTAAAAGCTAAAGAAATTATTCTCCTGGCCTGGAGTCAAAAAAAGGCTCCTATTATAAAAGAGGCTGTTGAAGGTAAAGTCTCAGGCGAAGTGCCGGCCACCTATCTGCAATTGACAGACAATGTAGAATTTATCGTAGATAAGGATGCGGCTGGCCACAAACCTTACAAGATTTGACACGCCCTGGCTGGTAAAAGATTGTAACTGGAATTCAGGATTAGTTAAGAAAGCCGTCATCTGGCTTTCCAATAAAGTTGGAAAATCTATCTTAAAACTCACAGAAGCAGATTATAATTCTAATGGAATGGCTAAATTAATTACATCTGTAGGATCTGCTTACGATATTAACTTAAAAGTTTTTAATCAGCTACAACATACCATAACGGGCTGGCCAGGCGGAAAACCTAATGCAGATGATTCGCAGAGACCGGAAAGAGAATTTCCGCATCAAAAAAGATCTTTAATATTTAGTCCCCATCCGGATGATGACGTAATTTCCATGGGGGGTACTTTTATATGATTGGTAGACCAGGGGCATGATGTTTATGTTGCCTATCAAACTTCAGGTAACACAGCGGTTTGGAACAGTGATGTTCTTAGATATATGGAATTCGCCATCGATTTTGATAAAAGTATTGGTCTCAATTCCACTGAAATTAAAGAACAATATGAAGAAATGAAGTTGTTTTTTAATTCTAAAAAACCCAATCAGGTTGATTTAAAATCTGTTTTAAATGTCAAAGACTTTATTCGCAAAAGTGAGGCTTGCGCGGCAGCACGCTACACGGGTTTAAAAGATGAAAATATTCATTTTATGGAGTTACCGTTTATGAAACCGGGAAAATAATTAAAAACCCTCCAAAAAATGAAGATGTAGCACAAACTGTTGAGCTGCCCCAATCTATCAAACCTAATCAGATTTTTGCTGCAGGAGATTTTCAGGACCCCCACGGTACTCATATAGTTTGTTTTAAAATTATTTTAAAGGCATTGCAGGAATTAATAAATGAAGAGTGGGTAAAGGATTGCTGGCTATGGATGTATAGATGTGCCTGGCAGGAACTTCAAATTAATGAAATTGAAATGGCAGTTCCACTTTCACCCCAAGAGGTAGAACGCAAAAGAAATGCAATTTTTCAGCATACGTCTCAAAAAAATAAATCCATTTTTACAGGTGATGACGAAAGGGAATTCTCGGTGAGAGCTTATGAAAGAAACAAAGAGACTGCCGTTAATTACCATAAGCTTGGTTTGGTAAATTACGAAGTTATGGAAGCATTTGTAAAATTGCCTATAGAAGAAGTAGAAAAGAAATTAAAAGAAATTTCCTAAAAAGTATCAGTTGTATAAATATTCTGATGGAGTTTGGCCCTTGTTTTTTTTAAATATTCTGTTGAAATAAGAAAGATTGTTATAGCCTGATTTAAAACAGGCCATTGATATCACATTTTTGGTTTTCTCTAATTTCAGAATTTTACAGGCTCGATTAATTCGTATTTCATTTAAGTAGGTGATGTAAGTTTTGCCGGTTTTTTGTTTGAAAAACCGGCAAAAAGCGCTTTTGTTCATTCCTATTAAAGAGGCAACTGTATTTAGATCGATTTCCTGATCAAAATTACTCATTGTGTAGTCATTAATCTGCTTTATACGTTCATCTTTTATATCATAATTTTTTATACAATTGATGCCACCTAGTTTAGAATATCCACTATTGGTATCTAATTCGTTTAAAATGGCCAGAGTGTGCAGCGTGCAGGCATTAGGGGATTTATCGACTAAATCTAGCAGTTGTTTTTTAATTAATTTACTTGGAAATTGCTTGAATTTTAAACCATACTTAGAATTAGAGATAATTTCATCTAAAAATCCAAATTCGTTCTCTACCCTTGATAGTTTCTTTAAAAAATCTGGATTAAGGTATAGGATAAGTGCTTCTGAATCATAATCAAGCTCTGCATCACTTCTGAAAACGTGTGGCAGGTTTGATCCTAAAAGAAAGAGATCACCTTCATTAAATTCTCCAATGTAATCTCCAATTAAAGTAACTCCCTTGCCTTTTTTGATATAAACAAATTCCAACTCCGGGTGGTAGTGCCACAGATCTAGGAATCTTTTCTGTTTATGCATTAAACATTTTACATTGCTATAAATATCCTTGTGTAAAAGTTGTAATTTCATAATAAATCACTCTTATTTAAGATAAATTTAAGGTAAAAAGTAATTTCATTCAATGAAAATATTAAAGAAATTTTTAAACAAATTAAAATTTGTTTAAAAATAAGCTTTTATGATAATTATTTTAATATGTAAGATTACCTTTTGATGAAGTTATGCGATAAATAAAGTTTTTTTTCAAAAATTTTCATTTTGCAAATATTGTTCAAAGGATTGCAAAATTAAGCATCTACCTCGCCATTTTTTAATTTTAAATTTGATGTAACAAAACGTTAAAAGATATTTAATGTTCGCTAGCTATTAATCTTATGAGAAAATTTTATTTTTATATGTTTTTGCTTTTATCCTTAAATGTGATGAAAGCTCAACAACAAGAAATTACAGTAAGTGGAAATGTTACCGGTAACGATACTGGGATTCCGGTCCCGGGAGTCAACGTAATTGAAAAAGGTACTTCTAATGGTGTTATTACGGATTTTGACGGAAATTACAGCATTGAAGTTTCTCCCGATGCTGTATTGGAGTTCAGTTTTGTGGGTTATAAAACTCTGGAGATTCCAGTAAATAATCAAACAGAACTGAATGTAACTCTTGAAACTGAAACTGCCGCCTTAGATGAGGTCATCGTGGTAGGGTATGGAACGGAATCCAAACGTAAAGTAACGGGTGCCGTAGAACAGGTAGAAGGAGAAGCAATTAATAAGACTCCAGTTATAAATGCGGCCGCCGCGTTGTCAGGCAGGGCTCCTGGGTTAATAATAAATCAAAATAATTCAGAACCTGGAGATGATAATCCGCGTATACTTATTCGTGGTTTAGGTACAACGGGAAATAATACCCCTTTGTATGTTATTGATGGTGTTGCTAACAGGGATGATTTGGCTAGAATTGATCCTAATGACATTGAAAGCGTGTCCGTGCTTAAAGATGCTTCAGCTGCTATATATGGAGCTCAGGCTGCAAACGGAGTGATTTTGATTACTACCAAAAGAGGAAAAATCGGTAAGCCTACGGTTAGTTATAGCTATAATCATGCGTTTGTAAGTCCTACCAGGGACGTAGAGTTAGCTGATGCTTCACTTTATGCTCAAAGCGTTAATGCTTATGCGCGGCAGCGGGGTCAGGATCCGGTCTATACGGATGAACAGATCACTAATTTTGAAAATGGAACTACTCCTACAACAGATTGGATAAATGAGGTTTACAAATCAAACTCCTCTCAGGAGCGTCAGAGCTTAACAATTAGAGGAGGGGGTGAGGCGGTTAAATATTTCATTTCTTTGGGAACAGCTTTCCAGGATGGACTTATCCGCGGTGATGAGACCAGTGGGTTCAAACAGTATAACTTTAGAACAAACCTTGATGCTAATATTACGGATGATTTAACAGTAAGTCTTGACCTTTTAGGAAGGGAGGATATTCGGTCATTTCTTCAATCAGATGATAATACAATTTATGGGAACACGATAAGAGCAGCACCAGACATTCCTGCTACTATTAATGGTTTGCCTGCTCGTGGTCGCGAAGCTAATAATCCATTGGCCATCGCGCAGGGTAGGGGTTATTTAAACCAGAATAACAATATTTTCAACGGAACAGTAAAAGCAAATTATCAAATTCCTTATATAGATGGCCTTAGCTTATCCGGATGGATGGCGGTAGATATTTATAGAAATGAAAGGAAGCATTTTAACCAGCCATTTACTTATTACCAGGATACTGATAATGATGGGGAAGTTGAAGAATTTACTGGAGGGCCTAGTTTTAACAATAATTTTTTACGCTTGGATTCTCAAAACAGGAAGTCAGTAACTTTAAATGCTAGCTTGAATTATATTAAAAGTTTCGGTGATCATGATATTGATGTGCTTTTGGCATATGAGCAAAATAAGGATGAACAGTCAAGTTATTGGGTACAACGAAATGGTTTTCAGACCGATCAAATAGACCAGCTGTTTGCGGGTAGTGCAAATTCGGCATTGCAAAGTAATAATGGAGCGGCTAGTGTTTTAACTCGACAAAATTATTTCGGGAGGATAAAATATGGTTACGATGATAAATATCTCGCAGAATTTCTCTTTAGGTATGATGGGTCATCAATTTTTCCTGAAGGAAATCGGTTTGGGTTTTTTCCGGGTGTCACCCTCGGCTGGATAATATCCAACGAGTCGTTCCTCGAGGATAATAATGTGATAAGCTTTTTGAAGCTTAGGGCTTCTTACGGAGAATTGGGTAATGATAGAGTAAATCAATTTCAGTATTTGAACTTATTCGAACTTGGAGGAGGTTTAGTGTTTGGTGATCAAAACGTTAATGCATTGTTCCCTGGTGTGGCAGCAAACCCAAATATAACGTGGGAGGTTTCAAAAAGTTATAACCTTGGTGCTGATGCCACATTTTTTAATAATAATTTGAGTTTAAGTGCAAACGTGTTTAAAGAAGTGCGTGACAATATACTAGGTCCAAGAAATCTTAGTGTTCCTGGCTATACCGGTCTTACTTTACCTGATGAAAACATTCGCGAAGTTCATAATGAAGGGGTGGAATTGGAAAGCATGTATAATGGAACCGTTGGAGAAATCAATTTTTATTTAGGAGGTAATTTTACATATGCTAAAAGTAATCAGGTTTATTTAGATCAGGAAGGTTTGTATCCTGAGGAATACCAAAGTGCAGAAGGTTATCCAGTAGGATCTGAACTGGCGTATGAATATCTTGGTATCTATAGAACAGAGGAAGAAGTAGATAATTTACCAGGTTATGGAGGAGGAATAGGAGATCCAATTTTTAGAGATGTTAATGGTGATGATGTTATTAATAATGCAGATAGAACAAGGCAGGAACTCACTAATATTCCACAAATTCAGTATGGAATTCAAATAGGAGGAGATTTTAAAGGTTTTGAGTTAAATACAGTATTTGCAGGTCAGGCCAGAGCTACTCAATATCTTAGATATAGTTTTGCGCCAGGAAATAACGGGTTAAGATATTTTTTAGAAACTGCTTATGATCCTGTATTGAATCCCGAAGGTATTTTTCCTGCTCTCAATCGAGGAAATGTTGTAGATAGGAGTACCATGTTTTATCGCGATATATCGTTCTTGAGGTTAAGATCAGCTGAATTAGCTTATAATCTTCCAACAGGATGGATAGCCCCTGTAGGGCTTAGTAGTGTAAGGGTATTTGTTAGTGGATACAATTTAATAACTTGGGATAATCTGGACGATGATGGACTCACAGATCCTGAAGCAATAAATATTGAGGCTTGGCAATACCCTATTACTAAAAATGTAAGTTTAGGTTTCAATTTAACGTTTTAAAAAATCATATGATGAAAAAGATTTATAAACTGTTTTATATAGTCGGATTTATAAACATTGGGTTTATGATGTCATGTTCCGAAGATATTTTGGATACAAAACCTTTGAATGGTTACAGTGATGTTGACGTATTTTCAGATGCCTCCCTATTAAGGAATTATGTTAATGGTGCTTATGGTACCTTTAGAACACCTTTTAGGGATGAGAACACTTTTACAGATGGTCTCACTGACAATGCCTATAATCAACACGGAAGTGCTGAAGCACAAGTGCGCCGTTATAATCAGGGGGAAGTTACTCGTGACAATGGAGAAAGTGTAACATTCAGTCTGTGGTATCATTCCTATACTTACATTAGAAGGGCAAATTTATTCTTTGAGCAAATTCAGGGATCTCCGATTAATGAGAATGAATTAACCACGATGAAAGGAGAAATGCATTTTATTAGGGCTTATAATTACTTTCAATTACTTAGTTGGTATGGAGGTGTCCCGCTTATAACAGATACCTTTGAATTAGGTCAAGACTCTTACAGTGTTGATCGTAGTTCTATAGAGGAAACAGTAGCATTTATTGTGGAAGAATTAGATATGGCAATATCACAACTTCCTTCTAAAAGCTCTGTACTTGATGGACGAGCTTCTATGGAAGCAGCCATGGCTCTTAAAGGTAGGACCCTCTTATACGCTGCGAGTCCTCTCTTTAATGAAAGTGGTGACCAAAGTAAATGGCAAGCTGCTATGGAGGCAAATCGTGAAGTAATGGATCTCAGCTCTGTTTCTTTAGTAGATATGGATAATTGGGGTCCTATGTTTAGAGGAGAAAATGATCAGGAAGTTATTTTTAGGAGACAATATAGTCAGCAAAATAATCAAGGCTATGGTGTAAATGTATGGTTATTCCCTAATAGTAATGGGGGATGGGCTACAATTACTCCGACTCAGGACTTAGTAGATAGTTTTGAACTTGTAACTTCAGGAGAGCTTCCGGAAGAATCTCCTTCTTATAATCCACAGGAGCCATATGAAAATAGGGACCCGAGGTTTTACGAAACCATTTTATATAATGGTGCATCTTTCAAGGATGGAACGTACGATCCGTATCTTGATAAACAAGAACCTGATAATCAGGATTTAGCGGGCCTTGATTCCAGAATTTCTCCTATATCCCCACATAATGCTTCCAGAACAGGCTATAATTTCTTAAAGTGGTCTCAGCCTTCGGTAGGCGAATTTGACGGAAATACAGGGCCTTACATTTTCTTTAGGAAAACCGAATTTTATTTGAATTACGCCGAAGCACAAATTGAATTAGGTAACGAGGAAGAGGCTAGAAATGCCATAAATGAGGTTAGAAGAATGCGAGAAATGCCTGATATTAATACTTCGGGTCAAGAGTTGATGGAAGAATATCGAAATGAAACAAGAGTTGAATTCGTTTTGGAAGATCATAGATTCTTTGATATTAGACGCTGGATGATAGCAGATGAAGTTTTGGATGATCCTGCAATGGGGGTAGAAGTTTTTAGGCTTTCAGACGGTAGCTTTGAATATAATTATGATTTTACTACGCAGGCAAATAGGCAATGGGTGGATCGGCAGTATTTCCTACCTATTCCTTTTGAAGAAATTCAGCGAAGTGGAGGGGCAATAGAACAAAATCCCGGATATCAGCAATAATTTTTACAACTAAATTTGGTGAGGTTAGTTCCTCACCAAATTCTTTCGAATATGTTATCATTCCTGAAAAAAAATTCTGTTCTCATTCTTTTCTTTTCTTTTTTAGGTTGTAAAGATGGTCACCTTTTTGATAAAAAATCAAATGCATCATCGGGCCTTGATTTTGTAAATCATATTGAAGAGACCCAGGAAAATAATGTAATGACTTATGAATACTTCTACAATGGTGGGGGGATTGCTGTAGGGGATGTTAATAAAGATGGACTGCCAGATGTTTATCTATCTGGGAATTCAGTTAATAATAAGTTGTTTGTTAATAAGGGAGATTTTAAGTTCGAGGACATTACTGTAAAAGCTAATATCACTGAAAGAAACGGTTGGAAAACGGGAGTTACTATGGCAGATGTAAATGGTGACGGATTATTGGATATCTACTTATCCTATTCTGGAAATTCTTCCCGTGAAGGTTTTGATAAACCTGTTATAGTAGACTATGCTGGTCGTGCGAATCAATTGTTTGTAAATCAAGGAATAGACGATGATGGAATCCCGTATTTTTCAGAAAAGGCAAAAGAATATGGTTTAGATGCTCCGGGTACATTTTCAACCCAGGCTTACTTTTTGGATTATGATAATGATGGAGACCTGGACATGTTTCTTCTTAATCATGCTAATAAGTTCTACACAACATTTTATAATATAAGGAAACTAAGAAATATGCGTCATCCTGTATTTGGCAATAAATTGTTCGAAAACAAGGGCGGAAAGTATGTGGATATTTCTGAAAAATCAGGTATTTATGGTAGTGGGGTAAATTTTGGTTTGAGCGCTGCAGTTAGCGATATAAATAAGGATGGTTATGCCGATATCTATGTTACAAATGATTATGATGAACAGGACTTTTTATATCTGAATAATAAGAATGGCACATTTCGTGAAATTTCTCATTCGGCCTTTGGTCATATGTCAAAGTTTGGTATGGGATCAGACATAGCTGACGTAAATAACGATCAACTGCCCGATATTTTTGTGGCTGATATGCTACCGGAAGATAATTACAGACAGAAAGTTTTAAAAGGTCCTGATGAATATAATAAATATAAAATGGCTGCAGATAGTGGTTATCACCATCAGTATATGAGAAATACTTTACAATTAAATCGAGGTATTTCACCTGATAGTCTTTTAAAATTTAGTGAAATAGGGCAGCTATCAGGTATTTCAAACACTGATTGGAGTTGGGCCCCGCTTTTTGCAGATTTCGATAATGACGGTTACAAGGATTTATTTATTACAAATGGTTATCTAAGGGATTTTAGTAATCTCGATTTTGTTAATTTTAAAGCTAATATGGCCCTAGCCGAAGCCCAATCTAAAAATGAAGAAGTAGATTTCGTATCGCTTATAAAGGAAATGCCTTCAACTAGAGTAAATAATTACATTTTTCGAAATCTTGACGGTACCAAATTTGAAAAGAAAGTTAAGGATTGGGGAATGGAAGAAAAAACAGTTTCCAATGCTGCGGCTTATGCTGATTTTGACAATGACGGAGACCTGGATCTTATCGTAAATAATTTGAATTCTCCTGTTCTTTTGTATGAGAATAAACAAGAAAGAATTAAAAAAAACAACTTTATCAAAATAAAACTCCAAGGAGCTAATAAAAATACCTTTGGATTGGGGAGTAAGATATTACTCCAACTACCCGATGGGAAAGAAATATATCAAGAAGCTTACTTTGGAAGAGGTTATCAATCATCCGTAGAACCCGTTTTAACTATCGGTCTGGGGGAGTCAGATGAAATTTCGGAATTGAATGTCGTATGGTCTGATAATAGAACTACGTCACTTCAAAATGTAAAAGTAAATCAAAGTTTGACCTTAAATCAAAATAAAGCTAATCTATCTAAAGATGATGTATTTAAAACTAAGGAGCCTAATATTTTAACCGAAGTTACTGATGAATCAAACTTGAATTTTGTGCATCGGGAAAATGATTATGTAGACTTTTATCACCAAAGTTTGATCCCTTATCAAACATCTCGTTTGGGAGGTCATTCCAGCGTTGGAGATGTAAATAATGATGGATTTGATGATGTATATTTTGAAGGTGCTAAGGGGCAGGCTGGAGAATTATTTCTTGGAGATGAAAGAGGTTTTTTAACAGCGCATAACGAAGGTCAGCCTTGGAATTCTAGTTCAGATGCAGAACATGAAGATGCTAGCTCCATATTTTTTGATGTTGATGGGGATGGCGATTTGGACCTTTATGTGGTTAGTGGAGGAGGTGAACAAGAGGAAGGTTCTGCTTTTTTTAAGGATAGGCTGTACGTTAATGGCGGTACAGGGAAGTTCCAGAAGTTTAATGGTAGGTTACCAGGGACAAATTTTAGCGGAGGAACGGTGAAAGTTGCAGATTATAATAAAGACCAGAAACCTGACCTATTCATTGGAGGCAGAGTGCAAGGTGATAATTATCCTTTTACTCCAAAAAGTATTTTGCTTAAAAATACTAGTTCGGCTTCCAAAATAGATTTTGAATATATTTCAAACAATGAAATTGAAAGGGTGGGGATGGTCACCGACGCTATTTGGACAGATATTAATAACGATTCATGGAAGGATTTGATAATAGTAGGTGAGTGGATGCCCGTAACCATCCTTAAAAATGACAAAGGAGAATTGCATGATGCCACTAGTAGTTACGGTCTTGAAAATTCTTATGGTTGGTGGTTGTCTATTACAGAAGCTGATTTTGATAATGACGGCAATTCTGAATTTATTTTAGGGAATCTGGGGAGCAATACACAATTTTCTGCATCTGAAGACGAACCGATGGTTTACTACGTTCAGGATATAGACAATAATGGCAAGTTTGATCCTTTATTAAGCTATTACATTCAAGGCTCCAGTTATATGTTGCCTAGTCGTGACGAGCTATTGGGCCAGGTCCCATCTTTAAAGAAAAGCTTCACTTCTTATGACGCATACGCTAAATCGACCACTCAGGAAGTTTTGAAGAGCGGTGGAGTACAATCCTCTTCCATCTTGCAAATCAATACTCTTGAATCTGCTTTGTTAGATATCAATAAAGATGGCAAAAAGAGTATTACATCCCTTCCGGAAGAAATTCAGGTATCTGCGCTTCAAACTGCCCTTTATGAAGATTTTGATAACGACGGAAAGAAAGAGTTGTTAACCGCTGGAAATTTTTATCCATTTAGAGTTAGCTTAGGTAAAATGGATGCATCATTCGGAGGGCTAATGAAATTTGAGAATGGAAAATGGGTTTTGAATAAAAATCATCAAAACTTATGGTTGGATGGCGATGTTAGGGATATGAAGCTGATGAAATTTGGGAAAAATCACGCAAAGCTCTTAGTCACACGTAACAATGATAAGGCAAGTCTTTATCAAATTAAGTGACTCGGGAATCCAGAAATTTACTTTTTTATGATCAACATTTTAAATAGAGAAGGCTTAGCTCTCTTATTGGGTGTGCTGATTTTTATCAGTACCGGGCTTACCGCTCAAGAGGGGTTGAATGATGATGTTTTTGAAGATCCATCCAGACAGGAGGAAAATAGATTACCGATGCGGGCTTCTTATTTCGCTTATGAAAATGAAAAAATGGCCCTCGATGGAAATAGGGAAAATTCTTCCAGATTTCTTAGCCTTGACGGAACCTGGAAATTTTTCTGGACTG
This sequence comes from Autumnicola musiva, assembly GCF_031846585.1. Taxonomy (NCBI): domain Bacteria; kingdom Pseudomonadati; phylum Bacteroidota; class Flavobacteriia; order Flavobacteriales; family Flavobacteriaceae; genus Autumnicola; species Autumnicola musiva. The sequence continues at coordinate 506,114 of NZ_JAVRHK010000002.1, forward strand.
GACATTATAAAAATTTACCTGAAAATTTTGAACACATTAGTTTCGAAGATACCGGTTGGGATGACTTCAAAGTTCCCGCAAATTGGGAATTTAATGGCTATGGCACGCCAATATATGTTAATACAAAATTTGAATTCGCCACAGAAAACCCTACACCGCCATTTGTCAAAAAAGAAACGCAACCCACCGGTATCTATCGAAAAAAAATTCAGTTACCAGATTCATGGCAGAACCAACAGGTGTTTATTCATCTTGGTGCGGTTAAATCGGCTTTTCGACTCTATGTAAATGGAGAATATGTAGGATTAGGAGAAGATAGCAAGTTGGAATCGGAATTTGATTTAACCGAATTTTTAAAACCAGGTGAAAATCTGATTACTGTAGAGGTAAGACGATGGAGCGATGGAAGTTATCTGGAAGCTCAGGATTTTTGGAGAATAAGTGGAATCCAACGTAGTGTCTATCTATATACGCGTCCCAAAGCTCATGTTTATGATATGTTCATTAAAACTAAGTTAGAAAATGAGTACCGTGATGGAAGGCTCGTTGCAGATATCGAGTTGTGGAGTCATGTAAATGAAAACTTAGGCAATACAAGGCTTAATGTGAAGTTGCTCAATCAAGAAGGTTTAGATATTTATTCAGAATCCCAGCGAGCTATTGGCCTGGCCAGAAAAGGAGGAAAAACTATATTAAGATTTGAGACACTACTTCCAAACGTTCAGTCGTGGTCTGCCGAAACTCCAAATTTATACGATTTAGTCATTACACTAAAAGATCCTCAGGGTAGACTTCAGGAAGTAATTAACCAGAAAGTAGGATTTCGATCGTATGAAATCGTAGGGAATGAATTCCTGGTTAACGGAAAACCGGTATGGTTTAAAGGTGTAAATAGACATGAATCTCACCCTGAAACGCATCATGTGGTGACCAGAGAGCAAATGCTTACCGATATTAAAATTATGCAGGAGCTCAATATCAACGCTGTAAGACTATCCCATTATCCTAATGATCCTTTGTGGTATGACCTCTGTGATCAGCATGGTTTTTATGTTATCGATGAAGCGAATTTGGAGTCCCATGGTCTTTTTTATTCCCCGGAAAAAACACTGGGTAATGATCCCGATTGGGAGTATGCACATTTTTTGCGCATAAAAAGAATGGTAGAAAGAGACAAAAATCATCCTTCGGTAGTCGCATGGAGTCTGGGAAATGAGGCTGGCAATGGTTATAACTTTTACAAAGCTTATAACTGGCTAAAAGGGTTCGATCCCACAAGGCCTGTACAGTATGAACGTTCTACTACAGAATGGAATACGGATATCATTGTTCCACAATACCCACATCCAGATTATTTAGAATATTATGCCACTCACAATCCTAAGCGACCCTACATTATGAGTGAGTATGCTCACGCCATGGGAAACAGTATGGGCAATTTCCAGGAATACTGGGATAATATCGAAAAATATCAGTCTCTCCAAGGCGGTTACATCTGGGATTGGGTAGATCAGGGAATTTATAAAGAGGTTGAAGGAAAAACTATTTTTGGCTATGGAGGAGATTGGGGTGACGAAAATACGCCAAGCGACAATAATTTTCTGATCAACGGATTATTGATGCCAGATCGTGAATGGAATCCACATGCTTATGAAGTACGAAAGGTGTATCAGGAAGTTGGTTTTCAGATAAATAGGGATAGTACCCGACTCATCATTCAAAACAAACATTTCTTCAAGGATTTGTCGAATTACCGCTATGAGCTACAACTGCTTCAAGATGGAGAAGTGATTGAAGTAGAGGAATGGGAATCTATAGCTCTTCCGGCAAAGAATACTACGGAAAAAGAAATTCCTTTTACGATTCCGGAAGATAATGCAGAATATGCTTTGAGAGTAAAAGCATTCACAAACCAGCAAATTGGTCTTTTGGATTCCGGAACGCTCATGGCAGAAGAAGAATTTTTAGTAAAACAGGGATATAATTCAGCTACACCACTGGAAGCAGAAGAGTTTGACGTAGAAGATTTAAATGAAATTTTAAAAATTTCAGGCAGGAGGTTTTCTTTTGAAATAGATAAAAAGACCGGGGTTTTAGAAGACTTTATTTATAGAGGAAAAATAATTATTGAAGAAGGTCTGGAACTTTCTTTATTCCGTCCTTTAAATGATAATGACTTTGGTGCGGGCTACAATAGGAAATTTGATTACCTGAAGCAGCCAGATCAAAAGCTCAAGGATATGGAATATGAAACCAATTCTGAAGGAGTACTTCAAATATCCTTAATCTTCGACATTCTGAATGGGGATGCTGAGCTGGTACAGACTATTTCCGTTTTCAAAGAAGGAAAAATAAAAATTGATAACGATTTTCAGTCCCTTTCAAATAAACATGAGTATCTAATGAAATTCGGAAATCGCTTTATCCTCCCAGAGCAATTTGATGAGGTGAAATGGTATGGCAGGGGCCCCTGGGAAAGCTATAAAGACCGGAAAACCAGTGCTATGTTAGGTGTTTACGGAAAATCTGTAGAAGAAATGTATCATCCATATATAAGACCTCAGGAATCCGGTAACAGGACCGATACCCGTTGGTTGCAAATCATCGATTCCAGAGGTAATGGTTTTCGAGTAGTTATGGATGGTGAAATGTTCAATTTTTCTGTAATTCCTTACAGCTGGGATCAGCTTTATCCTTCTGCTGAAAAAAGCCAGCAGCATTCAAGATTGTTAGAGCCTTCTGGTAAAACTTATTTGAATATTGACCTGGATCAAATGGGTGTGGGAGGAATACAAAGCTGGGGTGCAACGCCTATGGATAAAAATATGATGCCGTTTAAGGCATATCAATTCAGCTATATTATTGAACCTGTAAATTAAATTGAATGTATCAAGAATTAAAAAGACAAAAGTTCTCGATAAAATTGAAATTTTTGCTACTTCTTTTTTTGGGATTTACTTTATTCTCCTGCCAGGAGAGAACAGATGAAGAAATTGATCCTAGCACCACTTTTTCCGCCAATAAATTTGTAAATCCCTTTATTGGTACTGGCGGCCACGGACATACCTTTCCCGGAGCATCATCTCCATTTGGTATGATCCAGGCGAGTCCTGTGAATGGTTTGAGTGGTTGGGACTGGTGTTCCGGCTATCATTATTCCGACTCCCTGGTAGCGGGTTTTACTGCGCTCAATTTAAGCGGAACCGGGATTGGAGACCTTGCAGACTTATTGGTCATGCCGGTGAATAAGCCTATTGATCTTTCAAAAAAGGTCAAGGAAAGAAACGATATTCCCTATATATCAAAATTCTCCCATGAAAAAGAAAATGCAGAGCCTGGTTATTATAGTGTTTTTCTGGATGATTTTAATGTGAAAGTGGAAATGACCACTTCAGAAAGAGTGGCCTATCACCATTATACATTTGATTCCGGAGAACCTTCGGTAATTATGGATTTGGGTTTTGCGATAAACTGGGACCGGCCTGTAAACACCAATATCAAACTTGAAAATGATAGTACGTTAGTTGGCCACCGCCATAGTAGCGGATGGGCAAAAAATCAGAAGTTATTTTTTGTGCTGAAATTTTCTGAACCTGTAGTTAGAAGCGAATTCTATTCAGATTTAAAAAAATCAGATAGTATTGAAGTTACCGGACGAAAGTCATCTGTTCAATTATTTTTTGATCCTGAAAATGTCAAAGAACTGGACCTGAGGTTGGCTATTTCCTCGGTAAGCATTGAAAATGCAATAGTAAATTTAAACTCTTCGGAAAATTCATTTAGTTACCAAAAAGAGGAGTCCTTCAATAATTGGAATAACGTTTTGAATAAGATTGAAATAGAGACACCTCAGGATTCTTTAAAAACAATTTTTTATTCAGCCTTATATCATACCCAACTTTCACCTGTTTTATTTAGTGATACAAATGGTCAGTTTCGATTAGAAAATGACAGTATTGCCACAGGTGACTTCAATGCCTATTCTACCTTGTCCTTATGGGACACTTTCAGGGCAGAGCAGCCTCTATTAAGCATTCTACAGCCGGAAAGAGTTGCGGATATTATCAAATCTATGCTTGTTTATTATGAAGTAAACAAGAGTCTGCCTGTTTGGACCCTTTATGGTAATGAAACCAATACCATGACGGGTTATCACTCGATCCCTATTATTACCGAAGCCTATTTTAAGGGCATCCGTGATTTTGATGTGGAAAAGGCTTATGATGCCATGAAAAACACCATGATGCAGGATAAACGTGGTTTAGAAGCCTATAGAAAGTATGGATTTATCCCGTATCAGCAGGACGAATCGGTCACCATGACCCTGGAATATGCCTACAACGACTGGTGCGTGGCCCAAATGGCTAAAGCCCTAAATAAGACTGAAGATTATGAGTACTTCCTGGAAAGATCCAGGGCTTATGAGAAGGTTTTCGATCTGGAAACAAAGTTTATGAGAGGTAGAGATACTACGGAGAATAGTTGGAGGGAACCGTTTGATCCAAAATTCTCCAAGCATATGACCGAAACCGACTATACCGAAGGTAATGCATGGCAGCACAGCTGGTTTGTGCTTCATGATACTGAAAATTTTGTTGAAATTTTTGGCGGTGCTGATGCTTTTACTGAAAAACTGGAGCAACTTTTTACCGAAAGTTCTGAAATCACCGGAGAGGAGGCTTCTGCAGATATCTCGGGATTAATAGGGCAATATGCTCATGGAAATGAACCTAGCCACCATATCGCTTATCTTTTTAACAGGGCAGGGAAACCCTGGAGAACGCAATACTGGGTAAAACAGATTCTGGATTCACAGTACAATACCACACCTAACGGCTATAGTGGAAATGAGGATGCAGGGCAAATGTCTGCCTGGTATGTGTTTAGTTCTATGGGTTTATATCCCTTCAATCCGGCTGGTGCCAGTTATGAAATAGGAACGCCACTGTTCGAAAAATCAACGATAACTCTGGATAATGGGAAAACCTTCGTTATCGAAGCCAAAAATGTTTCTTCTGAGAATTACTATATCCAATCTGCCGAATTTAATGGGGAGCCGTTCAACCGAACCTCTATTAGTCACGAGGAGATTTTAAATGGTGGGAAACTGCTTTTCGAAATGGGGAATAAACCGAATAAAAACTGGGGCCTTAACAAAGAGTATTAAATGCATATCATAGATGTAATTATTATTTTCATTTATATAGTTCTTACTCTGGGAGCTGGTGTCTGGGTTTCCAGGAAGGCTAGCCGCGGGCTTGATTCTTATTTTCTTGGAGGTAAAAGCATCAAATGGTATTACTTGGGTTTGGGTAATGGCTTAGGAATGTTTGATGTTTCCGTAAAAAGTTTTATGTTTATGTGGATGTGGCCTATTTGGAACCTGGTGTTTGTTATGATGTTTTTGGCCGTTTGGATTAGGAGATCTAAAGTGATGACCGGTTCGGAATGGATTCTTACCCGGTTTGGTGATGGAAAGGCCGGAAGGGGTTCTCATCCTATCGTGGCTGTTTTTGCAGTAGTGGCATCTATTGGTTTTATTGCATATTTTTTTGAAGGAGCAGGAAAATTTATGACTGTCATCCTGCCATGGGATTTAAGTCTGAATTTTAATAATAGCACGTTATTGAATTCTGAACAATCCTATGCTCTGCTTGTAATTTTTTTCACCACTATTCATACGGTCAAAGGGGGAATGTTTTCCGTAGTGACCACAGAAGTTCTACAATATTTAATTATGGTTTTGGCAGGATTACTGGTAGCCGGCTATACTTTTTTTGCTTTCACTGATCTTGAAATTGCCAGATTAATACCGGGAGAATGGAAAAATGTGCTTTTTGGCAAAAAATTAACTGGCTTTTGGACCGGTGATTATTCAGAATTTAACAGGTTTATTGATACGCAGGGCTATAAAATGTTTGGTGCGTTTATAGGGATGACTCTTTTCAAGGGTTTCTTTGCGAGTATTGCAGGTCCACCCTTCGAGTGTGATATGCAGCGCATCCTTTCTACAAGAAGCTTGATAGAGGCAGCATATATGAGCGGTTTTACTAATCTTATTTTGTGTATTCCGCGATATCTGCTTATTGTATTGGGATTGGCTTTCGTAGCACCGGAGATGGCAACTAATAGCGGGGTAACAGGGAATGATCTGGAAGTAGTTCTTCCTAAAGTGATTAATAATCATCTTCCGATAGGGATCAAAGGTCTTTTACTTGCAGGGTTGCTCGCTGCTTTTATGTCTACTTTTTCAGCATTTGTGAATGCCGGATCCGCATATATCGCAAATGCTATTTATAAAAAATATTTTAAACCTTCCGCTTCAGATAAACATTATGTGAAAGCTAGCTATCTGGCTTCTTTTGGTGTTGTAGCACTAGGTGTCTTCATGGGCTTCTTTGCAGAATCAATCAACTCCATTACCCTATGGATCACCAGTGCGTTCTATGTAGTATACATTGCTGCTAATTTCTTGAAGTGGGTATGGTGGCGATTTAATGGTTGGGGTTATTTCTGGGGAATGCTGGCCGGCCTTTTCTTAACCAGTGTACAATTTATTTTGGACCAGAATAAGAATAATCTAAATCCTGGTTCTACCTTACATGAAATTTCTGAAATCCCGGCAATTTATCTTTTTTCGATAATCTTTGGTTTCTCACTTCTTGGCAGCCTTTTGGTAACCTACCTAAGCAAACCAACAGATATAAAGACTCTAAAATCATTTTATACAGTGGTTAGGCCATGGGGTTTCTGGAAGCCAGTGAGGGAGCATATCGAGGATAAAAATATACAGAAAATGACATGTTCTGGTTGGATATGTTCAATTGTCGATTGGGATTATCTGGCAGTCCAGTATGATCTTGCTGCCTATTTATTTATTTATAAGAGACGATGAAAATTTCGGAATTATATTCCTGGTGTTCATTTTAAGTACAGTTATTTTAAAATTTACCTGGTTGGATAAAGTAAAAAATCTTAAAGAAATTAAGAATGAAAAATATACCCTGGCAGGATAGTCCTGAGAACTGTAAGGATGTTTTATGGCGCCATGCCAGCAATCCGATAATCGACAGGTACGCAATACCCAGTTCTAATAGTATTTTTAACAGTGCGGTTGTACCCTTCAAGGATGGATTTGCCGGAGTTTTTCGTTGCGATAACAAAGCGGTACAAATGAATATATTTGCCGGCTTTAGTAAGGATGGGATCAATTGGGATATTAACCACGAGCCGATAAAAATGCAGCCTGGTAATACTCAAATGATCGAATCAGACTATAAATATGATCCCCGGGTCACTTTTATAGAAGACCGCTATTGGATTACTTGGTGCAATGGTTATCATGGTCCAACGATTGGTATTGGCTACACTTTCGACTTTGAAGAATTTTTTCAGTGCGAAAATGCCTTTTTGCCCTTTAACAGGAATGGAGTTCTCTTTCCGAAAAGAATTAATGGAAAATATGCCTTGCTCAGCCGACCAAGTGATAACGGCCATACTCCTTTTGGTGATATTTATATAAGTTACAGTCCAGATATGAAATACTGGGGCGAGCATCGCTGTGTGATGAAGGTTGCCCCTTTCGAACAGAGTGCGTGGCAATGCACTAAAATAGGGGCTGGCCCTGTACCAATTTTAACTGCAGAAGGTTGGTTGCTTTTTTATCACGGGGTCATCGCTACCTGCAATGGTTTCAGGTATTCTATAGGGGCAGCAATTTTAGAAGAAAATGAACCCGATAAAGTCAAATTCCGTTCAAAGCCTTATCTCCTTGCACCGGCAAAATTATATGAGCTCACCGGTGATGTTCCCAATGTTCTCTTTCCCTGCGCAGCTTTGCATTCAATAGAAGAAGATAGACTTGCTCTTTATTATGGTGCTGCAGATACAGTGACCGGAGTAGCCTACGGAAGAATCAGCGAAGTTCTTGAATACGTAAAACAAAACACTTTAAAATGAGATTTCCATTCTTATTTTTTTTAATTCTCGCCAGCTATTCACTCATGGCTCAAACGCCCAGGAGTTACGCTGCTTATAAGACCCTATCCGAAATTGTAATTGACGGTAGGGCCGATGAAGAGGATTGGATTGATACTAGATGGACGGAAGAATTTACAGACATTGAAGGGGATAAAAAAACAAAGTTTAGTACCAGAGTCAAAATGCTCTGGGACGAGGATTATTTCTATATCTATGCAAGAATGGAAGAACCACATATTTGGGCAACATTAAAGCAAAGGGATACTGTAATTTTCTATAACAATGATTTCGAAGTTTTTTTAGATCCCGATGGTGATTCACAAAAATATATGGAACTGGAGATGAACGCTCTTAATACGGTTTGGGATTTAATGCTGGTGGAAGCATATCGCGAAGGTGGACACGCCGTAGATAGCTGGAATATTAATGGACTCAAAACAGGAGTTAATATTAAAGGTTCCCTCAATAACCCTGAGGATGAGGATATATTCTGGGAAGTTGAAATCGCCATGCCTTGGGAGGTGCTTACCGAAGCTTCGGAAACAGGGGAAATCCCGGTTAATGACTTCTGGCGTGTTAATTTTTCACGTGTTAATTGGGATCACAGTTTAAAGAATAATCGATATTTCAGAAAACAGGATGAAAATGGCAATTATCTTCCTGAATATAACTGGGTCTGGTCGCCGCAGGGTGTAATAAATATGCATGAGCCGGAGCATTGGGGCTATGTTTACTTCAGTGATGTGCCACCTTCTGAAGAGATAGTTTTCGAAATACCAAAGGATGAAGCCATTCGCTGGAAAATGTATGAATTATACCGGGCACAGAAATCTTATTTTAAAAGGGATGGTGAATGGGCAACTTCTGTAGCTGAATTAACTGGATTACCCATATGGGTTGAAGGTAAAAGAGTTGAATTTCAAATTGAAAAGCATTCTGCAGGATATAATATAATTGTAGAAAGCCCTTTTTCTGGAAATAAGTATTTGATTAAAGAAAATGGGGATTTTATGGATATAACGAAAACTAAAGAAATCGTAAATGACTAAAAGTATTATGAAATATAAATTGATTTTTATTTTATGCTGGTTTTACCTTTTTTGCTCCTGTAAAAAGGAAGCTAATTCGGTTGAACAAAATCTTGATAGGGATGTAGCCCGGGAAACATCGAACGAGTCCAATTTTAAATACTGGACTTGGATCACCGCAGATACAAAAAGATCTGATTTATCTTATACCCAGGAATTCAGAAAGTATAAGGATAATGGGCTGGATGCGGTCCTTATCAACACCAATACCGATCCAGAACTTCTGTCTAGGTTAACCCCCCTGGCTAAAGATGAAGGCCTGGAAGTCCACGCTTGGATTATGGCTATGAACCGGCCGGGAGATACTATTGCATTACAGCACCCGGACTGGTATCAGGTAAACAGAAACGGAGAATCCTGTTTCGACCACCGTCCATATGTAGATTATTATCAGTGGCTTTGTCCTACAAGGGAAGCTTCGAGGAACCATGTTTTAAATCTTGTTGAAGGACTCTCGAAAGTGGAGGGTATAAAAACCGTTCATCTGGATTATATAAGATTTCCGGATATTTTCCTGCCTATTGGGTTACTGCCAAAATATAAACTCGAGCAAAATACGGAGCTTCCTCAGTTCGATTACTGTTACTGCGATGTTTGTGTGGCCGAATTTGAAAAAAATCATCATAAAAATCCGCGACAGATGGAACATCCTGAACTGGATATAGAATGGAAACAGTTCCGCTTGAATAAAATAAGGGGTGTTGTGAACGATTCGTATAAAATTGTTCATGAGAACGGAAAGAATATGAGCGCAGCGGTTTTTCCATATCCTGAAATGGCAGATCATATGGTACGTCAACGCTGGGATAAATGGGATATCGATATGGTCCTCCCAATGATCTATAACAATTTTTATAATGAAGAACTGGAATGGATAGGTTTTGCCACCAGGCAAGGGGTAGAAGATTTAAAAGCCAAAGATGTAGAACTGCATACTGGAGTTTATATACCTGAAATGTCTCCCGAAGAACTTCTGGAAGCAATAAATCAGGCAAAAAATAATGGAGCCAGAGGTGTTTCATTCTTTGATGGCGGTGCCTTTACAGATGAGAAATTAAAAGTTGTACGATATTCAAAAACTAAATAAAATGAAAAGTATTTGTAATAAATTAAGATTCAGAATCGGAATATTGGTTCTATTATCAGCCATTTTCATGCAGGGTTGTGAAGAAACCGAAAGAAGATCTTTTACTGAAGATGACTTGGTCCTTATCCCAAAGCCTAAAAATTTGGAATTAAGAGAAGGAAGCTTCAGCGTAAATTCAGAAACTAAATTGGTACTTGCCGAGGATAGTCTGCAAATAATAACACCAATAATCACTGATCTTTTTGACCAGGCTGCAGGTTTTCAATTGCAAACTGTTAAAGAAACTCCGGAGGAGAATTTTATTCAGTTAAAGTTCAATTCAAAACTTGGTAATGAGGCCTATAATCTTGATGTTTCTAATGATCAGGTAATTCTTGAATCGGGTTCCCACCTTGGTTTTGTATATGGTCTGGAAACTATCCGGCAGTTGCTCCCTAAGGAGATAGAAAGTCAGTCATTTGTGGATAATACAAACTGGCTTATTCCTAATGTTTCCATTTCAGATGTTCCGCAATATAGCTGGAGAGGTAACATGCTGGACGTTTCGAGGCATTTTTTCGATAAAGAATATATAAAAAAACACCTTGATCGTATGGCTTTCTTAAAGCTGAATACTTTTCACTTCCATCTTATTGACGATCAAGGTTGGAGAATCGAAATTAAAAAGTATCCAAAGCTTACTGAAGTCGGAGCTTTCCGGGTAGACCAGGAAGACAAGCACTGGAATGCCAGAGCTGAAAATGATTCGAATGCCGAGGCCACTTTTGGAGGCTTTTATACACAGGAAGAGATAAAAGAAATTGTGGCTTATGCAAGCGATTTGGGTATTCGGGTTGTACCAGAAATAGAAATGCCAGCGCACGTAATGAGTGCCATAGCAGCTTATCCTTGGTTATCATGTACGGGTGAAGCTATTGCGGTCCCTTCGGGGGGCGTCTGGCCTATTACCAGTATTTACTGCCCTGGGAAGGAAACAACTTTTGAATTTCTGGAAGATGTGCTTACTGAAGTAATCCCTCTTTTTCCGGGGGAATATATTCACGTGGGTGGTGACGAAGCCACCAAAACAAATTGGGAAAGTTGTCCCGATTGCCAACGTAGAATCCGTGAAGAGGGGCTTTCCGGGGTTGAAGAATTACAAGGCTATTTTATGCAGCGAATGGAGAATTTTCTTGCGGAAAATGACAGAACCCTGATTGGCTGGGATGAAATTCTGGAAGGAGGATTGCCTGAAGAAGCCACCGTAATGAGCTGGCGCGGTTTTGAAGGAGGCTGGGAGGCTTCCAAAGAGGGGCATGATGTGGTGATGACTCCAACTAGTCATATGTACTTTGATTATTATCAGGGTAATCCAGATAATGAGCCTATTGCATTTAATGCCTTTACACCGCTGAGCCAGGTTTATAAATTCAGACCTGTTTTGGATTCCATGAGCACAGCACAAAAAGAACACATTTTAGGGGGGCAGGCTAATTTATGGGCCGAATATATTCCTACAGAAGAGCAATCAGAATATATGCTATTTCCCAGACTAACAGCTCTTTCTGAAGTAGTCTGGACTCCTGAAGAGAAATTAGACTGGAATGCTTATGCGAGAAGGGTTCAAAAGATGATGGAGCGTTTTGATATTATGGGGATCAATTATGCAAAAAGCGCTTATGCTATTACCCCCTCTTCTAAAATCAATCTCGATTCAAAAAGTATTGAAATAACCATGGAAGCGGAATTTCCCGATCAGCAAATCCGTTATGCGCTGAATGAGGAATTAAATAACAATTCTCCTGTTTACGAAAATCCAATATCTCTGGATACCTCTGCTATTCTAAAAGCGGCAGTATTTAAGAATGGTCAACCTATGGGAACTAAATTGGAAAAAGAATTTGTATTCCATAAAGGTGTAGCCTCTGAGGTTGATTACAAAAATGAATTTAGTGACCGTTATAAAGGAAGCGGAGAAACTACACTGGTAGATGTTTTAAGGGGAAGTAAAAATTTTCATGACGGTCGCTGGCAGGGTTGGATTAGAAGGCCAGCAGTGGTGACTTTAGATCTAGAAGAAAATAAGTCAGTTCAGGACATAAAAGTAGGCACCATAGAACACCAGGGAGCCGGAATCTATTTTCCGCAGAATATTATTGTAGAAGTTTCCACGGACAATTCTGATTTTAGAAAGGTGGGCGAAATGGATATTGATTTCGAGAATAATCCAGAATCCCTTATTAAAGATTTTTCCGTAGACTTTGAAGAACAGGAAGCTCGATACATCAGAGTTAGCGTTGAACCTCGAAGCTTCTCCGGGCGCAGGGGTTCCTGGCTATTTATTGATGAGATATTAGTAAACTAGATATGACAAGTTTAAAAAATACATCTTTATTTTTCGTTATGCTTTTTGCAATTAATATTGTAAAAGGCCAGGAGGAGATGCAATTATTAGACTATGTAAACCCATTCATCGGGACTTCCAATTTTGGCGCAACCAATCCCGGAGCGATAGCCCCCAGAGGAATGGCAAGTGTTTCCCCGTTTAACGTGGCCGGAGCAGAGAATAAATTGGAAAAAGACAGCCGATGGCTTTCCAATCCCTACGTACATGAAAATACGTTTTTGACCGGCTTTAGCCATGTGAATATGAGTGGCGTGGGATGTCCTGAACTGGGAGTTATTGTTAGCATACCAACAACCGGAGAACTGGAAACAAATCATTTAAAATATGGAACCACCTATTCTGAAGAAACGGCCGAAGCAGGTTATTATTCTGCACAATTAGATAAATATAAAGTAAAAGCAGAAGCTACTGCAAGTACCAGAGTAGGGGTTAGCCGCTATTCTTTTCCGGCCGGAAAATCCAATATTCTATTAAACCTGGGTTTAGGTTTAACCAATGAGCAGGGAGCGATGGTTCATGTGGTTTCTCCTACAGAGATTGAAGGGATGCGAATGGTGGGTAGTTTTTGCTACAATAATCCTGAGGCTGCTTATCCGGTATATTTTGTGGCAAAATTCTCTAAACCTGCCGATGAATTTGGGGTATGGAAAACACCTTATAAATACAACGGCCTAGAATCCCAATGGATGCATTACAACGGTGAAACCCGTATCAAAAAAGGATTCACTCGGGAAGTGGTTGGCGATAGTATAGGAGCCTATATGACCTACAATTTTAAAAAGCCACAACAGGTGGAGATGAAAATCGGTATTTCTTATGTGAGTTTGGAAAATGCAAAGGAGAATCTGGAAAAGGAAGTCGGGAATTCTAATTTCGAATCGGTTTACGCGAACACCAGAAAAGCATGGAATGAAAAATTACAGGTTGTCGAAATTGAAGGCGGAAATAAAGATGAAAAAACAATTTTTTATACCGCCCTTTTCCATACGCAGATCCATCCCAATATCCTGAACGACATTAACGGGGAATATCCTGAAGTAGGGACTGGCAAGATCGGTAGAACTGAAGGTACCCGCTACACCACTTTTTCACTTTGGGATACTTACCGGAATTATCATCAGCTAATGAGCCTGCTTTATCCCGAAGAGCAGCTGGAAATGGCAAACTCCATGCTGGACATGTATAAAGAAAACGGATGGCTGCCTAAATGGGAATTAAATTCAACTGAAACCTTTACTATGGTTGGGGACCCAGCTGCGATAGTGTTCGCTGATACTTATTTGCGAGGTCTTACAGATTTTGATGTCCAAACTGCTTATGAAGCGATGCTTAAAAGCGCTCTGAATACTGTTTCCAATCCGTTGCGGCCAGGTTTAATACAATATATTGAAAAAGGTTATATTGGAGTTGACAGTCATGTGAAGGGACCAGTCTCTGTGACGCAGGAGTATAATATCGCAGATTACGCCATTGCTCAGATGGCTAATGAACTCGGTAAAAATGAAGATTATCAGAAATTTTCAGAGCGTTCTACTTCCTATAAAAACCTGTATAATCCGGAAACTGGATTTTTACAACCAAAAAATACTGACGGAACCTGGTTTTCAGAATTCGATCCGCTTGCAGGAACTAATTTTGCCAGTAATCCCGGCTACATCGAAGGTAATGCCTGGCAATATCTTTTTATGGTTCCGCATGATATTGAAGGTTTAAAAGAAGAGATGGGCGGAAATTCGAAATTTGAAGCCAGGCTTGATGAGTTATTTGAAAAGGATCAATTCGATATGGCAAATGAACCTGATTTTGCGTACGGCTATCTGTACAATTTTATTCCAGGTAAAGAATATAAAGCTTCAGCAAAAATTAATGAATTAATTCATCAATATTATAAAAATGCTCCTGAGGGAATTCCGGGAAATGACGATACTGGTACCATGAGTGCATGGGTGATTTATTCCATGATGGGTTTCTATCCCATAACTCCTGCAAAACCGGTGTATACTATTGTTGCTCCAACTTTTGAAAAAGTTAAGCTAAACCTAGATCCAAGATTTTATAACAAGACTCATCTGATCATTGAAAAAATAGGAAATGGGAATGCGATAAAATCCATGGAATTAAAAGGTGAAGAAATCAACAACTATACAATCCAGCAAGACCCGCTTTTGCTCGGCGAGAATTTAATTATTCAAACCTATAAAACAAATGAAAATGAATAAATCCACCGCCTTAGTAATACTTCTTGTCGCAATTTGCTTTTTACATACAATAAATACAGAATCACAGGAAAGAGAAGGGAATATTGTAGAATATTTTGGGAAGGAAAAAATCAATGAAGTGAGTGAAGGTGAAATTCTTCACCTTTTTGAAGAAGGTTTAATACTGAGCGGTTTAAGAGGAAGCTTCGCCGTGAAGGCTGTTGAAAGCGATCCTGTTATCGCAACTTTTTTAGGTAAACCAGGGAAGATGATACAAAAAGGGGATTCCTTTGAGGATAAGAATGGCACTACCCTATCATGGGATACAATTAGCGTAAATAAAACCAACGAGTTTGAAGGTAATTTCAGGTCGGGATATCTCTTTTTGAACTTCGAATCAGATCAGGATCAAATGGCAGTGTTGGAAGCTTCCGGTCATACTACGGCGATTGTCAACGGAATGCCACACGAAGGTGATCATTATGATTACGGCTGGAGTCTCATTCCTGTTCAATTAAAAAAGGGAAATAATCCTATTTTACTTACCGGTGGAAGATTTAATCGTATTCGCGCCAGATTATTAAAAACCGACGCTCCCGTTCAATTTACAGAAAGGGATATGACCCTGCCGGATCTTATTGCAGAAGAAAATACAGAATTATGGGGTGCATTAAGAGTTATGAACGTGAGTTCAAATGAGTTTGCTGGAGGAAGCATTTTAGCCAGCCTTCATGGCAATGAAATTGGTTATGATCTTAAGCCTATAGCACCGGATTATGTAAAAAAAGTTCCTTTCAAAATTCCTGCAATTCAGGGTTTGGAAATAGATACAAAACAGGATGTTTTTCTTGAGTTGAGAGATAAAAAGGGAAAGTTGCTGGATACTCTAACGATTAGTCTGGACGTGAAATCGGCTTATAAACATCATAAAGAAACATTTATCAGTGATCTGGATGGTAGTGTCCAATATTATAGTGTTGCCCCTTCATTAACCAAAAACACCTCGAACCAGGCGCTTACTTTAACCGTTCATGGTGCTTCTGTAGAAGCTGTCAATCAGGCTGCTGCTTACCAGCAGAAAGATTCTATGCACATTGTAGCGGCTACCAATAGAAGACCTTTTGGTTTTGCATGGGAAGACTGGGGAAGGATGGATGCCATGGAAGTTCTGGGGATTGCCGAAAAGAAATACGAAACCGATCCGCAGCATACTTATTTAACAGGACATTCTATGGGCGGTCATGGCACATGGTATTTAGGGGTTACTTATCCTGACAGATTCGCAGCGATTGGGCCTGCCGCGGGATATCCCGATTTGATCAAATATCGAAGAGGTTTTGTAGAGCGTATGCGGGAAAGACCGGAATCTGATTTCGAGAGGTTTGGAATGACCAAGCAGGAATTTATGGATCAGGCGGATGGGAAACAGCCTACGCAAAACCTTCAGGATTTATCAGATATTATACAGAGAGCGGGTAACACAAGTCGTTCTTTAAAACTGAAGGAAAATTATTTGCATTACGGAGTGTATGTGCTACATGGCGAAAAAGATAATGTGGTGCCCACCGATATTGCTCGCGAAATGCGACAGGTGCTAGGAACATTTCATGATGACTTCGCCTATTATGAGTATCCCGATGGGGAGCATTGGTTTGGAAGTGAAAGTGTAGACTGGCCGCCATTGTTTGAGTTTTTTAACTTTAGAAAAATAAAGAAAGATCCTGAAATCGATGAACTTCAGTTTAAAACAGCTTCTCCGGGAGTTTCAGAAGGATCGCATTATCTTGAAATCTGGCAACAACAAACGCCATTGGAGATCAGCTCGTTTTCCATGGAAAAGGAAGCAGATACCGTATATGTGACTACCGAAAACATCGCTCTTTTTAAAGTTAATTTTGAAAAGGCCGGGGATTCCTTGCTTGAGCTAAAACTTGATGATACATTCTTTCCGGTTTCAGAAATGAAAGCGGAGCAATTTTTCAGATTTAAGGATGGAAATTGGATAACAGCTGAGAAACCATCTTCATCAGTAAAAAATCCAAAGCGAAACGGCACCTTTAAGGACGCCTTCAAAAACAATATGGTTTTTGTATACGCCACAAAAGGAACGAAAGAAGAAAACCAATGGTATCTGAACAGAGCGCGGTATGATGCCGAGAAATTCTGGTACCGCGGGAATGGCACCATACATCTTGTTAAAGATACCGATTTTAAGGAATCGGAATATCCTGACAATAATATAATCCTCTATGGGAACAGCGATAATAATGCTGCCTGGAAGAAACTACTTAAAAATGCGCCGTTTAAGGTGAGTAATAACTCGTTTACTTTCGGAACTAAAAAATGGTCTGGTAATGACCTTGGCGCCTATATGGTTTATCCCCGAACAAATACTGAAAAAGCTACTATTGGCATAATTACCGCCACGGGAAGGGAAGGGATGCACGCTGCATATGCCAATGACTATTTATTGAATGCGACATTTTTTCCTGATGTAATGATATTTGATGCGGAAATGCCTGCTAAAGGTTTGGAAAGTATCAAAGCTGCCGGTTTCTTCGGAAATTCATGGCAGATTGAAGATGGAGATTTTGTATGGGGAGAGGAGAATAACTAAAAATTACGTGCATGATTGGGAGGTTTAAATTTTTATTGTTTTTAGCCTTATGTTTTTGCTTAGATCTAACTGCACAGGATTCAGCAGCAGTGGATAACACCTATCTGGATTCGGACTTGCCGGTTTCCGATCGTGTAGAAAATCTGCTTATGCAGATGTCTGTGGAAGAAAAAGCAGGGCAATTGCTTTTTCCCTTGGGCTGGCCTATGTATGAAAAAACGAACGATCAGGTTTCGGTTAGCGAGCTTTATAAAAAAGAAATAACCGAAAGGCATATTGGCGGCCTTTGGGCGACGCTTCGTGCCGATCCCTGGACTCAAAAAACGCTTGAAACAGGGTTAAGTCCTAAACAGGCTGCCAAGGCTACAAATGCGATACAGCGATATGCGGTGGAAGAAACTCGGTTGGGAATCCCGTTACTTTTAGCTGAAGAAAGCATGCATGGACACATGGCAATAGGGGCAACTACATTTCCCACAGGAATTGGCCAGGCCAGTACATGGAATCCAGATTTGATCGAAGATATGGCAACCGCTATTGCTGCAGAAGTTCGAGCGCAGGGGGGTAATATTGGATATGGCCCGATCCTGGATATTTCCCGTGATCCAAGATGGTCTCGTGTGGAAGAAACTTTTGGAGAAGATCCTTTTTTAACCGCTGAAATGGGTAAAGCAATAGTTTCCGGTTTTCAGGGAGATGACGTTTCTCAAAAGGATAAGATTGTGGCTACAATGAAGCATTTTATTGCTTATGGGGCTTCCGAAGGAGGCCATAATGGTGGAGCCGTAATAACCGGAGAACGCGATTTATTTCAGAATATGTTATATCCTGTAAAAGAAGTGGTCGATGCTGGAATTCTTTCCGTTATGACAGCCTATAGTTCTGTGGATGGTATTCCAAGTACTGCGCATGAAAAGCTGTTAAAAGGACTACTTAAAGAACAATGGGGTTTTGATGGATTTGTAATTTCAGATTTAGGAAGTATTGAAGGTTTGCTTGGTAGTCACCATATTGCCGGCTCATTGGAAGATGCTGCTGCCATTTCCATAAAAGCAGGAGTGGATGCAGATCTTGGGGGAAAGGCTTATCACGAACCCTTACTTGAGGCGATCGAAGATGGAAGAGTGGATATGAAAACGCTTGATAATGCCGTTCGAAAAATTCTGGAAATCAAATTCAGATTAGGCCTTTTTGAAAATCCGTATGTTGATGAAAATGAAGCGGTTTCTATAGTAAACAATGAAAGAAACCAGGAACTGGCCCTAGAAGTTGCCCGACAGTCTATCACCCTTTTAAAAAACGAAGGTAACCTGCTTCCTCTAAACAAAAACATTAAAAAGATTGCTGTTCTGGGGCCTAATGCGGATGTGCAATATAATCAACTAGGAGATTACACTGCTCCCCAGAGCGAAGAAAAAGTTTTTACGGTTCTGGATGGAATTCGCAATGCCCTGCCAGATGCGGAGGTTGTTTATAGCAAAGGAACGGGGGTAAGAGACACCATACAAACAGATATTAGGGCTGCTGTGGAACTGGCCAGGTTAAGTGAGGTGGCTATTGTGGTTTTAGGTGGTTCCAGTGCGAGAGATTTTAAAACAGAGTATCAGGAAACTGGAGCGGCAAGCATTTCTGAGAATGAAGACATTCTGAGCGATATGGAAAGCGGTGAAGGTTTTGATCGTTCTACGTTGCATCTTATGGGCAAACAATTGGAACTGCTTGATGCGGTGGTCGCCACAGGTACACCTACAGTTCTTGTACTCATAAAAGGACGACCATTATTGCTGAACCGGCCTGTTGAAAACGTTTCGGCTATCCTCGATACTTGGTATCCCGGTGAGCAGGGTGGTAATGCGATAGCCGATGTTCTTTTTGGAGATTACAATCCAGCTGGAAGGTTACCAATTTCTGTCCCAAAATCTGAAGGGCAATTGCCGGTGTATTACAATCAGTTAAATCCTCATAGAAGGGATTATATTGAAATTGATTCAAAAGCACTTTTCCCTTTTGGTTTTGGTCTTAGTTATACCAATTTTTCCTATAGTAACTTGCAGGTTAAAAATAATGCGTCTAATAATGATAATTTGGTTAATGTTCAGTTGGATATTCGGAATACCGGGCATATGGGGGGTGATGAAGTAGTCCAACTGTATGTTAGTGACTTACGAAGTAGTGTAGTGACTTCCGTAAAACGACTGGCCGGTTTTCAAAGAATTAATCTGAAACCTGACGAAAAGAAAACGGTAAAATTTACACTTCAGCCGAAGCATTTGGCTTTATATAATATTGATATGGATAGGGTTGTGGAGTCGGGAAAATTTCTATTAGAGATAGGGGCTTCTTCAGAAGATCTTCGGGTTTCGGAAACTTTCGAAATTGAGCAGGAGATTAAACTAGATTAAGGAATTTGCATTTGAGATTATGAAAAAAATAAATCAGTTTTTAATAGCGCTTTTGGTGAGTGTTTCAGTATTCGGCCAGGAAGATAATATACACCAAAGATCTTCAGAATATCAAAAACCCGATAATCCAGAGGTATTGGAAAAGCTTGACAAATGGCAGGATCAGAAATTTGGAATGCTTATACATTGGGGGCTTTATGCGGTACCCGGAATTATGGAATCATGGACCCTTTGTTCGGAAGACTGGATTGACAGGCCGCCAAATATTAGCTATAATGATTATAAAAAATGGTACTGGAACCTGAATTCGGTTTTTGATCCCGTTAATTTTGATCCGGACGGATGGGCTGAGGCTGCTGAAGCTGCGGGAATGAAATATGTGGTTTTTACTACGAAACATCATGACGGGTTCAACATGTTCGATACGAAGCAAACGGATTTTAAAATCACCAATGGTCCGTTTCAAGATCACCCAAAAGCCAATATTGTCAAATATGTTTTTGAAGCTTTCCGAAAAAAAGATTTTATGATTGGAGCTTATTATTCAAAACCGGACTGGCACAACCAAGATTTTTGGTGGGATAAATACGCGACACCCAATCGAAATGTAAATTATGATATCAGAGAATATCCTGAAAAATGGAAATCTTATCAGGATTTTACGTTTAATCAGATTCAGGAACTCATGACGGGTTATGGTGGTGTCGATGTTCTTTGGTTAGACGGTGGCTGGATAAGGCCAAAAAGTACGGTCAATGATGAGGTGAGAGCCTGGGGTGCACCTATTCCGGAATTTAGCCAGGAAATAAATATGGATAGTATAGCAGAAATGGCAAGAAAAGCCCAACCGGGATTGATAATTGCCGACAGGACTGTTCAGGGGCCTTATGAAAACTATCAGACACCGGAGCGCAGGATACCCGATTCAAAATTGGATAATCCCTGGGAAAGCTGTTTGCCCTTTGCCAATAATTGGGGATACGTTCCAAATGACGAATTTAAGTCGGTAAGATCTGTTATTCATAGTCTTGTGGAGACGGTAGCCAAGGGTGGAAATATGTTATTGGGTGTGGGGCCTACGCCGGATGGGATTATTCCTTTAGAAGTGGTCAAGAAGCTGGAAGAAATTGGAGCCTGGCTGGATGTTAACGGTGAGGCTATTTACGGTACGCGTGCAATGGATCATTATCAGGAAGAGAATGCTTATTTCACCAAAAAAGATAATCAGGTTTTCGCGATTGTACTACAGAAGGAAGGAGAGAACCTGAAGAGTGCGAAATGGACAAATAATGTTCCAACGGGCAATAAACTGAAATTAGTAGGCTTCGATAAGTCCTTAAAATTCAAAAATGAAAATGGAGAAATTAGTGTAGTTATTCCTAATAATCTTCCGCAGCACTTAAAGAATTCACCGGCACTGGTTTTTTCTTTTAAAATGAAATAAATGAAACGTAGAAAATTTATTACCAAGAGTAGTTTAGGAAGTATTGCATTTTTCAGCAGCGGAGACATTTTCAAATCTTTTGCATTTGAAGATGAAACTATCAAAAAAACGCGTCCTGTTTGTATTTCAACCTGGAATTTTGATAAAGCCAATTTAAAAGCAGGTCAGTTGCTGAATGAAGGTACTGGCGCTCTTGATGCCGTTGAAGCTGGTGTAAGAGTGGAAGAATCTAATATTGAAAATACTACGGTGGGCATTGGGGGAACTCCGGATCGTGACGGAAATGTAACGCTGGATGCTTGCATTATGGCGCCAAATGGTGAAGCCGGTTCTGCGGTATATTTAAAAGGAATTGAACATCCTGTTTCGGTAGCTAGAAAAGTAATGGAGGAGACTCCGCATGTGATGCTGGCTGGGGAAGGAGCGCTACAGTTTGCGTTAAGTAACGGATTTGAAAAGAAAAATCTGTTAACGAAAGAAGGAAAGGAGAAATGGAAAGAATGGCTCAAAGAGAAAAACTATCAGCCTGAAATAAACGTAGAAAACCACGATACTATCGGGATGCTTTGCCTGGATAAAAATGGCAATATCGCAGGTGCCTGTACCACCTCTGGACTGGCTTATAAGATTGCGGGCAGAATAGGAGATTCACCAATTATTGGTTCCGGTTTGTTTGTAGATAATAAAATTGGTGGGGCAGTAGCAACGGGTTTAGGTGAAGAAATTATGAAAAATGTGAGCAGTTTTTTAATTGTGGAAATGATGAGGCAGGGTAAGAGTCCGCAAAAAGCTTGTGAAATTGCCCTAAAGCGAATTACTGATTTGAGCCCCGATAATAAAAACTTCCAGGTGGGATTGATCGCTATCAATAAAAGCGGCGAAACAGGAGGAGCCTGTATCCATCCTGGATTTATGTATATGCGTCACCAGGATGGTAAAAATGAACAGGTGAAAGTAAAATCTTTTCTGAA